>JAJKHX010000056.1 GCA_021154785.1 Nocardiopsis sp.
CCGGCGGCCGCAACCCGGCTGGCCCGGAGAGCGTCCGCCTCACCTCCGCCAGCCGAGCACCCCATCACGCGGCCTTCGATGCCATGAGCCCGGAAGCATTGCCGACGATGTACCTGGTGTAAGTCCGCAGCAAGATGCCGACCCGGCCGGCTATGATCTCGGCCGGGATGAGATACATGGCGAGTTCGCCGTCCACGATAAAGAACCAGTCGATCAGTTCGGGGTCGTAGGGAACCAGCCCTTTCCTGTTGCCTTCCGAATAGGGTCTTCTGCCCACCACGACTTGCCATCCGCTCTTGCCGTAATACGTGGTCGTCTTGACCTGGACCCGCTTGATTCCGTCCGGCATCGATACCAGCAGGTCGTATATCGCTGGTTCCACGGGGATGGCCGAGCCGAAGCCGCAGAGCGAGAACCAGCATGCGGCGAGCATCGTCGCCGCATCCCGCAAATTCGCCAGCGCCGGCTCCGGTCTAGGCTGGCAGGCAAGTTCCCAGGCCCGATCATCAAGGTGGCTGAGATCCAATCCGAGGTGTACGGCGTGAGCTCTCACGCGGTTCTGGTAGGCCCTGGACGTGGATTTGACGTCGAGGGCGGCCAGCAGCCCGCTCCAGGACCGGGCTTGGGGAGCGGCCTGCGCGAGCTTGGCGTCTGACCAGGTGCGTTGTCCGGTGAAATGCGAGGTATCGAGCCCCAGCTGCGTGACCCGGTGCCTGATGGCCTGCACGGGCCCGGCGGAGGTTACGTCCAAGCCGAGTTCCCTGCTGACGCCACGCCATGATCGCGATGCCGCCACCGCCTTGATCAGCTGGGCATCGGACCAGATAGGTTCGGATTTTGAAGATCTAGCCATGACGGCACCGTAACAGTCAGGACCGTCATTTCGACTATTGGTTCGAATAAAACTAAGTCGGGACGGGCGGATTCGAACCGCCGTTCTCCTGACCCCCAGTCAGGCGCCTTAACCAAGCTGGGCCACGTCCCGCCACGCCATCACCAAACCGCGGACGGCGTACGCCCGCTGTACCCGAGCAGGCTCAGTCAGCTTAGCGCAACCGGTCCCCCGCTCGGAACGAGGCCGCCCCGAACCCGTAGCCCGGAACGCCGCGCCGCCGCCCGCCGATGCGTGATTCCGGTCGGAAGGGAAAGTTACGATGTGCCGGGCATGGCGCCGGTGCCGCGCTCGTTGTAGTACCGACAGCGGTATGCCGCGGCGCACCACACGGAAGGGCGGGGGCAGTTGGGAGCACTCGGGACTCAGCGCTCAGCCTCCGCCGGAGACGGCTCCGGGAGCGGCGGCTTCGCGCGCGGGGGACCGGGTGGATCCGGCGGGGCGACCGGCCCGACCCGGCCGCTGCGGACCCGCAGGCGGTTCAGGATCGCCGTCCGGATCGTCAAAGTCCTGCTGGCCCTCGTCGTGGCCTTCGCAGCGGCGGTCGGCCTGCTTTTCGCGCTGACCCCGCCGGCGAGCCAGGCCACGGCGCTGACGCGGGCTCAGGCGCAGGCCCGCCACATCGCCTATCCGGGCCCCGTGGTCCCGGCGTACTTCGCGCAGGCCCTGATCGCGACCGAGGACCACAGGTTCAACTCCGACCCCGGCGTGGACCCGCTGGCGATGGTCCGGGTCGCGGTCTCCCGGATCACCGGCCGCCAGGATCAGGGCGGCAGCACGATCGACCAGCAGCTGGCCAAGAACCTGTACACGGGCGGCCGCAGCGGCTTCGTCAACGACGTCAAGCAGCTCGCGATCGCGGTCAAGCTCAACCAGGCCTACACCCGGCCGGAGATCCTGCGGATGTACGCGGAGGTCGCCTACTACGGCCACGGCTACTACGGCCTGCAGGCGGCGAGCTGCGGTTACTTCGGCCGCGAGCCGGGCCGGCTGACCCTGGTTCAGGCGGCCATGCTGGCCGGGGTAGTGAACGCCCCCACCTACGACGACCCGCTGACCTACCCGCGGCAGGCCCGGACCCGGCTGGTCCACGTCATCGGCCGGATGGCCGCGGTGGGCTACCTGACGAAGGCCGGGCAGGCCGCGGCCCTCAAAGCCCCTTTGAGCCTCTCCGCCGAGCGCGGCTGCGCCTGAGCCGGATACCCCAGGCCCGGAGGACCGCCGGGCGATCTACCGGCCCGTGGTCTCCGGCTCGAGCCGCTCCTGCTGCAGCGCGTCGTCCGCCATCAGGAACACCCAGCGGCGGTAGCAGTACAGCCGGAAGATGGTGGCCACGCCGACGCCGGCGACATTGGCCAGGTTGTAGGAGAACTTGTCGTTCAGGCCGAGCCCGTGCGTGACGGCCGCGACGACACCGAGCTGGATGAGCAGCCCGATGCCGTTGAACACGAAGAACAGAACGGACTCGCGGCCCCAGTGATTGCCCTTCCGGTGCCGGAAGGCCCACAGCTTGTTGCCCAGGAACGCGAACATGGTCGCGAAGACGGTAGCTATCGTCACCGAGGTGAGCGGGCCGAGCCCCACCCCGTAGTGCAGCCCGTTGGCACCGCCGATGGTGATGAAGAAGGCGATGATCCCGACCGTGCCGAACTTGGCTGCCTCATGTATCAGCACCCGGAATCGGGTGTAGAGATCGCGGATGAGACCCACTCGCTTCGTCCTTAGATCGGTCCTTCCCGGCTAGTCCGACCTTACCGCGCACCCAGGTGAGGCCACGTCCATACAGTAAACGGTTCGAGAAATGTCACACCGTCCAGGTAGCGTGCATCGAGTGTCCCAGGGTGAAGTGCTCGTCCGCGCGCGCGGCCTGACCAAGCGGTTCGAGGATTTCACGGCGGTCGCCGGGATCGATTTCGACCTGTACCGCGGTGAGGCCTTCGGCTTCCTCGGGCCTAACGGCGCCGGAAAATCCTCCACGATGCGGATGATCGGCTGCGTCTCGCCGCCGACGAGCGGCGAGCTGGCCATCCTCGGCCTCGATCCGGTCCGGGACGGGTCCGCGATCAGGGCCAGGCTCGGCGTGGTCCCGCAGGAAGACACCCTCGACGTCGAGCTGACGGTGCGGGAGAACCTGCTCGTCTACGGCCGGTACTTCGGCCTGCCCCGCAAGGTCATCAGGGAGCGGACCGCCGCGCTGCTCGACTTCGTCCAGCTCGCGGACCGCGCGGCCGACAAGGTCGACCCGTTGTCGGGCGGGCTCAAGCGGCGCCTGACGATCGCCCGCTCGCTCATCAACGAGCCGGAGATCCTGATCCTCGACGAGCCCACCACCGGGCTGGACCCGCAGGCCAGGCACGTGGTCTGGGACCGGCTGTTCCGGCTCAAGCAGCGCGGCGTCACGCTGATCCTGACCACCCACTACATGGACGAGGCGGAACAGCTCTGCGACCGGCTGGTGGTGATGGACCACGGGAGGTTCGCGGCCGAGGGGTCACCCCGCGACCTGATCGCCCGCTACTGCTCGCCGGAGGTCCTCGAGCTGCGGTTCGACCCGGAACTGCACGAGCAGGCCGGGGACAAGCTCAAAGATTTTCCGGCCGAACGGGCCGAGCTGCTTGCCGACCGTATCCTCCTCTACGTCACCGACGGGGACGAGGCCCTGGCCGCCGTCCGCGAGACCGGCCTGGAGCCCCTCACCTCGCTGGTCCGCCGGGGCACGCTCGAGGATGTCTTCCTGCACCTGACCGGCCGCAGGCTGGAGGACTAGTGGTCCGGGCCTTCCAGTGCTGGCTGACGGTGTACCGGCGGATCTGGCGGTCCAGCATCTGGTCGAGCGTGCTCGGGCCGCTGTTCTACCTGGGGGCGCTGGGGTTCGGCCTGGGGACCCTGGTGAACAAGCACGGGGCGGCGAGCCTGGGCGGGGTGAGCTACCTGGCCTTCGTGGCCCCGGCCATCCTGGCCTCGGGCGCGATGAACACGGCCATGGGCGAGGCCAGCTATCCCGTGTTCGGCTCGGTCAAGTGGAACCGGATCTACCTGGCCGCGCAGGCCACGCCGCTGCGCCCGGGCGATATCTACCGCGGCCACCTGATGTTCATGACCATGCGCATCGCCATGAACACCGCCCTGGTCACCGTGTACATATGGGCGTTCGGCGCCACCAGGTCGCCGTGGGTAGTGCTGGCCTGGCCGGCCGCGACGCTCACCGGGCTCGCCTTCGCCGCCCCGATCGCGGCCTGGGCGGTCCTGCTGAAGACCGAGACCACGTTCGCCTACCTGTTCCGGTTCGTCATGATGCCGCTGATGCTGTTCTCCGGCACGTTCTTCCCGCTGTCCCAGCTGCCCGGCTGGCTCCGCGCGATCGCCTACGTCACGCCGCTGTGGCACGGTGTCGCGCTCTGCCGTGGCCTCAGCCTCGGGACCGCGAACCTGCCCGGCGCCCTCGTTCACGTCGCCTACCTGGCCGTGCTGGCCGCCGCGGGAATCTGGGCCGGCGGTCGCAGCTACCGCCGGAGGCTCTATGTCTAGCGCCGCCTCGCGGATGCTCCCGCCGACCGGACGGATGCTCCCGCCCGCGGGCCGGCTGGGCCGCCTGCGCCGGGCCGGGACCGACGCCGGCAGCCTGCGCCTGATCGAGCGGCACGCCCGGGCCTACCGGCACGCCTGGCTGGTGTTCGCCTCCGGCGTCTTCGAGCCGCTGTTGTACCTGCTGTCGCTGGGGCTCGGCCTCGGGGTCCTGATCGGCAAGGTGCCCGGGCCCGGCGGCCGCCTCGTCCCGTACCGGGAGTTCGTCGCGCCCGGCCTGCTCGCCGTGTCCTCGATGAACGGCGCGATGTACGACTCGACGTTCAACGTCTTCTTCCGGCTCAAGTACGCCAAGCTGTACGACGCGATCCTGGCCACGCCGATCCGCCCGGCCCAGCTGGCGCTGGGGGAGATCGGCTGGGCGCTGATCCGCGGTGCCATCTACGCGGTGGCGTTCACCCTGGTCATGCTGGCGCTGGGGCTGGTCCACTCGCCGTGGGCGGTGCTCGCCGTGCCGGGCGCGGTGCTGATCGGCTTCGCCTTCGCCGCCGTCGGCATGGCCGGCACCACGTACATGAAGAGCTGGCAGGACTTCGACTACGTGATCCTGGCCAGCATGCCGCTCTTCCTGTTCTCCGCGACGTTCTACCCGCTCAGCGTCTACCCCCGGCCGCTCCAGGTGATCATCGAGTGCACGCCGCTGTACCAGGGCGTCGTGCTGCTGCGCGACCTGGTGCTGGGGGCGCCAGGCCCCGGCCTGCTGTGGCGGGCGGCCTACCTGGCCGCGCTCGGGCTGGCCGGCCTGCTCGTGACGGGCCGCCGCCTGGCCCGGCTGCTGCTCGTCTGAACTGTGCCCGCCGGGCCGGGGCCCGCCTGACCAGGGCTTGCCTGACCTGGGAACCCGCAGCGGACAACGGTACTGGTGGGTAGGTAACCTGGTGCCGATCCCGCACCACGTGGAAGCGCCCACCGGAAGGTTTTGCTCCATGGATTTCGGCTACGACGCCCGGACGCTTGATCTGCGCAAACAGCTTCTCACCTTCATGGACGAGCGGATCTACCCGGCCGAGGCGGTGTACGCCGAGCAGGTCGAGGCCGCCGCCGCCGCGGGTAAGCAGTGGGAGCGGGTGCCGGTCACCGCCGACCTCAAGGCCGAAGCGCTCAGCCGCGGTCTGTGGAACCTGTTCCTGACTGGTAAATCGGCCCGGGCGGTCGCCCAGTTCGCCCCGGACCTGCTGCCCGACCCGCCGCTGACCAACGTGCAGTACGCGGCGCTGGCCGAGATCACCGGCTGGAGCCCGGCGCTGGCGCCGGAGGCGCTGAACTGCGCCGCCCCCGACACCGGCAACATGGAGGTGCTGGCTGAGTTCGGGACGCCGGAGCAGCAGGACATGTGGCTCCGCCCGCTGCTCGAGGGCCGGATCAGGTCCGCCTTCTGCATGACCGAGCCCGGCGTGGCCTCGAGCGACGCCACCAACATCGCCACCACCATCACCCTCGACGGCGACAGCTACGTGATCAACGGCCGCAAATGGTGGTCGAGCGGCGCGATGAGCTCGGACTGCAAGGTCTTCATCGTGATGGGCGTCGGCGGCGATGCCGAGCCGGACAGCCGGGGGCACGGCCGCCACTCCCAGATCCTGGTGCCCAGCGACACGCCGGGAGTCACGGTCAAGCGCGGCATGATGGTCTTCGGCTTCAACGACGGTACCCACGGCGGCCACGCCGAGGTCGTCTTCGACAACGTCCGGGTGCCGCGCGCGAACATGATCGCCGGTGAGGGCATGGGGTTCGCGATCGCCCAGGCCCGGCTCGGCCCCGGCCGCATCCACCACTGCATGCGGCAGATCGGCGCGGCCGAGCGTGCTCTCGAGCTGATGTGCCGCCGGGTCACCAGCCGCGTCGCCTTCGGCAAGCCCCTGGCCGAGCAGGGCGTCATCCAGGACTGGATCGCCGAGTCGCGGGTCCGCATCGAGCAGGCGCGGCTGCTGGTGCTCAAGACGGCGTGGCTGATGGACACCGTCGGCAACAAGGGAGCGCACAGCGAGATCCAGGCGATCAAGATCATCACTCCGCGGATGGCCCAGTGGGTGATCGACAAGGCGATCCAGGCCCACGGCGCCGGCGGCATCAGCCAGGACTTCCCGCTCGCGCACCTGTGGGCCAGCGCCCGCACCCTGCGGTTCGCCGACGGCCCGGACGAGGTGCACAAGCGGTCCATGGCCCGCCGCGAGCTGCGGAAGATCACTGGCTGAGCCCTGCGCCCGGCAGAATTAACGAGAGGAACCTACGTGACAGAAAAGATCGCGATCGTAACCGGATCGGCCCGCGGCATCGGTGCCGCCACGGCCCGCCGGCTGGCCGCGGACGGGATGGCCGTAGCGGTCATCGACCTGGACGAGGCGGCGTGCGCCGGGACGGTGAAGGAGATCGCCGACGCGGGCGGCCGGGCGATCGCGGTCGGAGCCGACGTCAGCGACCGGGCCCAGGTCGACGCGGCGGTAGCGCGGGTGGCCAGCGAGCTCGGCGCGCCGGGCGTGCTGGTCAACAACGCCGGGGTGATCCGGGACAACCTGCTGTTCAAGATGACGGACGACGACTGGGAAACGGTCATGGGGGTGCACCTGCGCGGCGCGTTCCTGATGACCAGGGCGGTCCAGAAGCACATGGTCGAGCAGCGCTGGGGCCGGGTCGTCAACCTGTCGTCCTCCTCCGCGCTCGGCAACCGCGGCCAGGTCAACTACTCCGCGGCCAAGGCCGGCCTGCAGGGCTTCACCAAGACCCTGGCCATCGAGCTCGGCCCGTTCGGGGTCACCGCGAACGCGGTCGCGCCCGGCTTCATCGCCACCGACATGACCGCGGCCACCGCGGAGCGGGTGGGCGTCGCGTTCGACGTCTTCGCCAAGGGCGCCTCCGAGCGGATCCCGGTGCGCCGGGTCGGCCAGCCCGATGACGTCGCCCACACCATTTCGTTCCTGGTCAGCGAGGGGGCGGGCTTCGTCTCCGGCCAGGTCATCTACGTAGCCGGCGGACCGCTCTGCTAGGAGGACGCATCGTGGTGACAGCAGCGGAAGCAACCCCGGAGGCCATCCGCGACCGGGTTCGCGCGTTCCTGGCCGGGCATGACCCGGCCGAGACGCCCAAGCAGGAATTCAACAACGCCCGGTTCGACGCGGGCCTGGCCTGGGTGCATTACCCGGAGGGGCTCGGCGGCCTGGGCGTGTCACGGACGCTGCAGGGCGTCGTCGACGCCGAGTTCACCGCGGCCGGCGCCCCGTCCAACGACCCGGAGCGCAACGGCATCGGGCTGGGCATGGCCGCGCCGACCATCCTCGCCTACGGCAACGACGAGCAGCAGCGGCGCTGGCTGCGCAAGCTCTGGACGGCCGAGGAAATCTGGTGCCAGCTGTTCAGCGAGCCGGGCGCCGGCAGCGACCTGGCCGCGCTGGCCACCCGGGCCGTCCGGGACGGCGACGAGTGGGTGGTGAACGGGCAGAAGGTGTGGACCTCGCAGGCGCACCAGGCCCGGCGCGCCCTCCTGGTCACCCGGACCGACCCGGACGTGCCGAAGCACCAGGGGCTCACCTATTTCTCGGTGGACATGACCGCCCCCGGCGTGGAGGTCAGGCCGCTGCGCCAGGCCACCGGGGAGGCCGAGTTCAACGAGGTCTTCCTGACCGACGTGCGGATCCCCGACACGGACCGGATCGGGGGAGTCGGCGAGGGCTGGAAGGTGGCCAATGCCACGCTGATGAGCGAGCGGGTGAGCATCGGCGCCTCCCGGGCGGCGCCCCGCGAGGGCGGCATGATCGCCTCGGCGGTGCGGACCTGGCGGTCCCGCCCGGAGCTGCGCACGCCCGGCTTGCACGAACGGATGCTGCGGCTGTGGACGGACGCCGAGGTGGCCCGGCTGGCGAGTGAGCGGCTGCGCCAGCAGCTGGCCGCGGGCCAGCCCGGTCCGGAGGGCTCCGCCGCCAAGCTCGTCTTCGCCCGGCTCAACCAGGAGATCTCCGGGTTCGAGGTCGAGCTCGCCGGAGCCGACGGACTGCGCTACGACGACTGGAGCATGCGCCGCCCGGACCGCGCCGACTTCTACGGCCGCGGCCCCGGCTACCGCTACCTGCGGGCCAAGGGCAACTCCATCGAAGGCGGGACCTCGGAGATCCTGCGCAACATCGTCGCCGAGCGGGTGCTCGGCCTCCCCTCCGAACCCCGCGTGGACAAAAACGTGCCATGGAAGGACCTACCGCGATGAGCGAGCAGCCGGGCGGGAAAGAGGACCTCCCCGATCTCCTCTATTCAGATGCCGAACGGGCGTTGTCAGACGCCCTGGCCTCCCTGCTGACCGACCGCGGCGGGGTCGAGGCCGTGATCAAGCGCATCGAGTCGGCCCAGCCCTACGACGACACGCTCTGGGAGGCCGTCGCCGCGGACCTGGGCCTCGCCGGGCTGCTGATCTCCGAGCGTGACGGCGGGGCGGGCGCCTCCTACCGGGAGGCCGCGGCCGCCGCCGAGGTGCTGGGTGCCTTTGTCGCACCGGTGCCGTTCCTCGGCAGCGCCGTCGTCGCCACGGCCGCCCTGCTCGGCGTGCAATCCCAGGAAGACCTGCTCACTAAGATGGCGGGCGGCGGCGTGACCGCGGCGCTGGCGGTCCCGTTCGCCACCGCCCCCGGATCGGCCTTCCCGGCTTCGGTCCGGGTGGCCGGCACGAAGCCCGGCGACGCCGCGAACGGGGTGGCACGGCTGCGCGGGATGGTCACCGGGGTCGCCGACGCGCTGCCCGCCGGGGTGCTGCTCGTCCCGGCTGACGGCGTGCCGCACGGGCTCTACCGGGTCGACATGGCCGCGGAAGGCGTCGGCAAGGCGCCGGTGATCTCGCTCGACATGACCAGGCAGCTGTGCGACCTGTCGTTCGACGACGCGCCGGCCACGCTCATCGCGACCGGGCAGGCCGCCGACCGGGCGCTGGGCGCGGCCCTGGCCGCCGGGGCCGGCATCCTGGCCGCCGAGCAGACCGGGCTGGCCCAGCGCTGCCTGGACATGACGATCGCCTACGTGAAGGAGCGCAAGCAGTTCGCCCGCCCGGTCGGGTCCTTCCAGAGCCTCAAGCACCGGCTGGCCGACCTGTGGGTCTCGATCACCCAGGCCCGCGCGGCGTCCAGGTACGCGGCGGCGTGCCTGGCC
>JAJKHX010000057.1 GCA_021154785.1 Nocardiopsis sp.
CGACCCGACACGGGCCGGCGAACACCGCCCTGGCCGTCGGCCCGGTGAGCGGCACCTCGTCCGCATGCCGGGCGACCTGCCGCTCTTGGCCATTTCCGCTACCCGCGCGGCTGAGCTGAAAACATGCTGCTGGTATCCCTGTGAATCCCGGCCGGGATCTCCTCGGTGCAGCGCCCGTGTAATTGGGCCGGTGTAGCGGCCCGGTGTAACGGCGTCCCGCCCCGGGTATCCGCACCGGGGAAGCAAAGGGGATGGCACATGGCGAAGCGCGATACCTCCGCTGGCAGGCCCGCCCGGGCCGGAGCGGCCCGGACCGGAGCCGCCCGGACCGCCCCGGCCGGCACCGCCCGGACCGCGGAGACGGTCGAGACCCGGACCGCGGAGACGGTCGCGGTGCTCGGGGCCGGCGGGACGATGGGTTTCGCGATGGCGCGGAACATCGCCCGGGCCGGGATCGCGGTCCGGGCCTGGAACCGCACTCCCGCCAAGGCCGCGCCGCTGGCGGCCGACGGCGCCTACATCGCGGACAGCCCTGCGGACGCGGCCGCCGGGGCCGGCATCGTGCTCACCATGCTGTCCGACGCCGACGCGGTCGCCGCCGTGATGGAAGGCGACGAGGGCGCGCTGCCGGTGATGTCCGACCGCGAGGGTCCGGACCGGCCCATCTGGCTGCAGATGAGCACGATCGGCGAGGACGCGACCGAATGGTGCGCCGGGCTGGCCTACCAGTACGACGCCGGCTTCGTGGACGCGCCGGTGCTCGGCACGCGGCAGCCGGCCGAGCGGGGCCAGCTCGTGGTGCTCGAGTCCGGGGCGCCGGAGGCCAGCCGCCGGGTCCAGCCGGTATTCGACGCGGTGGGCCAGCGCACGGTCCACGCCGGGGCGGCGGGGGCGGGAACCCGGCTGAAGCTCGTCGCCAACAGCTGGGTGCTCACCGTGGTCGAGGCGGCCGCCGAGACGATCGCGCTGGCCGAGGGCCTCGGCCTCGATCCGGCGCTGTTCTTCGAGGCCATCAAGAAGGGCCCGCTCGATCTGCCCTACCTGCGGTCCAAGGGCCAGGCGATGGCCGACCGCGACTTCACCCCCGCCTTCCGTCTCAGCCTCGCCGCCAAGGACGCCGGCCTGGTGGCCGACGCCGCCTGGCAGCACGGGCTGGAACTGCCCCTGTTCGAGGTGATCGCGCGCCGCCTCGGCCAGGGCACCGCGGAGCACGGTGACCAGGACGTCAGCGCCACCTACCTGACGAGCACCCCGGACCAGGCCGCCTGACCCGCTCGCCGGCCGGGTTACCGGCGGGCCGGCTCGGCGTCGAGGGCGGCCTGCCGCAGCAGGCTCCATAGTTCCTCGATATCGCGGCGCTCGGTGCGCTCGGCCCCGATCGAGACCCGGACCGACCAGACGCCGTCGAGCAGGGACGGGGTGACCAGGGCCGCGCCCGACGCGTTGACCGAGTCCGCCCAGGCGAGGGTGTGCGCGTTCAGCGCGTCGGCGTCCAGCACCACGCCCGTGGCGGAGACGGCCCCGGCGGGCTCGTGCCGGAGCACGACGGTCTGCAGGATCACCGGGGCCAGGACGCGCCAGCCGGGCGCCGAGGAGACCTGGTCCGCGAACCAGCGGGCGTTGTCCAGGTCCCGGCGGAGCCTGGCCCGGATGGCCTCGGCGCCCTCCAGCCGCAGCTGGAACCACAGCTTGAGCGCCCGGAACCGGCGGCCGAGCGGGATGCCCCAGTCCTTGTACTGGGTCACCTCGCCGTCGACACCGGAACGGAGGTAGGACGGGTTGGTCGACATGACCCGGATCAGGTGGCCGGGATCGGCGACGTAGAGCAGCGAGCAGTCCCCGATGGTGCCCAGCCACTTGTGCGGGTTCCAGGCCAGCGAGTCGGCCCCTTCGACGCCGTCGATCATCCAGCGCATCTCCGGCAGCAGCAGCGCCGAGCCCGCCATCGCCGCGTCGACGTGCACCCACATCCCGTACTGGCGGGCCAGCGGGACGATCTGCGCAAGCGGGTCCACGGCCGTGGTGCCGGTGGTGCCGGTGTTGACCACGACGGCGGCCGGGCGCCGGCCCGCGGCTACGTCGGCTTCCAGCGTCACGGCCAGCGCCTCGGGGCGCATTGCGTACGTGACCGGGTTGACCTCGACCAGCCGCAGGTTGTCCCGGCCGAAGCCGGCCAGGGCCACCGCCTTCGCGATCGAGGAGTGCGCGTGCTCGGTGGTGTAGACCGTCAGCGGCGCGGTCTCGGCTTGCAGCCCGCCGCGCACCTCCGAGTAGTCAGTGGCCCGCTCGCGCGCCGCGAGCAGGGCGACCAGGCACGCGCTGGACGCCGTGTCCTGGATGACGCCCTTCCACGAGGCGGGCAGCGCGGTCAGCTCGCGCAGCCACTCGACCACCACCTCCTCGACTTCGGTCAGCGCGGGAGCGGACTGCCAGGTGATCCCGAGCGCGCCGAGCCCGCCGGCCGCCAGGTCGCCGAGGACCGAGGTGAGCGTCGCGTTGGCCGGGAACCAGCCGAAGTAGCGCGGGTGCTGAACCTGGGTCACGCCGGGGACGACGACGCGCTCGAGGTCGGCCAGCACCCGGTCGAAGGGCTCGCCTTCCTCCGGCGCCCGGTCCGGCAGCTTGGCCGCCACTTCGCCCGGTCTGACCTGGGCCTGAACCGGCAGCTGGGGGATCCGGGCGCGGTAGTCCGCGATCCAGTCGATCAGCTCATGACCGGCGGCCCGGAACTCCTCAGGTCCCATTTCGCATCCTGCTCCCTCTTCACGCGTGCCCAGCGGCTCGAGCAGGCGGTGCGGGCGGGTCAGCGCCGCGCTCACCGCGTCCTGCGCGGGCTCAGCTCTCTCCAGGCCGGGCGAATCCAGGCCGCGACCCGGCGCCACCACGGTATCCCGGGCCGGCCCGGACGCGCCGCAGCGGCCGTGCTCGACATGTCCCGCCAGCTCGGCATCGCCATCGGCAGCGCCATCCTGGCTGCCTGGCCGGCCTCGCCGCATCCCGGCGCGCTCGCCCAGTTCCACCGCGGCTGGCTGCTCATCATGGCCGCCGCGGCGGCCGCCGCCCTGGCCGTCCTCGCCCCGGGCGGCTCGCGGGGCGCCGGGGATCCCCGCGCGCACGAGGGGAAGGGGAACCCGCGGGAATTCATTCCTGGTTTTTCCGCTGTCCGCCTTTCGTCCATAGAGCCGGCGCGTTATCCGCATATCGCGCGTTTGCCTGCCGGTTTATGCACACTCTTTCCACAGGAACTGGGTATAACTCCGGGAATAGGGCGTATCGGCCCGCCCCGGCCCGCCGGCCCGCGAATGGCTCGTCGGTAATCGGCTCGCGGCCGCGATCGTGCTGTGCCGGCCGGCCTTACCAGCGCAGCGCGTCGAGTGATCCGCCGTTCTCGGTGACGAGCCTGCGGGCCGCGGCCTCGGCCGTGGGCTTGCGCGCGATCCGCTCGGTCACCAGGGCGCGGGTCAGGCCGTCGTCGCCGGCCCGGGCGGCCGCCGCGATGAGGGTGAGGTCGATGACGTCGCGCTGAGCGTGGCTCCCGCCGACCGCGTTAGCCCGGGGCCGGATATCGATGAGCAGGTCGATGGCCCGGTCCGGGTGGCCGGCCGCGAACGCGCCGAAAGCCTCGAGCAGGGCCAGCCCGGCCCGCTCGGCGGCCCCCGCGTTGGTCGGCGCGGCCAGGTGCCGGTTTGACGCGATCACCTGCTCGGTCCGCTGGACGTCACCGGCCAGGCCGAACGCCATCACCGCGTGCCAGTCGTTGAAGCTGTAGACCGGGCTGCTGACCAGGTCGTCGATGTCGGCGGCCAGCTGCTCGGCCCGCTCGGACACGTCGGCGCCGAACAGCGCAAGCCGCCACAGCAACGCGGCCGCGTCCACCACGTCGAGCCACTCGGTGGAGCGGCCCGCCCGGATGGGGTCGTCGTACAGGGCCATGGCCTCGTCGAGCTCACCGAGTTCGAGGTGGTACAGGCCGCGGTGCCACCAGTTGTGGATGGCGAAGTAGCTCGGCGACCAGTCCGGGGCCGAGGTGGACAGGAACCGGACGCCGTCCCGCTGGCTGCCCTCCATCTCGAAGACGTGCGCCAGCGCGTGCACCGCCCAGACATCCTTCGGGTTGGCCTCGAGCGCCGCCCGGGCCCGGGACTCGGCCTGGCGGTAGTCGGCGTTCTCCTCGAGCCCGAACGCGTAGATGCCCTGGACATAGCCCCATCCGGGCTGGGAGCGGGGCCACGCGGGCAGCACCCGGGCGGCGGTGTCGCGCAGCTCCAGCCGGTTGCCGAGGAAGAAGTAGAGGTCCTGGGCCACCTTGAGCGCGAGCAGGTCGCGCGGGTGGCACAGCAGCGCGCGCTCCAGCGAGCGGGTGGTGGCTTCCCAGTTGCCCTCGGCCCAGTGCCGGGCGGCGCGCAGGTGGTGCTGCTCCCGCTCGCCCGTCACGGTCTCGCCGACCCGCTTCAAGATCTCGCCCGCGGCCGCGACCCCCTCCGGAGTCGTGCCGTACAGCTGCAGGTAGGCGCGGTAGATGTGGCCGAGGACCATGCTGTCGTCGGCCGCGACCGCCGCGTCGGCCCTGGCCACCGGGTCGCCGGCCAGGGCGGCCAGTTCCTCGACGGCCTCGTCGAGTATGGTCACCGCGTCCTCGTGCGCGGCCCGGACGGGCACGCCCCAGCGATCTGCGAACGCCTTTGCCATCTCCGGAACTCCTCCTGCTGTCAGGCCCTTGACCTCTCAAGCCTACTCATCCACCCGGGAATGTGTGCACAAGTGCACAAGCGATCAGCGCGGCGGGCGGAGCCCGTCGGTCAGCACGGCGAATACCACGTCCCGGCGGGCCTGATCGGCACTGCCGTCCAGGCTGGCGAACATGCCCTTGATCAGGGCGATGAGGTCGCCGGTGCGGATCCCCGGCCGGACCGTCGAGGCCGTGGTCCGGCAGACCGACGACCCGGAGGTGGTGGTCACCGAGATCACCCACCACGGCTGGTCCCGCGCGGCCGGCGAGGCCTGCCGGCATACCGCCCTCGGCGTGATCCGGGTCCGCGACGGCGAGATCGTCCGCTACGACGATTACATGGACCCCATCGCTGTGGCCCGGCTGCTCGATCGGACCGGCGAGCTCGCCGCCGCCCTCACCGCACCTTGACGAGCGCCCGGGACCCGGCGGTACCGTCCGGGTTATGGCGGCACGCAGCGGCAGCGAGTTCCTCGGGCGGCTGGCTGCCGCCCGCGTCCACGTGCAGATCCAGGGCGAGACCCTCACCGGCGGCGTGGCGGACCACCCCGCTTTCCGCAACGTGGTGCGCAGTTACGCCGAGCTCTACGACATGCAGCACGATCCCGCGTACCGGGACGTCCTGACCTATCCCTCGCCCGTGACGGGCGATCCGGTCGCGACCGCCTTCCTCGCCCCGCGCACGCCACAAGACCTGGTCAAGCGCCGGCAGGCGTCTAAGCTGTGGGCCGACCGCTCGCTCGGCATGCTCGGCCGGACCGGCGACTACCTGAACAGCGCCCTGATGGCGCTGGCTTCGGCGCAGGAGTGGTTCGCCCAGGCCGATCCCCGGTTCGGCGAGAACATCCGCCGCTACTACGAGCAGGTCCGCGAGGAGGACCTGCTCTGCACCCACACGCTGATCCCGCCGCAGGCCAACCGCGCGGTCCCGGGGAGCCAGCAGGCCGCGGGCTCACTGATGGCGCACATCACCCGCGAGGACGACAACGGCATCGTGCTGCGCGGGGCCCGGATGCTCGCCACCATCGGCCCGTTCGCCGACGAACTGCTCGTGTTCCCCTCGACGGTGCTGCGCAACGACCCCGCCGACAAGCAGTACTCCTTCGCCTGCGCCATCCCGAACGACGCACCCGGCCTGCGGTACATCGCCCGCGAGCCGCTCGACTACGGCCGGCCGGGCCACGATCACCCGCTCGGCTCCCGGTTCGAGGAACCCGACGCGGTGGTGGTGTTCGACGACGTTCACGTGCCCTACGAGCGCTGCTTCGCGCTCGGCGACGCCGAGCTGTGCAACGGCTTCTACCTGGAGACCTCCGCCGTGGCGCACATGACCCACCAGGTCCTCACCCGCACCACGGCCAAGACCGAGTACATCCTGGGCCTGGTCTCGCTGCTCACCCAGGCCATCGGCATCGAGCAGTTCCAGCACGTCCAGGCCGACGTAGCCGAGATCATCACCACCCTGGAGACGATGCGCGCGCTGCTGCGGGCGGCCGAAGCCGACGCGGCGCTCAACCAGTTCGGCGTGCTAACCCCGGCCTGGGCGCCGCTGAACACCGCCCGCAACCTCTACCCGCGGCTCTACCAGCGGTTCCCCGAGATCGTGCGCAAGCTGGGCGCGTCCGGCCTGATGGCCACCCCCACCGAGGCCGACGTCACCGGCCCGGCCGCGGCCGACATCGAGACCTACCTGCAGTCGGCCACGCTGGGCGGCGCCGACCGGGTCCGGCTGTTCCGCCTGGCCTGGGACACCTGCATCTCCGCCTTCTCCGGCCGTCAGGCGCTCTACGAGTACTACTTCTTCGGTGATCCGGTGCGGATGGCTAGCGCCTATGTCTCCGGCTACGACCGCGAGCCGTACAAGGCCGCTGTCCGCGCTTTCCTGGATCGCGGCTAACGGCGCGGCTAGGCCCTAAAAGCGGATTTGCGGGCTAGTATCGCTCCAAGCTAGGTCTTGCCGGAGGAGTCGGTGATGAGCAAGGGAACGATAATTCTCTTCCTCTGGCTCATCATCGGTGCCGCCGCGGCCGGCCAGCGCGGCTATTTCGATCTCACCAACGTCAACTGCTCCCAGGGCGCCACGATGGCCCTGACGATCGTCGCCGGCCCGCTCAACTACCTGGGCCTGGACCCCAAGATCGGCTGTACCGCGCCCAAGCTCCCCACGCCTAGCGGCTCGTAACCGCCCGCGCCGCGCTCAGCCGACCACCCGCAGCGCGAATTCCCCGTACTCGCTGGCCACATAGGTGTCCGGGTAGCGGCCTGAGGGGCGGAACCAGGACTTCGCGCTGTTGCCCATCTCGAGTACGGCGAAGGCCGCGATCTGCGGGGTCCGGGTCGAGAAGCGGCCGCTCCGGCAGCCCTGCTCGATGATCTGCCGGACCCGGGCCGCGTAGTGGTCGCGTTTGGCCACGATGGCCAGCCGGTTGGCCGCCTCCAGGCTGCGCACCTCGGTGTTGCACACGGTGACCTCGGCCGGGAAGCGCAGGAAATCGAGCACCAGCGACTCCGTCGCCCGCCGCAGCTGCTCGGACACGTCCTCGACCCCGGCCAGCGCCTCCTCCAGCGCGGCCAGCGCCCGCTCCATCGCCTTGTCCATGATCGCGAACAGGATCTCCTGCTTGGACGCGACATGGTTATACAGGCTCGGCGCCCGGACCCCGAGGGCCTCGGCGATGTCCTTCATCGAGGTGCCGTGGTACCCGCGGTCGGCGAAAAGCTGGCATGCCGCGTCGACCACCGCACCCCGGCTGGCCGGCGTTGACCTGTCCACGGGCAGTAGCCTACGGTACTAATGAACGTTCATTAGTGCTCCGCCGCCAGCAACGACGCGAGGAGACCGGTCATGACCGCGGCTACGGCCTGGGAGCTCGACCGCGAGCACGAGGAGTTCCGGGCCAGCGTCCGGGCATTCGTGGACCGGCACGTGCGCCCGGTGGTCGACGAATCCGTGTGGGATGACCCGGAGCGCTACCGGAGCTCCTACTTCACCCGGTTCCCCGGGTACTACTGCACCAACGACGAGGCCGTGCTCGACGCCGACGGGCACCTGTGGGTCCTCGGCCGCGCCGACGACGTGATCAACGTGGCGGCGCACCGCATCTCGACGCTGGAGATCGAGGCCATCGCGACCGCGCACCCGCAGGTCGCCGAGGCCGCGGTGGTCGGGGTGGCCGACCCGACCAAGGGCACCGTACCGGTCGCCTTCCTCACCCTGCTCGACGGCGCGGACCCGGGCACCGTGCGGCAGGAAGTGAACCACGACGTCTCCTCCCAACTGGGCGGGTACGCCCGGCTGGGCGCGGTCTACCTCACCGCCGCGCTGCCCAAGACCCGGACCGGGAAGACCATGCGCCGCCTGCCGCGGGACGTCGTCGAGCACGGTGGCCCGCGGGGCGATACCAGCGCCATGGAGGACACGGCCGGCTTGCAGGCGGTGCAGCGGGCGGTGGCCGCGGATACCGCCCCGGGGGCGTGAGCCGTGGCCGGAATGTGGTTCGAGCAGCTCGAACCGGGCCTGCGGGTGCGGCACGCCACCACCCGCACCGTCACCGAGACCGACAACGTGCTGTTCACGACGATGACGATGAACCCGCAGCCGCTCCACCTCGACGCGGAGTTCGCGGCCAGGACCGAGTTCGGCCGGCCGCTGGTGAACAGCCTGTTCACGCTGGGCCTGGTCGTCGGCCTGGCCGTGCCCGAGCTCACCCTCGGCACCACGGTCGCCAACCTCGGCTTCTCCCGGGTGGAATTCCCGGCGCCGGTGTTCGCCGGGGACACCATCCACGTGGTCACCGATGTCACCGAGGCCCGCCGGTCCCGGTCGCGGCCGGGGACCGGCATCGTGACGTTCGAGCACCACGGCCTCAACCAGCGCGATGAGACGGTCTGCATCGCCGTCCGGGCGGCGATGATGCGGTGCCGTCCTGATCAGGCCGATCGTGAGCAGGGCGGTTCCGCTCCCGACCCGCCGTGACCGCGGACTTCAAGCGCGTGCTCATCGCCAACCGCGGCGAGATCGCGCTGCGCATAGTGCGGGCCTGCCGTGACGCCTCCCTGACGTCCATCGCGGTCTACGCCCGTCCCGACGCGGGGGCCCCGTTCGCCCGGCTCGCCGACGAGGCCCTGCCGCTGCCCGGAACGGGCCCGGCGGACACCTACCTGGACGCCGCCAGGCTCCTGGCGGCGGCCGGGCAGGCCGGCGCGGAGGCGGTCCATCCCGGCTACGGCTTCCTGGCCGAGGACGCCAGCTTCGCCCAGGCGGTCCTCGACGCGGGCCTGACCTGGATCGGGCCGCCGCCGCGGGCCATCCGCGCGCTGAGCGACAAGGTGGCGGCCCGGGCCATCGCCGCCCGGGTCGGGGCGCCGCTGGTGCCCGGCACGCCGGCCGCCGTCGCGGACTCCGGCGAGGCGGTGCGGTTCGCCGCGGAGCACGGGCTGCCGATCGCGATCAAGGCGGCGCACGGCGGCGGCGGCCGCGGGCTGCGGGTGGCCCGCGAGGCCGGCGAGGTGGCCGCCATGTTCGAGGCGGCGTCCCGCGAGGCCCGCGCCGCCTTCGGCCGCGGCGAGTGCTTCGTCGAGGCCTACGTGGAGCGCGGCAGGCACGTCGAGGTGCAGGTCCTGGCGGACCAGCACGGCAGCGTGCTGGTGGCGGGGACCCGCGACTGCTGGCCGAGTCCGCCTTCACCGCCGAAGGTCCCGGCGGCTTCGCCGTGCACACCCGGTGGATCGAGGAGGACTACCGGCCCGCCGCGGCGGCTTCCGGCGACGAGCCGGTGATGATCAAGGTGGGCAGCCGCTGGCTCCCGGTGGCCCTCCCGGGCCTGGTCCAGGCCCGGGAGGGAGCCCCTGACGCTGGCCCGCGAGCAGGCCCGCGAGCGGCGGCAGCGCACCGGGCAGGTCCTGGCCGTGGTGGAGGCGATGAAGATGGAGAACCCCGTCCGCTCGCCGCACGCGGGACAGGTCACCGGCCTGCGCGTCGCGGCGGGGGACACCGTCGCCCAGGGAGCGGTGCTGTGCCGCGTGGCAGCGGACGCGCACTGAGGACCAGACGGCCCCGCGCGCTCAGCGGCCGGCCCGGCCGTCCCGGTCACGGGCGGCGCCCCGGGTGACCGGGCGCGGCTGGCGCCTCGCGGCCCGCCGGGACCGGTTCACGGCCCGCCGGCGGTCTTCTTCGGCCTGTCCGTCGTCAGCGTCGTTCTCCAGGAACAGCTTCACGAACATCGGATGCACCGCATCCTCCTGAGATCGGATCGGGCCCGGCGCGGGCCGGGCCTTAGGCGCGGGTCCGGCGTCCGGCCAGCGCGCTCAGCAGGCGGCGGGTGATCCCATGCCGCGGCTCGGGCAGCACCGGGGCGCACGGCAGCGCCGAGGTGGCCAGGTTGCCCATGGCCCGAGAAGCGACTACGTAACCGAGATCCTGGAACATGACATCCTCCTTGAGGGGCGGACGGCCCAGATAGCGGACCACCCCGACACCCTTAAGGATTCCGGTAAGGCATGCTGCCCCGCCTCGGGCAATCGCCTAAGATCCGCTGCTCGGCAGCGCCTTAGACCGCCCTTGCGGGTGCTTAAGGCGGACTTAGTGACTGACGACAGGGGCTATGAGGTCGAGCGGCTGCGCCGCCACTGCCTACGCTGGCTGGCCCCGGCCGGGTTACCCGGCCTCGCCCGGCCGTTGCGTGGCCAGCTGCCGGAGCCGGTACCGCTGGGTCTTCCCGCTGATGGTCTTGGGCAGCTCGGCGACGAACTCGATCACCCGGGGGTACTTGTACGGGGCGATCGCGGCCTTGGTGAAGTCCTGCAGTTCGGTGACCTTCGCGGGCCCGGCCGCGGCGCCGTCGCGCAGCACCACGTAGGCCTGCACGACCATGCCCCGCCCGGAGTCGGGCGCGCCGATGACGGCCACCTCGGCCACGTCCGGGTGACCGAGCAGTGCCTCCTCGACCTCGGGCCCGGCGATGTTGTAGCCCGCCGAGATGATCATGTCGTCGCTGCGCGCCTGGTACCAGAAGTAGCCGTCGCCGTCGCGGATGTAGGTGTCACCGGTGATGTTCCAGCCGTGCTGCACGTAGCTGCGCTGGCGTTCGTCGGACAGGTAGCGGCAGCCGGTCGGGCCCTGGACGGCGAGCCGCCCGGGCTGGCCGTCGGGCACCTCCTCGCCCCGCGAGTCCAGGATCTTGGCCCGGTAGCCGGGGACCGCCCGGCCGGTCGATCCGGGCCTGATGTCGCCGTCGGCGGCGGCGATGAACACGTGCAGCATCTCGGTCGAGCCGATGCCGTCGATGATCGCGATCCCGGTGGCCTGGCGGAACTCCTCCCAGACCGATTTCGGCAGGTGCTCGCCCGCCGAGACGCAGCGCCGCAGGTTCTTCAGCACAGAAGCCTTCCCGGCGGCCAGCATGGCCCGGTAGGCGGTCGGCGCGGTGGACAGCACGGTCACGCCGTGGGCCGCGATCGCATCGGCCAGCTCGGCCGGGGTAGCCCGCTCGATGAGCAGTGCCGACGCGCCCGCGCGGAGCGGGAACAGCAGCAGGCCGCCGAGGCCGTAGGTGAAGCCGAGCGGGGGAGTGCCGGTGAAGACGTCGTCCCGGCGCGGCCTGATCAGGTGCCGGGAGAAGGTGTCGGCGGTGGCCAGCACGTCACGGTGGAAATGCATGGTCACCTTGGGCTGCCCGGTCGTGCCGGAGGTGGAGGCGAGCATGGCCACGTCGTCAGCGGCGGTGTCCACCGCCGTGAACGTGCCGTTCTTGGCCGCGCAGCGGGCACTGAGGTCACCGGGGCCCTCGCCGCCGTAGAGCAGGGTCGTCAGCCCCGGCGCCCCGGCCGCCAGGTCGGCCGCGAAGCGGTGGTCGCACAGGGCCAGGCTCGGCTCGGTCAGCCCGGTGACGGTGGCGATCTCCCGCGGGCGGAGCAGGGCCATGGTGGTGACCGCGACCCCGCCCGCCTTGATCACCGCGAGCCAGGCCGCGGCCAGCCAGGGGTTATTCGGGCCGCGAAGCAGCACCCGGTTACCCGGCCGCAGGCCGAAGTCCTCGGTCAGCACCTGGGCCAGCTGGTTGGTCAGCCGTACGGTCTCGCCGTACGTCCAGGTCTGGGCCGGGCCGCCTTCTCCGGCCCCGTCCTGGCTAGCAGAGTGCAGGCAGGGACGGTCCGCTCCGTTCCGGGCGGCGGTCGCGTCCAGGAGCTCGGCGGCGCAGTTGAGCCGTTCGGGATAGTCCAGCTCCGGCCGGTCGAAGCGGAACTCGGGCCACTGGCCCGGTGGCGGGAGGCGGTCGCGGCAGAAGGTGTCGACGTGCGCCGAAGGGGAAAGCCGCATCTCTACATTTTGTGACGACAGTCAAGAATCCGCAATATCACCGGAGCCGGAGGATGTTCCCGGTGATTAGGCCGGCGCGTTCCTCCGCCAGGTAGGCGATCACGTCGGCGACCTGCTCCGGCCTGGCCACGTGGATCAGGTCCGGGCTCGCGGCCACGAGGTCGCGTACCTCGCTGGTTACCCATCCGGTGTCGGTCACCGGCGGGTGCACCACGTTGGCGGTGATCCCGGCGTCGGCCAGCTCGAAGGCGGCCGCCAGCGTGTAGTCGTTCAGCGCGGCCTTGGCCGCGCCGTAGGAGACCTCCTCCGGGAAGCCGCCGGTGCCGGAGGTCAGCGAGATGATCCGCCCGTACCCGGCGCCGCGGGCCAGGTGGCGCCGGGCGAACTCGGCGATCATCAGGGCCCCGCCGCGGGCGTCCACGGCGAAGAGCCGGTCGAAGGTGGACGCGCTGACCGGCGTCAGGGTCCGGCCCAGGCGGTCAGTGCCACTGGCCTTGAACGTGTCGGCCAGCCACCCGGTGGCGTTGTTCACCAGGATGTCCACGGGTCCCAGCTCCCGTTCGGCCTGATCGAACAGCTCGGCCGGTACCTGCGGGTCGGACAGGTCGGCCTCGGCGGCCCGGCCCGCGCCGCCCGCCTCGGTGATCGCCGCCAGCACCGCCGCGGCATCCCCGGCGCGGTTGACGCGGTACGCCTCGGGTGTCCCCGGGTCCGGGGCGTCCTCCAGCCGCAGGTAGGTCACCAGGACGGACGCGCCGCGAGCCGCGAGGGCCACCGCGGTCGCCGCGCCGATGCCGTGGTTCGCGCCGGTCACGATGGCCACCCGCCCGGCCAGGACCCCTCCGCTGCCGGGCTCGGTCACTACTGCCGCCTTCCTCGCGAGTTACTGGTCCCAGTGCGGCGGGCGGTCCTGGCGCAGGCGCTCCTCGTCGTCCGGCTCCGGCGCCTCGCCCCAGCCGACGCCGGTCTCGTCCGCGCTCTTCACCGGCAGCACCGGCTTGTCGTCCGCCCCGGCCGGATCGGGCCGCGTGATCCCGTCACCGCGCGTGCGCGGCTCCGGGCCGCCCGCGGCGGTCACCGGCTGCCCCCCACCACCACGGTGCCGGCGCCCCGGGCCCGCAGCTGAGCGGACAGGTCGTTGGTGATCCGGCCGGACGGCGCGCGCTCCGGCGTGTTAGCGGTCTGGACGTGGATCACCGCGCCGCCGCACTGCCGCCACGCGCGGCCTGCCTTCCGGAAGTTCTCCACCGCGGCGTCGGCGTGCGGCACCTGCTCCCAGCGGCCCGCCCCGAAGCCGTACTGGCAGTCGATGCTGAGCAGGACGGTCGTTACCGGGTTGACCGGGTAGGAGACGTTGCCGACGGCTTGCCTGGACATGAGCTATCCGATCTCCCGGTGCCCCGCGGCACCCCGAAACATGATCACTGACACTCTAGAGAGATGCGGCAAGAATTTCTCCGCCTGGCGGTGTACCTGCCCGTCGACGAGGCTAGCCAGGGTTCCGGCCTCGCGGTGGCGTCCGACCCCGCCGTCCAGGAGATCATGCGCGTCATCCGCGGCTTCGGCTTCGCGGGCAGCGTCGGCACCTACCGGGCGGTGGCCCAGATCTCAGGCGCTGCCGACACGTTCACGCCCACCGCGGATTCCGCTCCGGTCCACGGCACGGCCGATATCGCCTCCACCGTAGCGTCGGCCCGGATTGTCACCTACGTCCCCGCCGCGACGCCCGCCGGGGACGTCGACCGCTTGATCGCCGCGCTCGTGTCGGCTCATCCGTGGGAGCATCCGCTCGTCGAAGTGGACCGGGTCTCGCTCTGGATGCCAAGCCCCCCGGCAAGCGCCGCCGCACCTCAAGGTGACGATGGTGCAGCTGAGACCGGAGGCGGGAGCCAAGGCGCGGAGTCCAGCGGACTCGGTGGCCCCGCTTAGCCGCTCGCCAGCTCCTCCGCCGTCAGCGGCCGCCGCCGTCCGGCTGATCCCGGAAGCACAGCGCGGGCTCGTAAGCTAGGCGCCGTGCATCTCGGTCTCGTCACCGTCGTGGTCAGCGAATACGACCCGGCCATCAGGTTCTTCACCGACGTCCTGGGCTTCGAGCTGGCCGAGGACTCCCCGTCCCTGACCAATGACGGGCGGCCCAAGCGATGGGTCGTCGTCCGGCCGCCCGGGGCCGTCACCGGCCTGCTGCTCGCCCAGGCGGACGGCGACGACCAGGCCGCGATGGTCGGCCGGCAGGCAGCCGGGCGGGTCGGCTTCTTCCTTCACGTCGACGGCTTCGCCGCCGCCTACGCGCGGATGACCGCCGCGGGCGTGCGGTTCCTGACCGAACCGCGTACCGAACCCTACGGCCGGGTCGCCGTGTTCCTCGACATCGCGGGCAACAAATGGGACCTCATCGGCCCGGCCTAGCGGACGGCTGCGAGACTCTACCTGTGCCTGACCCCGACGCCGCGGACCCGTTCGACCTCCAGCGCTTCGTGACCGCCCAGGACGCTGGCGGCACGTATGACCGTGCCGTCGCCGAACTGCGGGCCGGGCGTAAGGCCAGCCACTGGATGTGGTTCGTGTTTCCGCAGATCGCGGGCCTGGGCTACAGCCCGACGGCGCGCGCCTACGCGATCACCACGCTGGCGGAGGCGCAGGCCTACCTGGCGCACCCGGTCCTGGGCCCGCGGCTGACCCAGTGCGCCGCCATCCTCGCCGGCCTGCCCGGCCGCACCGCGGAGCAGGTCTTCGGCGAGATCGACGCGCTGAAGCTGTGCTCGTCCATGACGCTGTTCATGCACGCCGCCCCGGACGAGCCGGTGTTCCGCCAGGTCCTGGACCAGTACTTCGACGGGATCCCGGACCCCGCCACCGAGCAGCGCATCTAAGCTGCTGCCAGGAACCGGGCGACCACGGCCTGGGCGAGATTCCCGGCCGCCCGGAGCTGGACCGAGTGACCCGCCCCCGGCACCACGACCAGGTGCCCGTCCGGGGCCCGCGCCGCCTCCGCCCGCGCGCCTGCCAGCGGGGTCGACAGGTCGTGACCGCCGGCCAGCAGCAGCACGGGCACCCGGGGGAGCCGCGGCCGCGCGGCCGTCGCGGCCGCCGGGACCGGGGTAGGCAGCCAGTAACGGCAGGTCTGGATGAAGCCGTTGCCGGCCGCCGTGGCCCGGTCGAAGGGCCAGACCTGGGCCGGTGTCAGCTGGGCGGTGGCCCGGGCCAGGGCCGCGGCCCGGTCGGCGAGCGGCGTGGCGGGGCCGCCCCACGGCATCGGCATGTCCGCGCAGAGCGTGCTGGCGTGCAGTCCCTGGCTCAGCTCGCCGGACGTGGCGGCGTCAGCCGCGCGGACCCGGGCCATCAGCGTGTGCAGCGCGGCCGGCTGCCCGGCGGCGGCCGCGTGGAGCGCGCCGGGAACGCCCGGGAAGGACGGATCGCCCACGCTCAGCGCCACCAGCAGGTCGAGCAGGGCCGGCCCGTCGTGATACCGGCGGACCACGGCGGCCAGGTCGGCCGCCGGATCGGAGCCGCATCGCTGGGCCGCGCAGGCGTCCCGCAGCACGGCGGCGCTCTCCCGCATGCCCGTCACCTGGAGCGGGTCCACGTTCCAGCTCGGGACCACCGAATCCAGGATGAGCCGGTTCACCCGGTCCGGGTGAGCCAGCGCGAACTGCTCGGCGACGTAGGTGCCGTACGAGACCCCGTCCAGCGTGAGCCGGCTGACGCCGAGCGCGGTCCGCAGCGCCTCGATGTCGGCGACCGTGTCCGCCGTCGCGAAGAACCGGCGGTCCGGCCCGGTGGCCGCCGCGCACGAGCGGACCGCGGCGGCCGCGGGCACCGTCAGGTCCGACGCCCCCATCTGCTGCTGCAGCGCCGGGCAGTCCAGCGCGCCCGCCCCGGTGCCGCGCTGGTCGAACATCACCATCCGGTAGCCACGCAGGGCCGGGCCCAGCCGGCCCGCGAGCCGCGCCACGAACGGGACTCCCGGCTCGCCCGGGCCGCCGGTCAGGAACAGCAGCACGCCGCGCGGGGCCGTGCTGACATCGGCTACCGCGACCCGCAGCGA
>JAJKHX010000058.1 GCA_021154785.1 Nocardiopsis sp.
CGGTGGTGGTGCTGAGCGCGCGCAGCCAGGTGGAGGACCGCATCGCCGGGCTGCGCCGGGGCGCGGACGACTACGTGACCAAGCCGTTCAGTCCGCGGGAGCTGGTCCTGCGGGTCCAGGCCATCCTGCGCCGCGGCGGCCCGGACTCGAAGGCCGCCACCCAGGGCGTCACCAGCTACGGCGGCGGCGAGCTGGTCATCGACGAGCCGCAGCGGCTGGCCACGGTGCGCGGCACGGCGGTGGCGCTGACCCCCACCGAGTGGGGCGTCCTGGTCGCGCTGGCCACCGTCCCGGGCCGGGTGTACTCGAGGTTCGAGCTGATCAACCGGGTGCGGGGCTACGAGTTCGAGGGCTATGAGCGCACCGTCGACTCGCACGTGAAGAACCTGCGCCGCAAGGTCGAGGACGACCCGGCCAACCCGCGGATCGTGCAGACCGTCCTCGGCGGCGGCTACCGGCTGGGCGTCGCCCGCGATGACTGAACCCGGTGATGGCTGACCCCGGGGCGCCTGGACCCGGAGTGCCGGGGCCCGGGGCACCGGGATCCTGGGTGCCAGGACCCGAGGCGGCCGGCCCGGGCGCCCGCGGCGGCACCCTGGGCCTGCGGCTGGCGCTGGCGTTCCTCGGCGTCGCGCTGGCCGCGGTCGCGCTGCTGGCCGGGCTCACCGCGGCCTTCGCTGCCGCCGACGTCTCCCACCTGGCCAACCAGCAGCGCACCGACCTGGCCCGCGCCGTCGCCCTCAGCGCCGGACTGGCCTGGGACCAGCACAACACCTGGACGAACGCTGATCTCCCGCTGGTCCTCGACCAGGCCGCCGGTACCGGGGCCGCCGTCCAGATCCGCGACCAGAACGGGCGGATCATCGCCACCTCGCCGGGTTTCGCGGGCGCGGCCGGGCCGCAGACGAGCCCGGCGATCGTCGTGCGCGGCCAGCACGTGGGCACCGCCGTGGTGCGCACCACCGGCTCCGGGCTTGGCGCCGCCGACCGCGTCCTGAAGACCGCGCTGCTGCGGGCCATCGCCGGGGCGGCCGGGCTGGCGGCCCTGCTGGCCCTGCTGACCGGGCTGGCCGTGGCCCGGCGGATCACCCGCCCGGTGATCCGGCTGATCGCGGTGACCCGGGCCATGGCGGGCGGGGACCGCGCCGCCCGGGTGGGCGAGATCCGCGCCGCCGGGGAACTGCGCGAGCTGGCGGCCGCCTTCGACCAGATGGCCGGCACCCTGGACCGGCAGGAGCAGATCCGCCGGAACCTGGTCGCCGACGTCGCCCACGAGCTGCGCACCCCCATCGCCATCTTGCAGGCGGGCCACGAGGCGCTGCTGGACGGCGTGGCCGAACCCACCCCGGCCGAGCTCGGCTCGCTGCGGGACGAGGTCCTGCGGCTGGCGCGCATGGTGGGCGACCTGCAGACGCTGGCCGCCGCCGACGCCGCCGCCCTCAACCTGACGCGAAAACCAGCCGACCTGGCCGGGCTCGCCGCGGCCGCCGCCGACAGCCTGGCCCGCCGGTTCGAGGCGGCCGGGATCACGCTGGACCGCGAGCTCGCCGCGGCCCCGATCCTGGCCGACCCGCGCTGGCTGCACCAGGTGATCACCAACCTGCTCACCAACTCGCTGAAGTTCACCCCGGCCGGCGGCCGGGTCACCATCACCACGCGGACCACCGGCGCCCGGGCCGAGCTCCAGGTCGCCGACACCGGCCAGGGCATCCCGGCCGAGGACCTGCCGCGGGTCTTCGACCGCTTCTTCCGCGGCCAGCAGGCCAGCCAGATCTCCGGGAGCGGCATCGGCCTGGCCATCGCGGCCGAGCTGACCGAAGCCCATGGCGGCCGGCTGACCGCCGCCAGCGAGGGACCCGGCCTCGGCACCCGGATGACCCTCACGCTGCCCGCCGGGTAGCCCGCCGCGCCTCCACACCGTCACCATCACGGCGTCACCGTGACTGCGCAGCGCCCGGATTAGCTGTGACCATCACGCTAAGACGGAGGAGAACACAGTCATGAAGACGACACAGCGGGTGCGCCGCGCGGGTCTGGCCACCGTGGCGGCGCTGGTCATCGGGGGCAGCGGCGTCGCGGTCGGCACGGCCATCGCCGACCCCGCCACCCCGGCCGCCGCGGCCGCCACGACGACCCCGGCCGCCGCCCCCGGGCCGGAGCTGCCCGGCACCCACCCGGGCCCGGCCAGCTACGCGGGCGTCGTCAAGAAGGTGCTGCCCTCGGTGGTGCTGATCCGGACGGCTAACGGGCTCGGCTCCGGCGTGGTACTCGACACCAAGGGCAACATCGTCACCAACGCCCACGTGGCCGGCGACGCCGAGGAGTTCCAGGTCCAGCTGGCCGGAAACACCTCCCCGCGGTCCGCCAAGCTGGTCGGCACCTACCCGGCCGACGACCTCGCGGTGATCCGTGTCGGCAACACCAGCGGGCTGACGCCCGCCACGTTCGGCGACTCGGACCAGGCCCAGGCCGGCGACGTGGTGCTGGCTATCGGCAACCCGCTCGGCCTGTCCGGCAGCGTCACCCAGGGCATCGTCTCCGCCACCGACCGGGCCGTCACCGAGCCGTCCGCCGACGGGTCGGCCGCGGCCACGCTGCCCGGCGCGATCCAGACCAGCGCGCCGATCAACCCCGGTAACAGCGGCGGCGCCCTGGTCAGCGCCTCGGGTCAGGTCATCGGCATCCCGACGCTGGCCGCGGGCAGCCCGCAGGGCGGCGGCCAGGCCCAGGGGATCGGCTTCGCCATCCCGTCCAACCTGGCCCGTGACATCGCCACCCAGCTCATCGAGACCGGCCACGTCACCAACTCGCACCGGGCCGCGATCGGCGCCGAGGTCTCGACCGTCCTCGGCGCGGACGGCTCGCCCGGCGGGGTCGGCGTGGTGACGGTTACCGGCGGCGGCCCGGCCGACCGGGCCGGGCTGCGGGCCGGCGACGTGATCACCGCGGCCGCAGACCAGCAGACCCCCGACACCACCGCGCTCTCCCAGGCCCTGGCGGCCGCTCAGCCGGGCGACAAGGTCGCCGTTACCATCAGCCGCGACGGCCAGGACCGGACCGTCCAGATCACCCTCGGCCAGCTGCCGGGCAGCTGACCGCCGCGCCGCCGCGCCGCCGTGCCGCCCGTCCGGAAAACTTCGTACCGAACGGGTCGGCGCGTGCCCGGATCAGCTGGCCTCGGGTTCGGCGGCGGCCGGCTGCGCCGCGCTGATCCCGCCCTCCAGGGTCTCCAGGAAGCTGGCCGCCCAGCGGGCCACGTCGTACTCGAAGAGGCGCTTGCGCATCGCGCGCATCCGGCGCCTGGCCTCGGCCGGGCTGGTCTGGGCCGCGCGGACGATGGTGTCCTTCAGGCCGTCGATGTCGTGCGGGTTCACCAGGAACGCCCCGGCGAGCTCGTCGGCCGCGCCGGTGAACTCGCTCAGCACCAGCGTGCCGTTCTCGTCGTTGCGGCACGCCACGTACTCCTTGGCCACCAGGTTCATGCCGTCCCGCAGCGGGGTCACCAGCATCACCTCGGCGGCCAGGTACAACGCGGCCATTTCCTCTCGCGGGTAGGACTGGTGCAGGTAGTGCACGGGGGCGTAGCCCACCTCGCCGTGCTCGCCGTTGATCCGGCCCACCATCACCTCGACCTCGTCCCGCAGCGTCCGGTACGCCTCGACCCGCTCCCGGCTCGGGCTGGCCACCTGGATCAGCACCGGACGCGGCCCGAGCCGCCCGCTGGCCACCAGCTCGCCGTAGGCGCGCAGCCGGTGCAGGATGCCCTTGGTGTAGTCGAGCCGGTCCACGCCCAGCAGCACCAGGCCCGGCTCGCCCAGGGCGTCGCAGACCTCCCGCGAGCGCTTGCGCACGTCGTCGCGCCGGGCGATCCCGGCCAGGCCCTTTACGTCGATCGAGATCGGGAACGCGGCCGCGTGGATCTCGCGCGAACCGCCTGGCTCGCTGACCCGTACCGTCGATCCCCTGGTGGTCAGGCCGACGGCCCGCCGGCAGGCCCGCAGGAAGTTGGTCGCGTCGGCGCGGCGCTGGAAGCCGAGCAGGTCGGCGCCGAGCAGGCCCTCCACGACCTGGCGGCGCCAGGGGAGCTGGGCGAAGATCTCGTAGCCGGGGAACGGGATGTGGTTGAAGAAGCCGATCCGCACGTCGCCGCGCTGCTCGCGCAGCATCTTCGGGACCAGCTGGAGCTGGTAGTCGTGCACCCAGACGGTCGCCCCGGGCGCCGCCTGCTCGGCCGCCGCCTCCGCGAACCGCCGGTTGACCGCGACGTAGGCGTCCCACCAGCTGCGATGGAACTGGGGCACGGCGATGACGTCGTGGTAGAGCGGCCACAGGGTGGCGTTGCAGAAGCCCTCGTAGAACCGCTTGACCTCGGTCTCGGACAGGCCCAGGCCGACCAGGTGCAGGCCGTCCGCGTCGAACGGCCCCGGCGCCGGGCCAGCGTCGCCAGACCAGCCGATCCAGGCGCCCCCGGCCGCCCGCATCACCGGTTCCAGCGCGGTGACCAGGCCACCCGGGCTCGGCCGCCACTCCTGCCCGCCGTCTGTCCCCTCGACGCGGTCGACCGGCAGCCGGCTGGCCACCACTACGAAATCGCGGTCGTGCTGTTTTATCGGTGACATCGGCTCCACCCTAGCCAATACCTGGCCTGGCCGACAGGTCAGGTGGACAGCCCGTCCAGCGGCCGGGCCAGCAACGGACCGATCAGCCTGCGGAAACGCGGTGAGGGGGGGAGCCCGAGCTCGGTCCGCAGCAGCTTGCGGTAGACGTCGTACTGGCGCAGTGCCTCGGCGAAGTTCCCCTCCTCGATGTGCACCAGGGCCAGCCGCCGGTGGGCGCTCTCGCTCGGCGGATCGGCGGCGACGGCGGTGATGCCGGCGTCCAGCGCGGCGTCGAGGCGGCCGCCGTCGCGGTGGCGGTCGCACAGCACCTCCAGCGCGTGCAACCGGATCTGCCGGAACCACTCGCGCGTGCCGGTCAGCCATTCCTCCGGCCACTCCGGCAGTACGTCCTGGCGCAGCACGTCCACGTCCACGTCTACGTCGGCGCCTTTGGCGGCGCTGCCCGGGCCGACCTGGCGGGTCAGGTCGCGGAGGTCCACGCTCACCGCGGCATCGAGGGCCAGGGAATGCGGCTCGGCGGCGATGAGTCCGCCCTGATCATGGCCGGGCAGCCGCCAGACGGCCGAACGCAGGTTGGCGGCCGCCCGGACGTCGGTGCACGCGGGCCAGAGCTCGGCGGCGGCGGTGCCGCGGCTCACGGGTCCGGAGCGGATGCCCAGGTAGGCCAGGAGCCGCTCGCTGGACGGGCTCACGTGCAGCGGACAGCCGTCGCGGCACAGCTGGAAGCGGCCGAGCAGGCGAAGGCTCAGGCCGTCCAGGTCCCGGCCCGAGTCGGTGTTCAGGTCCACGTTGCTCCATTGCGGCGGCCACGGTCACGTTACGGGCCCGCCGCCTTACCCCGGCGTCACCGCGTTATGCGCCGGGTGAGCGGGATTTCCGGCGGCGCCGGCCGCCTTCCGCGGCCGGCCTCGCGACGCCGTCGCGACGGCGTCGCGACAGGGCGCGCCTAGCGTCGGGATTACTGATCGCGCCGTGTGGTCTAGCCCGAGGCATGCGGCGGCCAACGACCTATACGGAGGTCCGCTCATGTTCCGTCACACCAGCCGGCTGCAGTTCGAGTCGCGGCCGGACAAGCCCGATCCCGTCTACGCGCACAAGCTCCAGGAGCTCATCGGCGGCGCGTTCGGCGAGATGACCGTGGCCATGCAGTACCTGTTCCAGGGCTGGAACTGCCGGATGCCCGGCAAGTACAAGGACCTGATCATGGACGTGGCGACCGAGGAGATCGGGCACGTCGAGATGATCGCCACCATGGTGGCCCGGCTGCTCGAGGGCGCGCCGGCCACCGCCACCACCAAGGCCGCGGGGGCCGACCCCGTGGTCGGGGCCGTGCTCGGCGGCATGGACCCGCAGCAGGCCATCGTGGCCGGCGGCGGCGCCCTGCCCGCCGACAGCAACGGCTACCCGTGGAACGGCCGCTACATCGTGGCCAGCGGCAACCTGCTGGCCGACTTCCGCGCCAACGCCGCCGCCGAGGCCCAGGGGCGGCTGCAGACGGCCCGGCTGTACAACATGACCGACGACGCCGGCGTCAAGAACATGCTCAGGTTCAACCTGGCCCGGGACACGCTGCACCAGAACCTGTGGCTCAAGGCGATCGAGGAGCTCCAGGCCGACGGACTGGAGACCACGGTGGCGCCGAACGCGCTGTTCGACGAGGAGTACGCCGAGCACGCCACGTCCGTGTGGCACCTGTCCGACGGCAGCGCCGGCCAGACCGGCGGCTGGGCCGCCGGGCTGCAGCCCGACGGGACGCACGAGTTCGGCTACCTCATGGACCCGGAGCCGCTCGGCGAGCCGGCCTCGCCGCCGCCGCCGGACCCGGCGCTCTACGCCACCTACGACGGCAGCATGGGCAAGCCCAAGGGCCCGGTCATGGGCACCGAGACCGGCCCGCTCGGCAAGATCAAGGACGCGCTCACCTAGCCGGAGGGCTTTCCAGTGACAGGCGTATCCGCCCTTCCGGCGGTTGTCCCGGCGGCTCCGGCGGTTGTCCCGCCGGCCGGCCGGCGCGGCCGTCCGGGAGGGCGGGCGCGCCGGATCGCCGCCCTGTGCGGCCCGGCCTTCGTCGTCTCGGTGGCCTACGTGGACCCGGGCAATTTCGCCACCAACATGTCCGGCGGCGCCAGCTACGGCTACACGCTGCTGTGGGTCATCGCCGTCGCGAACCTGGTCGCCATGTTCGTGCAGGCGCTGTCGGCCAAGCTCGGCATCGCCACCGGCCAGAGCCTGGCCGCCCTGTGCCGGCGGCACCTGCCCCGCCCGCTGACCTGGCTGCTGTGGGCGCAGGGCGAGCTGATCGCCATCGCCACCGACCTGGCCGAGTTCCTCGGCGGCGCCATCGCGCTGAACCTGCTGTTCGGCGTGCCGTTGCTGCCCGCGGCCGGCGTCACGGCCGTGGTGTCGGCCGGCCTGCTCGCCCTCGCGCCGCACGGGCGCCGCCGGTTCGAGACGGTCATTACCGGCCTGCTCGCCGTGATCTGCGCGGGCTTCGTGTACCAGGCCGTCCTGTCACCCCACCTGTCCCGGGCGGCCGCCGGCTTCGTCCCGCACCTGGCCGGGCGGGGCAGCCTGGTTATCGCCGCGGGCATCGTCGGCGCCACCGTGATGCCGCACGTGATCCACCTGCACTCCGCCCTCACCAGCAATCAGGCCCTCACCAGCAATCAGGCTCTCACCGGGGACCAGGACGAGACCGCCGGCCCCGCCGAGGCGGTGCGGGCCAGCCGGGTCGACATCGGGGTCGCGCTGGGCGTGGCCGGGCTCGTCAACATGGCCATGCTGGTCGTCGCGGCGGCGGTGCTGCCGGGCCGCGACGCGAGCACCCTGACCGCCATCCAGGCCGACCTGGGCGGCCTGCTCGGCCGGGGCGCGGCGGTGGCGTTCGCGCTCGCCTTGCTGGCCTCCGGCCTGGCCTCGTCCAGCGTCGGCACCTACGCGGGCCAGGTCATCATGGAGGGCTTCCTGCGGCGCCGCATCCCGCTGGTGGCGCGCCGCCTGATCACCATGGTGCCGGCCTTCGCCCTGATCGCCGCGGGCGCGGACCCGGTGCGGCTGCTCATCGTCAGCCAGGTAGCGCTGTCCGTCGGCCTGCCGTCCGTGCTCATCCCGCTCGTCGTGCTGACCAGCCGCCGCTCGATCATGGGCGCGCTGGTCAACCGGCGGGTCACCACGGTGACCGCGATCGCGGTCACGGCCGCCGTCACCGGCCTCAGCGGCGTCCTGCTGTGCCTCGCCCTCACCGCCTAGCCGGACCGGCCGGACGTTTAGGCCCTTCCTGGGTGGACAGGGGAGCCGACCGGGCAGCGAGGAGGCACCTTCATGGGCATCGTGGAATCGGTCAAGGCGGTGATGTGGGCGCGCAAGCGCCAGCCGCAGGACGTCGCGTACGGGATCGCGCTCGCTCACGAGCGGTTCAGTCCCCGCGAGCTGCTGGACCAGGCCGTCGAAGCCGAACGGGCCGGATTCGACATCGTGTGCTGCAGCGATCACCTCGCGCCCTGGTGGAACCCGGCCGACGGCGTCCCGGCGCACTGCGCGAACGCCTGGGTCTGGCTCGGCGCCGCCGGCCAGGCCACCTCGCAGGTCTCACTGGGCCCGGCGGTGAGCGCGGTCGTGCACCGTTACAACCCGGTGGTCATGGCCCAGCAGGCCGCCACCCTGGAGCTGATGAACCCGGGCCGGGCCTTCCTGGCGGTGGGCTCGGGCGAGGCGATGAACGAGGTCCCGGCCGGGCTGGACTGGCCGTCGCCCGCCGGGCAGCTGGCCCGGACCGAGGAAGCGCTGACGATCATCACCGGGATGCTGCGCGGCGAGACCGTCAGCTACGAGGGACGGTACTTCCGGGCCCGCGAGGCCCGGCTATACGACCTGCCCCCGCGCCGGATACCGGTGTACATGTCGGCGTTCGGCCCGAAGGCGGCCGCGATGGCCGGGCGGCTGGCGGACGGGGTATGGACCCTGGCCCACCCGGTCAAGGCGCCGAAGGTCATCGCCGCCTACCAGAAGGCGGCCCAGGAAGCGGGCCGCGAGCCCGGCGAGATCATCCTCCAGGGGGTCGCGGCCGCCGCCGAGACCGAGGATCTCGCGCTGCAGTCCTCGCGGGAGTGGAAGGGGACGCTGGTCGACGAGAGCTACGCCGCCGACGTCAGCGATCCCGCCCGGGTCGGCGAGCTGGGCGAGGAGAACGTGTCGGACCGCAAGTACAAGATGATGGCGATGCTGGGTCCCGACCCGGCCACGCACGTGCGGCAGCTCAAGGCCATCCGGGCCATGGGCGCCACCGCGGTGGTGGTGATGAACGTCTCCGGTGCCGACCCGCTCGGTACGGTACAGCTGTACGGCGACCACGTCCTGCCCGAACTGCGCGGCTGACGAGGCCCGCGTGGATACGGGGGGCGATACGAAGACACCCGGGCGTCACGGAGAACCCGACCTGGACGCGATCATCGGCCGGGCGCTGGCTGACCTGCTCGCCCGGTCGCACCTGATGCGGCCGGGCAGCGTGGCCACCGAGCTGGCCCGGGCCGCCCGGCCGCTCGGCGTGTCCGCGGTCCAGATCTACCTGGCCGACCTGCAGCAGCGGCAGCTGGTCCCGCTGGTGTCGGACAGCAGCCGGGCCGCGGAAGTCCCGGGGAAGCTGGCCATCGGCGCCACCCTGGCCGGGCGCGCCTACCAGACGGTCACCATCCAGTCCAGCCGGGGCGGGACCGGTCACCAGGTGTGGGTCCCGCTGGTGGACGGGACCGAGCGGCTGGGCGTGCTCGGGCTCAGCGTCGCCGACGCCGGCGCGACCATGATGGACAGGTACCGGACGCTGGCGTCGCTGGCCGGGATACTCATCGCGACCAAGAACCACATCAGCGACACCTACGCGTACCTGCAGCGCTCCCAGGAGATGGCCCTGCAGGCCGAGATGGTCTGGGCCTTCCTGCCGCAGCGGACGTTCGCCACCGGTGAGGTCCTGGTCGCCGCGTCGCTGGAACCCGCCTACGAGGTCGGCGGCGACGCCTACGACTACTCGCTGCTCGGTGACCACCTGCACGTGTCCGTCTTCGACGCGCTCGGCCACGACCTGGCCTCGGGCCTGCTGGCCAGCGTCGGCCTGGCCGCGTGCCGCAGCACCCGCCGGGCGGGCGGCTCGCTGCCCGCCGTCATGGCCCGGGCCGACCACGCCATCGCCAGCCAGTTCGGGGACGACCGGTTCGTCACCGCCCTGCTGTGTGACCTGGACATGACCAGCGGGCTGCTGAGCTGGATTGCGTGCGGTCACCCGCCGCCGCTGCTGATCCGCGGCAACCGGACGGTCAAGGAACTGGACCGCCCCCCGCAGCTCCCGCTGGGCCTGGGCCCCATGGGGGAACGCCGCGGCCAGACGTACTACGAGGCGGAGACCGTCGTACCGAGCACGGAGAAGCTGGAGCCCGGCGACCGCGTCCTGCTCTACACCGACGGCGTGACCGAGGGCCGGGCGGCCGACGGCACCCCGTTCGGCATCGAGCGGCTCAGTGACTTCATCATCCGGCACAGCAGCGCGGGCCTGCCGCTCTCCGAGACGATGCGGCGCCTCAACCGCGCGATCTTCGACTACCAGCACGGCCGGCTGCGCGACGACGCCACCGCCATCTTGGTGGAGTGGCAGCCCGGACGCACCAGCGGCGACCTCACGCCTTAAGGAGGCACTGACATGACCGGACAACCGCGGGTCACCCCGACCGGGCCCTCGGTCGGCGCTGACACCGACCGGATCGTCTTCATCGGGACCGCGACGACCCTCATCCAGGCCGCGGGCTTCACCATCCTCACCGACCCCAACTTCCTGCACCGCGGCCAGCGCGCCTACGTCGGCATGGGCCTGACCACCCGGCGGCTGACCGAGCCGGCGCTGTCCGTCGGCGAGCTGCCGCCGCTCGACTTCGTGGTCCTGTCGCATCACCACGGGGATCACTTCGACCGGATCGCGGCCCGCGATCTCGATCACGGCGTGCCGATCATCACCGAGCCGCACGCGGCCCGCAAGCTCCGCCACCAGGGCTTCCGTTCGCCCGTCGCGCTGTCGACCTGGCAGTCCCGGGTCATGACCCGGGGCGACGCCGAAGTCCGGGTGACGTCCCTGCCCGGCCAGCACGCGCCCCGGCCGCTCGGCTACGTCGTGCCGCCGGTGATGGGCAGCCTGCTGGACTTCTCCCGGGACGGGCAGCGGCTGTTGCGCCTTTACATCACCGGCGACACCCTCATGCACGACGGCATCAGGGACATCGCGGAGCGGTTCGGCGACATCGACCTGTGCCTGATCCACCTGGGCGGGACCCGGATCGCCGGGATCCTGCTGACCATGGACGGCCGGCAGGGGATCCAGGCGCTGCGGACCGTCGCACCGCGCCGGGCCATCCCGGTCCACTACGACGACTACACGCTGTTCAAGTCGCCGCTGTCCGACTTCAGGCGGGCCGCCGAGTCGGCCGGCCTGCCGACCGAGATCCACTACCTGGGCCGCGGCGACAGCTACCGCCTCGGCCTGGAAGCCTGAGGGGGCGACGTCCCGGACCGGGCACGTTTCCGCTGCCGGTCCCAGGGCAGGTGATCCGGGTGCCAGACGAGGGGAAAATGCCAGACACCGTGCCGCGCCGGGCGCAAACCCAGCCGTCCGCCGGCCGGCCCATGGACTGGCTGCTGAGCCAGTCGCACCTCCTGCGGCCCGACGACGTGACCATGGCCCTGGCCGAGGCGGCCCGGCCGAGCGGCGTGTCCGAGCCCCGTGTGTACCTGGCTGACATGCAGCAGCAGCACCTCATGCCGCTGCCCGAGGACCCCGCCCAGGCCGGCCAGGGGCAGGCCGCCGCCGAGTCGCTGCCGATCGAGACCAGCACCGCCGGGCTCGCCTACCGGACCGTGACGGTCCAGCACTCCCCGGCCAGCCGGAACGGGCCGGGAGACGGAGCCCGCCGGGTCTGGGTACCGCTGGCCGACGGCGCCGACCTGCTGGGCGTGCTCGGCCTGACCGTCGCCGACACCAGCGAGGACACGCTGGCCCGGTGCCGGGCGCTCGCCTCGCTGGCCGGGCTGATGGTCACCGCGAAGGCCCGCTACAGCGACACCTACGCGCGGGCCCAGCGCAGCAAGAAAATGTCGCTGCAGGGCGAGATGATCTGGGCGCTGCTGCCGCCGCGGGCGTTCGCGACCGAGCGCGTCCTGCTGTCCGCGTTCCTCGAGCCCGCCTACGAGGCCGGCGGCGACGGCTTCGACTATTCCATGCTCGGTGACCGCCTGCACGTCTCGGTCTTCGACGCCCTCGGCCACAACCTGGCCGCGGGCCTGCTGACCAGCGTCTGCATGGCCTCGTGCCGGAGCACCCGCCGCTCGGGCGACGGCTCGCTGGCCGAGACGGCGGTCCGCGCCCACCGGGCCATCCTCAGGCAGTTCGGCGACTACCGGTTCGTCACCGCGCTGCTGGCCGACCTGGACGTCCGCACCGGCGTGCTGAGCTGGGTATGCCGCGGCCACCCGGCGCCGCTGCTGATCCGCGGCAACCGGACGGTCACCGAGTTCATCCGCCCGCCCGAGCTGCCCCTCGGCCTGTCGATCGTCGACCGGCCCGCTGGCGGCACCGACGACGACACGAGCATCGAGGTCACCCTGCACACCGAGCAGCTCGAGCCCGGCGACCGGGTGCTGTTCTACACCGACGGCGTGACCGAGGGCCACACCACCGGCGGCAGCCCGTTCGGCGTGGAGCGGCTCGGCCAGTTCGTCATCGAGCACACCGCCGCGGGCACCCCCGCGCCCGAGATCATGCGCCTGCTCAACCATGAGATCAATGCGCACCAGTCCGGGGAACTGCGCGACGACGCCACCGTCGTCATGGTGGAGTGGCTGCCCGGCCATCCCCGCCGCGACCTGACCGCGGAACCCGCCTGAGCCACCCAGGCGCACCTGAGCCGCGCGGCTACAGTGGCCAGGGTGACCATAGACCACGCTCCCCGGCTCACCTCGCTGTCGCCCGGCGCGGGCTGCGCCTGCAAGCTGCCGCTGGCCAAGCTGGAGCAGCTGTTCGCCACCCTGGGCGAGGCCCCCGCGATGGGCCCGGCCGCCGGCGACCTGCTCATCGGCGCGGCCGAGGGTGACGACGCGGCCGTGCTGCGCCTGGACGACGAGCGCGCGCTGGTGCTGACCACGGACTTCTTCACCCCGATCGTGGACGACCCGGGGGACTGGGGCCGGATCGCGGCGGCCAACGCCCTCTCGGACGTGTACGCGATGGGCGGCCGCCCGCTGTTCGCGGTCAACCTGGCCGCCTGGCCAGGCGAGGGGCTCGACCTGGCCCTGCTCGCCCAGGTGATGCGCGGCGGCGCCGAGATCGCGGCCCAGGCCGGCTGCTTCGTCGCCGGCGGCCACACGATCGACGACCCGGTGCCCAAGTACGGCCTGGCCGTGACCGGCCTGGCCGACCCGGCCAGGCTGATGACCATCGACCGGGCCGCCCCCGGCGACCAGCTCATCCTGACCAAGGCGATCGGCACCGGCGTGGTCGCCACCGCGCTCAAGCGCGACGGAGCCGGCGCCGCGGCGATCGAGGCCGCCGTGGCGTCGATGACCCTGCTCAACGCGGGCGCCAGCGAGGCCGCGCTGGCCGCCGGGGTGCGCGCCGCCACCGACGTGACCGGCTTCGGGCTGCTCGGCCACCTGCACCGGATGCTGGTCGCGAGCAAGGCCGCGGCCCGCCTCTACGCCCGGCCGGTCCCGCTGCTCCCCGGCGCCGCCGAACTGGCCGCCGCGGGCTTCGTATCCGGTGGCACCCGCGCCAACACCGAACGCATGCGCGCCTTCGCCTCCCTCCACCCCGGCATCCCCGCCGAGGTCGGCGTGCTCCTGCACGACGCCCAGACCTCCGGCGGCCTTCTCCTGGCGGCTAACCCCGCCGCGGCGCCCGCCCTGCTGGGCGAGCTCCGGGCCCAGGGACTGCCCGCCGCGCTCATCGGCGAGGTCACGACGGGTGAGGCCGGGCACATCCAGGTGGAGCCGGATCGTTCGGCGTAAGGTTTTACGCCGGATACGGTGGGGCGGTGAGCATACGCACCTGTGCGGTGCGGACCTGGTTGCTGGCCTGCCTGGCCGCGCTGCTGCTCCCGGTCCTCGCCGCCCCCGCCGCGTCTGCCAGTCCGGCCCCGTCGCGGGGGCACGTCATCGTGGTGGGCCTGTCCGGGCTGCGGTGGAGCGACGTGTCCCCGTCGGCCACGCCCGCGCTGTGGCGGCTGGCCGGGCGGGGCTCGGTCGGCGACCTGGTGGATTACGCGGTCAAGCCGCTGACCTGCCCGGCCGACGGCTGGCTGACGCTGAACGCGGGCGCCCGGGCGCAGTCCGACCACACCAACGCCGCCTGCGGGGCCTTCCCCCGAGTCACCGTGGCCGGAGCCGGCGCCGCGGTGCCGGGCCTGGCCGCCCTCGAGGCCTACAACCAGCAGTTCCACAACGACCCGCACTGGGGCCTGCTGGCGGGCGCCGCCAGCTGCGCCACCGCGGCCGGTCCCGGCGGCGCGCTCGCCCTGGCCGGCCGGGACGGCCAGGTAGCCTCCTACCTGCCCTCCCCGGGGCAGCTCACCGCGACGGTGCTGGCCCGCTGCCCGCTGACCGTGGTGGACCTGGGGGTCCTCGGATCGACCGAACGAGCCCGCGCTCTCGCCTCGGCCGATACCGAACTCGCGCGGCTCGTGGCCGGCGCCCCGGCCGGCTCGACGATACTGGTCACCGCGCCCGGGGCCACCAGCAAGCCGCCGCACCTGCAGCTCGCCCTGGTCAGCGGCCCCGGCTATCAGGCCGGCCTGCTGCACGCCGCCTCCACCCGGCAGCCGGCCCTGGTGGTGCTGACCGACCTGAACGCGACCGTGCTCGGCTGGCTGGGCCGGAGCAGTCCCGCCGACGCGGTCGGGGCCGAGATCACCCGGGCCGGCCGGGGCACGCTGAGCTCGACGATCGACTCGCTGACCAGCCGGGACACCGCGGAGCAGGTATGGCGGTCCACCCACAACGCGTTCTTCTGGACCTACGCGCTGGCCGACGCGGTCGTGCTGGCCGGGATCGGGCTGGCCGCCTGGGGCGCCACCGCGGAGCGGCGCCGCCGGCGGGCCCGCGGCTGGCGGGTGGCCGGGGTGTTCGCGGCCGCGGTGCCGGCCGGCACGTTCGCGGCCAACCTGGTCCCGTGGTCGTCGTCGGCGCACCCCGCGCTGGTGCTCTACGCGGTCACGACGGTGCTGGCGCTGGTCGTCGCGCTGGGTGCGCTGGCCGCCGGGCGCCGCTGGGGATCCCGTGATCCGCTGGCCCCGTTCGGGCTGATCTGCCTGCTGACCCTGCTCGTGCTGGGCGTTGACGTGATGACCGGGTCGCGGCTGCAGCTGGAGACGCCGTTCGGGCTGTCGGTGCTGGAGGCCGGGCGGTTCTACGGCATCGGCAACGAGGCGCTGGGTATCTACGGCATCGCCGGCCTGGTGGCCGCGGGCTGGCTGGCCCTGGTCCAGCTGCGCCGCTTCCCCTCCACCCGACGGCCCGCCTTGCTCGCGCTGGGCGTGGTCGCGGTGTTCGCGGTGTTCGCGTCCGGCTGGCCCGGGTTCGGCGGCAAGGTCGGCGGGACCATCTCGATGGTGCCGTGCTTCCTGCTGCTGGGCCTGGCCGTGGCCGGGGTCCGGCTGACCTGGCGCCGGGTGCTGCTCGCGGCGGTCAGCGGGCTGGCCCTGTTCGCGGTGTTCGCGCTGATCAGCTACCTGGTGCCGGCCACCGGCAAGTCCGACATCGGCGCGTTCGCCGGCAGTACCCTGCACGGGAACTCCGGCAGCATCTTGCTCCGCAAGATCAACTCCAACATCGGGTCGCTGTCGGTCAACGCGTTCAGCCCGCTGATCCCGGTGGTGGTCGTGGTGTCCGGGCTGATGCTGTGGCGGCCCGCCTGGTTCCGGCTGACCACGCTGCCGCTGGCCTACGACGCCGCGCCGCCGGCCGGGCCGCTGATGCCGCCGCTGCTCTGGATGCTGTGGCTGCTGCCGGTGCTCGGCTGGCTGGCCGACGACTCCGGCGTGATCGTGCCGGCCGCGGCGCTGCCGTTCGTGCTGCCGCTCGGCATCGCGATCGCCGCCACCGTCGCCTACCAGGACCATCAGGCGCGCTATCGTGAAAAGAGCGCCCCGTCAGCCTCCCCGGTTAGCAGAAAGTGACCCGTGCAATATCAGCTGTCGCGTGTTGTCGCCGGGCCGTTCCTGCACCTCATCTGGCGGCCGAAGGTCACCGGGGCCGAGCACGTGCCGGCCTCCGGCGGAGCCATCCTGGCCGCCAACCACCTGTCCGTGATCGACTCGATCTTCCTGCCGCTGATGCTGAGCCGGCCGGTGACGTACTCGGCCAAGTCCGAGTACTTCACCGCCTCCGGCCCCGCCGCCCGGCTGTGGGCCCTGTACCTGAAGTCCACGAACCAGCTGCGGATGGACCGGGACGGGCCCCGGGCCGCCCAGGACACCCTCGAGGCGGCGCTGGCACTGCTGCAGGCGGGGAACTTGTTCGGCATCTACCCGGAGGGGACCCGGTCACCGGACGGCCGGCTGTACCGGGGCCGCCCCGGCGTCGGCTGGCTGGCCCTGAAATCCGGGCTGCCGGTCATCCCGGTCGGCATGATCGGCACCCGCGGGGTGCTGCCGCCCGGCTCGGTGATGCCCCGGCCGGGCCGGATCGAGATCCGCATCGGCGCCCGGCTGGAGTTCCCGCCCGAGGTCCTGGCCGCGCCCCCCGGCAAGGCCAGGCAGCAGATCGCCGAGCGCGTGATGACCGCGATCAGGGAACTGACCGGCCAGGAATACGTCCACACGTTCGCCTCCGACCACAAGGCCGCCCTGGCCGCCGCCGCCCCCCCCAACCGCAAACCCCGACGTTCCTGACCCTGACCTAACCGGCTCAATGCTCCATCATGCCGGCGATAACCGGCTCGATGCTCCATCGATCCGGCCAACGCCGGGCTAGTTCCTAGCCCGCGCACTGGGGGCAGACGCCGAAGAGCTCGAAGGTGTGGCCGACGTCGGTGAAGCCGGCCTCGGCGGCGACCTTCTCCGCCCACTGCTCGACCGCGCGGCCCTCCACTTCCACGCTGCGCCCGCAGTTCCGGCAGGTCAGGTGATGATGGTGCACGCTCGTGCCGCACTGCCGGTAGAGCGTCTCGCCGCTGACATCGCGAATCGTGTCGATGCTGCCCGCCTCGGTGAGCGCCTGCAGGTGCCGGTAGACGGTGGCCAGCCCGACCGTCTCGCCCTTGCTCCGCAGCGCCGCATGAATTTCCTGGGCGCTGCAGAAGCCTGGCAGGTCGTCCAGTGCGACGGCCAGTGCCTGCGCCTGCCGCGTCCCGCGCGCCCGGGTGCCCCGGGCCGTCTTCACCCCCGCGGCCCCTCCGGCCCGGCCGTGCTCTGCGGGCCGCCCGGGCTCCTCGGCCCGCGCGGTCTCCTCCGGCTGTGACGCTCCCACAGTTCGCACGGTACAACCTCGCTTCCCGTTCCGCCCAACGCGCATTCCGTCTCCCGGTGCGCATCGTCAGGTGCAACGCGCCCGGACCCGGGTTTGTTGCCGATTTGCGACCAAGATTGAGAATCATTATCATTACCAGTATCGCTGAGTCCACGAGCGGAAAGGCGTGCCATGCCGGGTGGCTGGAGAGGAAGGGCGGCCGTGGTGCCGCTGGTCGCGAGCCTGGCCGTGAGCCTGCTGGCCGGCTGCTCGGCGTCGCTGGCCGGCGCGATCGGCAGTAACGGCAAGATCGTCGCCGTCGGGGCCGAGAACGAGTACGCCGACGTCATCCAGCAGGTCGGCGGGAAGTACGTCCAGGCCAGCGCGGTCATGAGCAATCCCAGCACGGACCCGCACACGTTCGAGGCGAGCGCCGCGACCGGCCGCCTGGTCAACGCGTCCCAGCTGGTGGTGCAGAACGGCTTCGGCTACGACACGTTCATGGACACGATCGAGAAGGCGGTCCCCGATTCCGGCCGCCACGTCATCGTGGTGCAGAAGCTGCTCGGCCTGCCGGACAGCACGCCGAATCCGCACCTGTGGTACAAACCCGGCGTCATGGCCACGGTCGCCCAGGCCATCGCTGAGAACCTGGCCGCCATAGACCCCGCGCACACAAGCTACTTCCAGGCCAACGCGAAAGCGTTCACCCGCTCGCTGGACGCGTGGACCAGCGCGATGGCGGCCTTTAAAGCCAGCTACCCAGGCATCCCGGTCGCCACCACCGAACCCGTGGCCGACTACCTGCTCCAGGCGTCCGGCGCGGACAACCGCACCCCCTGGGCCTTCCAGGCCGGCATCATGAACGGCACCGACCCGTCGGCGCAGGGCGTGGCGGTCGAGCGGGGCCTGTTCACGAAGCACCTGGTCAAGGTGTTTGTCTACAATCAGCAGGTGACGGACTCGCTGACCGAATCCTTCATCGCCCTGGCCAAGGCGAACGGCATCCCGGTCGTCGGCGTCTACGAGACGATGCCGGAACCCGGCTATCACTACCAGTCGTGGATGCTGGCCGAGGTACGCGCGCTGCGCGCCGCCGTCACCGATCACGTCTCGAGCGAGCATCTATGAGCACCGAACTACTGCGGCTGGACAACGTGGGCGTCCGGCTCGGCGGCCGGGAAATCCTCCGCGATGTCTCTTTGACGATCCGCCCCGGCGAGTTCACCGGACTCATCGGACCAAACGGGGCAGGCAAAACCACCCTCCTCCGCGTCATGCTCGGATTGCAGGCTGTCACCACAGGTGCGGTCCTCATCGACGGCGAGCCACGGGCCCACCGGGACGCCTCGACCGGCTACGTGCCGCAGAAGCTGGGCATCGAGCCGGATACGCCGCTGCGGGTCAGGGACGTGGTCTCGCTCGGCGTCGACGGGCACAAGTTCGGCGTCCGGCTGCCGTCCCGGGCCCGCCGCGAGCTCGTCGACGACATGCTGACCGCGGTCGGCGCGCGGCGCTTCGCCGACGCCCGGATCGGCGAGCTGTCCGGCGGCGAGCAGCAGCGGGTCATGATCGCGCACGCGCTGATCGGCCGCCCCCGGCTGCTGCTGCTCGACGAGCCGCTGGCCAACCTGGACATCTCCGGCGAGCAGGGGATCGTGTCGGTGCTGGCCCGGCTGGCCAAAGCCGAGGGGATCGCGGTGCTGCTGTCGGCGCACGACATGAACCCGCTGATGCCGGTGATGGACCGGATCGCCTACGTGGCCGGGGGCCGGGTCGCGGTGGGCCGCACCGAGGATGTGGTCACCACCGAGGTGCTGTCCCGGCTGTACGGGCAGCACGTCGACGTGATCCGGGTGCACGGGCGGGTCCTGGTGGTGGCCGCCCCGGAGGGTACCGATCCGGAGCACGACGGCGCCGCCGCCGACGCCAGCGTCGTGGGCTGACCGCCCGGTGAACACCGTGTTCAGGTACATCATCGAGCCGGGTTTCTTCGGCAGCGGCCCGGTGCGCATCGCGCTGGCGGTCGGGACCGTCATCGCCGTCACTTCCGCCGTCGTGGGCGTGTTCACGGTGACCCGCGGCCAGTCGTTCGCCGGCCACTCGCTGGCCGACATCGCCACCACCGGCGGGTCCGGCGCGTTCCTGATCGGCATCAACCAGTTCTGGGGCTACCTGGCCTTCGGCGCCGGCGCGGCCGCGTTCATGGAGCTGATCGGCCTCCAGCGCCGCCGCGGCCGGGACGTGGCCACCGGCGTGGTGCTCGGCGCCGCCCTCGGCCTGGCCGCGCTCTTCCTCTACCTGGGCACCCAGTACAGCACCACGACCGGGGCGTCGTTCACCATCTTGTTCGGCTCCATGTTCGTGCTGACCCCGTCGACGGTGCCGGTCCTGATCATCTCCGCGCTGCTGGCGCTGGTCACGGTGGTGGTGCTGGCCCGGGTGCTGCTGCTGAGCGCGCTCAGCCCGGACCTGGCGGCCGCCCGCGGCGTGCCGGTCCGCGCGGTGGGCGCGGCCTACCTGATGGCGCTGGCCGTCTCGGTAGCGCTGTCCGCCGTGATCATCGGGGCGGTGCTGAGCACCGCGCTGCTCATCGGGCCGGCCGCGACCGCGCTGCGGGTCGCGAAGGGACCGGTCCGGGCGGCAGCCGTGGCGGCGGGCATCGGGGTGGCGGCCACCTGGCTCGGCATCCTGCTGGCCTACGACAGCTACTACTGGCCCCCCGCGGGCCGCGGCTGGCCGGTCAGCTTCTTCGTGGTCACCCTCATCACTGGCGCCTACCTGGTCAGCTACCTGCGCCCGGGCGGCCGTCCGGTCGCGGTGCCGGACGAACCGGAGCACGCATGTTCAGTAGCTTTATGCTGAATACCTGGTTCGCGGGCACTGCCGTGGCGGTGATCGCCGGGGTAACCGGGTTCTTCGCCGTGCTGCGCGGGTCGACGTTCGCGGCGCACGCCATCCCCAACGGCGCCTTCGCCGGCGCGGCCGGGGCCGCCCTGCTCGGGCTCAACCCGTTCGTGGGGCTGGCCGTGTTCTCGGCCGCGGGCGCGCTGGGCATCGCCGGCCTCAGCCGCCGGGCCCGGTCCGACGTGGCCACCGCCCTGACGTTCGTGCTGATGCTCGGCGTGGGCGCCCTGTTCGTGAGCTGGAGCACCCAGTACGCGCAGGAGGCGTACTCGCTGCTGTTCGGTGAGGTCTTCGGGATCAGCGCGTCCGAGGTGCTGCCCATCGCCATCCTCGGCGCGGTGTCGGTGGCCGTGATCGTGTTCATGTTCCGGCCGCTGCTGCTGTCCTCGGCGCTGCCCGAGGTCGCCGAGGCGCGCGGCGTGCCGCCGCGCCGGATGGAACTCGTGTTCCTGCTCGTGATGGCCCTGGCGACCAGCATGACGGTGCCCGTGGTGGGCGCCCTGCTGATGTTCAGCCTGATGATCGGCCCGGCCGCCGCGGCCCGGTCGCTGACCGCCCGCCCGGGCCTCGCGATCGCCCTGTCCGTGGTCATCGCGCTGGTCACGGTCTGGGCCGCCATCGCGGCCTCGTATCAGTCCAACTGGCCGCTCGGTTTCTTCGTCGGCGTTATCGGCGCCGCGTTCTTCCTGGCCGGCCAGGCCTGGAGCTGGGGGCGCGGCAAATCGGGAAATACCTTCCGGCTGGCCGCCCGGTCGTTACGATGATCATCCTCGTGTTCTCGGCCTGTGCTAGCGGGACACTGACGACATAGAGGTCATTCGTTCCGGGGGGTGTCAGGGTGGCGGGACGCGTCTTCATCAGCTACCGGCGGGCCGATACGGCGCAGGCGGCTAGTTGGATCTCCAACCGGCTGACCGAGCATTTCGGCCAGCGGCAGGTCATCAAGGACGTGGACCCGGCTCCGTACGGGGGTAACCTCCCCCAGGCGATCGGTGCCGCGGTCGCCTCGTGCGACGTGCTCGTCCTGATGATCGGCCCGCACTGGATGGCGGTCACCGGCGAGGGCCTGCACGACCCGAACGACTACGTCCGCGTGGCCCTGGAAGCGGCCCTGGCCCGCGGCACCCTGGTCATCCCGGTGACCATCGACGGGGCGCGGATGCCGATGCACGGGGAGCTGCCGCCCAGCCTGGCCAGCATGGCGGGCCAGCCGGCCTTCGCGATCAGCATGAGCAACTTCGACGCCGAGAGCGGCCAGCTGCTGCGGATCCTCGACCAGAGCATCGCCGAGCGCCAGTCCACGCAGCTGGCCCCGGCCCCCGGCGCGGGCACCTTCCCCGGGGCGCCCGCGGCCGCGACGCCGGTCCCCGCGCCGCTGCCGTACGCGACCAAGCCGATGCCGCCGGGGCGGCGCTTCGGAACCCGGGCCATCGTCTTGTCCACGGCCGGGGTCGTCGTCATCGCGGCGGCTGCGTTTTTCGTCTTCCAGGCCCCCGGCGGCCACCCCGGGCCGCCAGCGTCCACGTCGTCGTCGGCGGCCTCCCCCGTGTCCTCGCAGCGCGGCAGCACCGTGCCCAAGGCCACGAGCTCGGCTTCCCCGGCCGGCGGCGGTTCGGCGGCCGTGGTCCTCGCGGACGACTTCTCGAGCCAGGCGAACGGCTGGACCGATGACGCGCACCAGAACGCCGGCGCCTACACCGGGAGCACCTACCGGCTGAGCGTGACCGGGGCGAACGGCGTGAGCGAGATCGCCCGCCCGATGAACGCGGCGCACGGCCTGGCCGGGCTGACGCCGCTGAACCTGAGCGCCACCGTTGACGTGCACAAGCTCTCGGGCGCTCCTCAGGGTTACGGCCTCGGTATCGCGATCCGGTCCAACGGCGGCGGCGACGTCTACGCCTTCCTCGTCGAGGACAATGCCGTGGCTATCCAGAAGTGGACGGGCGGCGGCGCCGAGGTCTCGGACAGCCCCGACCCGGTCCCGGCCACGCTGAACCCGAGCACCCCGGACCGGCTGCGGGCCGTGTGCCGGACCGTCAACGGCGGCCAGGCCGTTCACCTCGAGCTCTGGCTGAACGGCAAGAAGCTGGTCGACTACACCGACCACGACCACCCGTACACCAAGGGCTACCTGGGGCTGTACGTCGAGTCGATCTCCGACGCCAGCTCGACCGCCGGAGCGGAGTTCGACAACTTCACCGCCTCCCGGCGTTAAGGCCGCCGCCCTGCCCTGGGCAGTCCCCCCGCCTCTCACCCCCGCGCCGGGTCAGTACTGTGAAGTAGTGAACCGGCTGCGGAATTCGACCAGTCCCTACCTGCTCCAGCACGCGGACAACCCAGTGGACTGGTGGCCCTGGTGCGACGAGGCCTTCGCCGAGGCGGCCCGGCGGGACGTCCCGGTCCTGCTCTCGGTGGGCTATGCCGCCTGCCACTGGTGCCACGTTATGGCCCACGAGTCGTTCGAGGATCCCGCGACGGCGGCACTGCTGAACGAGCACATGGTCGCGGTCAAGGTGGACCGGGAGGAACGGCCCGACGTGGACGCGGTCTACATGACCGCGACCCAGGCCATGACCGGCCAGGGCGGCTGGCCGATGACGGTGGTCATGACGCCGGCCAAGGAGCCGTTCTTCTGCGGCACCTACCTGCCCCGGCCGTACTTCCAGCAGCTGGTCACCGACCTGTCCCGGGCCTGGCGTGATCACCACGACGACGTGATCGACCGGGCCACCCAGATCGCCGGGGCGCTGGCCGAGAACGCGGCGGCCACCGCCCAGTCCCTGCGCGGCGAGGCCAGCTCGCCCCAGCTCGGTCAGTCGGCGGCCGCGGCGGTGGAGGGACTGCGCCGCGACTACGACGCGGCCTGGGGCGGGTTCGGCGGCGCGCCGAAGTTCCCGCCGTCGATGGTGCTGGAGTTCCTGCTCCGCCACCACGAGCGCACGGCGGACGCCGACGCGCTGGCGATGGCCGAGGGCACCTGCGAGGCGATGGCCCGCGGCGGTATGTACGACCAGCTCGGCGGCGGGTTCGCCCGTTACTCGGTCGACGCGGGCTGGGTCGTCCCGCACTTCGAGAAGATGCTCTACGACAACGCCCTGCTCGCCCGGGTCTACGCGCACCTGTGGCGGCGCACCGGCTCGGCCCTGGCCGCCCGGGTGGCCGGGCAGACCTGCGACTGGATGCTGCGCGAGCTGCGGACCGCTGAGGGCGGGCTCGCGTCGTCGCTGGACGCCGATAGCGAGGGCGAGGAGGGCAAGTTCTACGTCTGGCGGCCCGACGAGCTGCGGGCCGTCCTCGGCCCCGAGGACGGCGAGTTCGCGGCCGCCGCGTTCTCCGTGACCGAGGACGGCACGTTCGAGCACGGGGCCTCGGTCCTCCAGCGCCTGACCGAGCCCGCTGATCCGGAGCGCCTCGCCCGGGTCAGCGACGCCCTGCTGGCCGCGCGCGGCACCCGCGTCCGCCCGGGTCGCGACGACAAGGTGGTCGCGGCCTGGAACGGGATGGCCATCTCGGCGCTGGCCGAGTGCGGCCTGCTGCTGGCGCGCCCGGATCTCACCGCGGCCGCCCGCGACGCGGCCGGCCTGCTGGCCGGCCTGCATCTGCCTGGCTCGCAGCCGCCGGGCCCGCAGCCGTCGGGCCCGGAGCCGTCGGGGGAGCACCTGGCCGATGGGCGGCTGATCCGCACCTCCCGCGACGGGAAGGCCGGGGACACCGCGGGGACCCTTGAGGACTACGCCTGCGTCGCGGAAGGATTCCTCACCCTGTCCGGAGTGACCGGCGAGGCGCGCTGGCTGCGGCTGGCCGCGGACCTGCTCGAGGTCGCGCTCGGCTCGTTCGGCGACGGCGCGGGCGGCTTCTACGACACGGCCGCCGGCGGTGAGGCGCTGATCTTCCGCCCGGCCGACCCGGCCGACAACGCCACCCCGTCCGGCACCTTCGCCCTGGCGGGCGCACTGCTCAGCTACGCGGCGCTGACCGGCTCGGCCCGGCACCGGGAGGCGGCCGTCGGCGCCCTCGGCGTGCTCCCCGGCATCGCCGCCCGGTACCCGCGGGCCGCGGGCGCGGGCCTGTCGGTGGCCGAGGCCATCCTGTCCGGCCCGGCCGAGATCGCCGTGGTGGGCGCCTTGGATGACGGCCGGACCCGCGCACTGCACCAGACGGCGCTGCACGCCGCCCCGCCCGGCGCCGTGCTCGCCCTGGGCGACGGCAGCCAGCCGCTCGGCGCCGGCGACGCCGCCGACGGCGGCGTCCCGCTGCTCGACGGGCGCGGCCTGGTGGACGGCGCCCCGGCCGCCTACGTCTGCCGCCAGTTCACCTGCCAGGCCCCGGTAACCACCCCCGAGCAGCTCCGCGCAGTGCTAGCCGAGCCCGCCTGATCCGCTCCGGCCTCCCGTCCCGCTCGTGCCTGCCGACCGCTCGTGCCTCCCGTCCCGCTCCGGCCTCCGCGGTGCACTGGTGGCCTTCCCGCAGCTGTGGCCGTGCGCGGCGTGGCCTGTTTATCCCTACCGCGGCATTTCGTACGACCCGCCCTCTTCCCGGTACCTTGTACGGGGGGGATATGTTGGGATCGATGCCTTCGCTCGCGGACGCCGTACGCCGCCTCTGGCGGCGTCTCTTGCGTACCGCACCGGGATCGCCCGCCCGAAGCAGGCGGATAGTTCCCGTCATCATCAGCGTGCTGGCCCTGGCCGGGGCGAGCACCGGCGTCGTGCTGGCCACAATGGGCGGCAAGCCCGCCGCCGTAGACGGCCAGGCCCCCGCGGTCCCGCAGTCCCGTCCCGCGCCCACCGCAAGCACCAGTCCCGTGGTGCCGATGCTGGGCGGCAACGCCGACGGCAGCGGCCAGCCCCTCGCTGTCCCCGTAGCCAAAACCACGGTCACCACGCCACCGGGCCGAACCGCCCCTGGCAGCACCACCGCACCCCGCACCACCGCACCCGGCGGCACCGTCAGTGCGGACACCCAGGCCGTCGGCTCGAGCCAGCCCGCCAAGTCTCCGAGCGTCGCCCCGCTGAGCGGCCTCAAGCAGGCGGGGCTGCTGGTCGTGGCGCCATTCTCGCTGTCCCACAAGGTCCTGGCGGCGGTGTCCGGGCAGCCCGGGGTCACCGGCGCCGAGCCGATCGAGGCCGCCAAGATCCAGATCAACGGCGCCTACACGGCGGTGCTCGGCGTCAACCCGTCCCGCTTCCGCGGCTATGCCTCCCCGTCGATGGCGGCCTCCAGCCGGCTGTGGCAGGGGGTGGCCAGAGGCGGCGTCGCCGTGTCGTACACCATGGGCACCCTGGACAAGCTGTCTCTGGGCGGCCGGGTCACCGTGGCCGGCCACCAGACCGAACGCCTGCCGGTGGTCGCGTTCGGCACGGTCGGCATCGGCGGCGTGGACGCCGTGGTGTCAGACTCGGTCGCCCGGTCACTCGGAGTGCCGGCCGGCAACGCGATTATCGTCAGCGCGGCGCCGTCCAGCGTGGCCTCGCTCACCGCCAAGATCAAGGCCGTCCTGCCCAAGGGAGCGGGCGTCGAGGCGCTGGTCACCGAGGTGACCCGGTCCGACACAGCTTCCCCGGTCGGGACCGCGCCGAGCGCAGCGACCAGCAGTGGCGCGGTGACCGCGGCCGAGCTGACCGCGGCGCTGCGGGCCGCCGAGAGCAGGCGCGGCCTGCCGTACGTGTGGGGTGCCAGCGGGCCCAGCTCGTTCGACTGCTCGGGCCTCGTCCAGTGGTCGTTCGCCCAGGCCGGCATCACCATGCCGCGGGTCGCTGCCGACCAGGCCCGGGCCGGCCTGGCCGTCCCCGCCACCCAGCTGGAGCCCGGTGACCTGCTCTTCTACCACACCGACCCCACCGATCCCGGCTACATCTCGCACGTGGCTATCTACCTGGGCAACGGCTGGATGATCCAGGCTCCCCAGCCCGGCATGGATGTCGAGATCGTCCCGGCCAGCTTCGGCTCCGAGTTCGCCGGCGCGATCCGCGTCTACCCTCACGTCGCCTCCAGCGTCGCCTCCGGCCTCTAGCCTGAGCACACCACCCCGCCCTCGGCCTGACCGCGCCGTCCTCGGCCTGACCGCGCCGTCCGCCTGCCCCTGAGCACTCCTCGTCGGCTCCGGGCCTCAGGTCGGCTCTGAGCCTCAGCTTTGCTCCGAGCCTCAGGCCGGTGCCGCTACCCTGAGCGCCGAGTCGGCTGACGCCTGCCTAGACCCGCTCCGAAGCCTTCCGGGCCTCTTCACATTTCAGTGGTTGTGGCGTTCTACCCTTTCTATCGGGTAGGGCGCCACAACCACTGAATCTAGCGCGGGGCTAGTGAGGTTCAAGAGGACAGCGGGGCATCACGGGTCCGTCAGGATTTCAGCTGGGGGCGTAGACAAGGAACTGGCCGTTGCGACAGTCAAGGTGTAATCATAATTACATGAGTACAGCGCAAGAAGACTCCGGGCCCGCGGGCGACGCGGCCGGAACGGACAGCGATACGAACGCCAGCGGCGAGAACTCGGGGACGGATGACATGGGCGCAGATAAGGCAAGCACGGGCCGGGGAAGCACCGAGGAACTGCGCGGCTGGTTCAGCGGGCGGCTGCCAGGCGACTGGTTCACGGCGGCGGCGGAGATCCAGGCGGACCGCGAGGAGATCACGATCGTGGGGACGCTCCCCGACCCGGAGACGGCTGGTGCGTCGGACGCCGAGCGGGCCGCGGCCGCCGAGGGGCGGATCCGCCGGTTCCGCGAGGAGACCAGGAGCCGCCGGATCGAGATCGCACGGGAGGCCGAGCACAAGTTCCGGCGCAAGGTCTCCTGGGGTGTCACCTGCGCGGGCGTGACCGAGATGTTCACCACGCTGTCGGTTCCGGTCATGACCAGGCTGCGCCAGTCCGAGCGGCGGGTCCTCGACACGCTGGTCGAGGCGGGCGTGGCCCGTAGCCGCAGCGACGCGCTGGCCTGGTGCGTACGACTGACCGGGGAGAACGCCGACGCCTGGCTGGCCCGGCTGCGCGACGCCCTGCGTCACGTCGAGCAGGTCCGCGACCAGGGTCCCGGCAGCGACTGACCCGGCCCGAGAAGGGTTCCCGGCCCGCGGCCAGGACCGCGGGCCGCGGCGCGCGGCCACACGCACCGCCCCGGGTGACTCGCCCGGCTTGCGGGCGACGGCCGGGGTGTCGCGCCCGGCGATGACGTGCAACGCGGCCACCTCGGCCTGATCCCGGGAAGGGTCGGCCGCCAGGGCGGTGGCCTGCTCCGTCGACAGGCCGTGGAGCACCTCGTCCTCCACCGGGTTCTGGCCAGCCGGCACCGCCTTCACCGCGGCCACCATCCGCTCGCATGAACGCGCCCGGCGCCGCCTCGGGGTCACGTCCATGACCCGGAGCCGGCCAACGGTGAACAGCGGCACCTCGTCAGCCTCGGTGGCCATCTGTTCAGGATGCTCCCGCAACCGTCCGCCGCGCGGGGCGAGACCGGCCTCTTCCAGGCTGAGCACCTGCCTCGCCCCGCCCGGACCTGGCGGATCACCTTGACGGTGACGACTCCGCTGTGCGTGGGCCGCAGCCGCTCGGTACCGGTGGACATCAGTTCGTACCGTGCAGTGACCCGCGGCCGCACCCAGAACGGACCGTGCCCGCCCGGTCGGTGAGCTCGGCCCGCACCGGTACCAGCTGCCTGCCATCTGCCAGGTGCCGGCCGTCCACGCGATCGAGCTCGACGACCCGCTGGCCGAGGCGGGTCTTGCCGACTGGAGCGTGCCGCCGATGGCGTCCTTGATGACGTTCCTCGCCGCCACGACCGACAGCGTGGTGTGGTCCTTCAGCGGGATGACGAAGGCGCCCCCCAAAGCCAGCGTGCCGACCGCCGCTGTCGCTGCACCGGACGCCGTCCGGGAGAGGGATGTACGCATTCTTTCCCTCTCGCCAGCCCGGGCCGCCGTGGCACCGGGGTCAGGCGCACAGAACGGCACGGCCCCCGCCGCCGTCACTCAGGTCCGCAAATTGGTCCATGTTATTGGTCCAAACCAGGGCGTCCGGACCATTGATGCGCGGTTCAAGGAAATCTATACTATATCGCGTTGCGACTGACAATGCGCCTGCCAGCAAAGGATTGGCACTAGCGTAATAATCGTGTCGATTCTGGGGACGCTCCACTAAATCGTGCTGGCCCGGTATGCGTGCGGCTCCCGCGTGTCGCCAGCGCCGGTACGGACCGGAAGGGCCTGTCCCAGGAGAGCGGAACGGCAGTGGTGTACCAGGTGAACGGCTCGCGGGTGGAGTGGATCCCTCCCCGGCACGGTTGCGCGAACTGACCGAGAAAATGCCGAACGCCTCCGTGACTGAGTTCGGCAACGTCAATGTCAAGGCGTTCGTCCACTCGCGCAGCACCCGGTCCACCTAACTTATCGAGGATTCCGCCAACTCCCGCGGCCAGACCATTACCCGGGCCGAATACGAGCACGTCGCCGCGCTTCGGACGTGTATATCGCCACGTCCCCCATGGTCGTGCCTACGTTGACCCGTGTCCGGCGTTCCTGCTAAACACCGGGCGGGCCGGCGCTGCGGGTCAAGGGGCAATGCCGGTTAGCTTGTCGCGGTCGCGTTTCATGATCGCGGGGTGCGCCGCGAGGCGCTGTTGATTCGAGTGGAGGTGAGGGACCTTCGCCGCTGGCCCGCCGCAGCGGGCTGGTGAA
>JAJKHX010000059.1 GCA_021154785.1 Nocardiopsis sp.
CCGACCACGCCCCGTACTCCAAGCGGGCGATGGCCGGCGATTGCGTCGCGCTGATGCGGGCGCTCGGGCACGAGCGGTTCTGCCTGGCCGGGCACGATCGCGGCAGCTACGTGGCGCAGCGCCTGGCGCTCGATTTCCCCGGCTCGGTGCGGCGGCTGTGCCTGATGGAGGGGATCCCCATCGCCGAGGCCCTGGCCCGCTGCGACGCCCGGTTCGCGGCCCGCTGGTTCCACTGGTTCTTCTTCGGCCAGACCGGCAAGCCCGCCGAGCGGTTCATCAGCGCGAACCCGGAAGCCTGGTACACCGCCACCGCCGAGCACATGGGCGCCGAGGCGTACGATGACTACCGCCGCGCCATCCACGATCCCGCGACCGTGCACGCCATGATGGAGGACTACCGAGCCGGTCTCGGCCTCGACCGGCAGCACGACGAGGCCGACCGCGCCGCGGGCCGCCGGATCGGCTGCCCGCTGCTGTTCCTGTGGGCCAGCCGCGACGACCTGGAAGACCTGTACGGCGACCCGCTCGCGATCTGGCGGGCCTGGGCCGGCGACGTCCGCGGCCAGCCCGTCGACTGCGGCCATCACATCGCCGAAGAGGCCCCGGCCGAGCTCGCGGCACTACTGACCGCGTTCTTCGGCTAAAGCGCCTCCCCGTCCGCCTTCCCTCCCCGTCCGCTGGCTAGTCCCAGAGCCGGGCGGTGGCCCGGCGGGCGCCCTCGGCCAGTGCCTCGAACTTGGCCTGCACGATCCGCGGACCGATCTCCGGCGTGTAGGTGGCCTGCCACGAGAAACCGCAGTCGGCGCTGGCCACCACGTTCTCCCGGCCGACGAGCCCGGCGAACCGGGTGATCCGGTCCCGCTGGAGCCGCTCGTGCCCGGTGTAGGACACTGGCCCGGTGCAGCCGAGCGGAACCGCCGGGGCGGCCATCCCGCCGGTCATCGCCCCCTTGAGGTACTGCTCGTAGTACTCGGGAAAGCTCTCGATCTCGGCCCGGAATCCGGCCAGCGGGTCGCGGTCCGGGCGGGGCTCGAAGCCGCTCAGCCGCTCGCCGATGTAGGCGAAGAAGCCGGGCTTGGACTGCTCGCCGTCGGATATCACGTCCAGCCCGGCCGCCCGTCGCCACGCCACCACGTCCGCCACGGCCACCCGTTCGGCCTCTTCGCGTTCGCCCGGACCGACCGGATTCCCGGCGGCCTCCGCCTTCATCAGGTCGAGCAGGGCAGCCGGCCGGGCCAGGCTCCCCACGTGCGTGGTACGGATGCGATCACTGCTTCGCTGCATAACACCTGATATCTCCAGCTCGCGCCCGGCCGATGCCTCAGGATCGATTTGTCGGCAGTATTGGTTGCTATCACGCCCAAAACTGCAGACAAAGCAGCCGCGGGACCTATTGGCGGGTCGCCGGGGAGCCGTGACGAGAGGCAAGATCAGGGAGCGTGGACGGCAAGACGCTGGAGTGGCTCGCCGCGGTGACCAAGGCGGCCGGCGGTAGCAGCGCGGCCCTGCTGGCAGCGGCGGCGCGGGCCCGGGAAGCCCCCGGTTCCTGCACGGTCGTACTGGTGGAGGGCATGAGCGACCAGGCCGCCGTGCAGACCCTGGCCGCGCGCCGCCGCCGTGACCTGCCCGGTGAGAACATCTTCGTGGTCCCGATGGGCGGCGCGACCAACATCGCGCACTTCCTCGGGCTGTTCGGCCCGAACGGCTTCGGCGTCCGGCTAGCGGGGCTGTGCGACGAGGCGGAAGAACACGACATCCGGCGCGGCCTGGAACGCGCCGGGCTCGGGACCGGCTCCTTCGACCTGGCCGGGCTGGGCTTCTTCGTCTGCGTCACCGACCTGGAGGACGAGCTCATCCGCGCGCTCGGTGTCAGCACCGTGGAGCGCTTGGTCGCGGAGCAGGGCGAGCTCACCCCGTTCCAGACCTTCAGCAAGCAGCCCGCCCACCGGGGCGAGCCGCGCGAGCGGCAGCTGCACCGCTTCCTGGGCACCCGCTCCGGCCGCAAGATCCGCTACGGCCACCTGCTCGCCGGAGCCCTCGACCTCACCCAGGTACCGGGCCCGCTAGCCGGGCTGCTCGCCTGGGTGTGACGTCCTGTCATCTTTTGGGCCAGGCACCTAGCTGACCTGATCCGCTCCGGGCCAGCAGGACACAAATGAGCCATGGCGCCCATGCCCCACCCCGGGCGCGGCCCCCGAAATTCAGTGGTTGTGGCGTCCTACCCACTCTTTCGGGTAGAACGCCACAACCACTGAATCCGGTTGGGCCACTAGAGGTGGCAGTGTCACGAGTGGCACGCGCACTGGTGCTGCCAGTGAGGCCACAGCACCAGACCGAGCGCACGGCACCCGGCCGAGCGCACGGCACCCGGCCGAGCGCACGGCACCTGGCCGAGCGCACGGCACTGGATACAACCCCGGCCGCGGGCCCGAAATTACGGCCCGGGTCCGTGACGGCGGATGGTTACGCGGTCAGGCCGAGCAGCTTGGCGGCCACCTCGGTGAGGTCCTCGCCCTGCACGTCGGGCGGCTCGAACGGCGCGCCGTACCCGCCCGATTTCCGGCTCACCCAGCCGGCGGTCAGGCCGGCCCGCTTGGCCCCGTGGCAGTCCCAGTCGTGCGCCGCGACCAGCGCCAGCCACTGCGGCGGGACGTCGAGGACCTCCGCGGCGTACCGGTACACCATTCCGGACGGCTTCCACCGGTAGACCTCGGCAACCGAGATCACCCGGTCGATCCGCGGACCGAACCCGGCGCGCTCGACGAACGACGTGGTCAGCTCCGCCGACCCGTTCGTCAGGCAGGCCACCCGGATGCCCGCGTCGGTCAGGGCGGTGATCGCGGGTAGCGCGTCGGGGAAGGCGGGCAGGTCGGCGAAGCCCGCCATGACCTGAGCCACCTGCTCGGGGCTGATCGAATAGCCGGTCAGCCCGCGCAGCGCGGCCTCGGCGACGTCGGCGAAGGGCACGTAGTCCCCGGTCGCGGACAGCGCCATGCCGTCCCGGAGCGTGCTGGTATACCACGCCTCGAGCAGGTGCGCGGGCTGGCCGGCCGCGGTCAGCCGCTCGCGCAGCGGCTCGAGCGACATCAGCGTGCCGATCACGTCGAAGGCCACCACGGCCGGCCGGCGTGTCATGACGCCTGCGCCGGGGCGAGTTTGGCCAGCGCGTCCTCGATGGCCCGGTAGAACGTCGGGTACGCGTACGGCATGTTGCGCAAGGTGGCCAGCGGCACCTCGGCCCGGACCGCGACCGCCAGCGCGGACAGGACCTCACCGCCGCAGGGCCCGGCCGAGCTGGCGCCCACCAGCACGGACCGGTCGGCGTCGGCGACGACCTTGATGAATCCGTCGTTGCCCGCCTTGTGGATCCAGCCGCGCGCGGAAGCCGGGATCTGCGTGACCCCGGTGCGTACCCGCAGGCCGGCGGCGCGGGCCTGCTCCTCGGTCAGGCCCACGGTGCCGATCTCCGGGTCGGTGAAGGTGACCCGCGGCACGGCGCGGTAGTCGGCCGGCTCGCCGTCCTGGCCCAGGATGTCCCGCACCGCGATGGCGGCCTGGTACATGGACATGTGCGTGAAGGCGCCCTTCCCGGTCACGTCGCCGATGGCCCATACCCCGTCCGCGGCGCGCATCCGGCCATCGGTCGCGATGGTGGGTGCCCCGGGGTCCAGCCCGGCCGCGGCGACCCCGAGGGCGTCCAGGCCGGTGCGGCGCCCGGTGCTGACCAGCAGCCGTTCGGCGGTGTGAGCCTCGCCGTCCAGGTGCACGGTGAACCGGTGACCGTCGTGGCTGACCCGCTCGGCCGGGGCGTCCGTGCAGACCGTGATGCCCTCGGCCTTGAAGATCCGCTCGAGCAGTTCGCTGGCCTCGGGTTCGGAGAACGAGAGCAGCCGGGGCTGGGCCTCGATGACGGTGACGGCAGTGCCGAAGCGGGCGAAGACCTGGGCGAGTTCCGCGCCGATCGCCCCGCCGCCCAGCACGATCAGCGACCGGGGCACCTGCTCGGCCTGGACTATCTCCCGGTTGGTCCAGAACGGGGTGCCGTCCAGGCCGGCCAGCGGCGGGATCGCGGGATCGGTGCCGGTGTTGATCACGATGCCGGTGCGGGCCTGGAAGACCCGCGTGCCCCTGGCGCCGGTGACCGTCACCTGGCCGGGAGCGGTGATCTTCCCGCGGCCGCGGACCAGGTGGCCGCCCTTGTCCGCGAACCGGTCGGCCGCCACCTTGTCGTCCCAGTTATCGGTGGCCTCGTCCCTGATCCGCCGGGCGACCGGAGCCCAGTCGGGCGTGATCTGGGACGTCCCGGCCATGCCCGGCACCCGCCTGGTCTCGGCGATCAGATTGGCGGCCCGGATCATCATTTTCGTTGGCACGCATCCGAAATAAGGACATTCCCCGCCGACCAGGCGGGATTCGATCCCGGTTACGTGCAGACCCGCTTCCGCCAGCGTTCCGGCCGCGTATTCGCCGCCCGGCCCGAGGCCGATTACCACCACATCCGTATGCTCTGGTTCGCCCATGCCGGACTCCTGCCCTGTGTGGCTACCCATCATGCGAGCCCCGGTCCGGTCAGGCATACCTTTTCGCGGTAATTCATCCCGGTGCCAGCGGCGCGAGGCCGGCATTCCGGAACGGGGTTTCTTATGATCACGCGGGTTCGGCGCCTTTTGCGACCCCGATTTCCGGCCGGGCGAGATTTACCTGATCATAGAGTGGGCGGACGATTTCGGGCAGTGATAATTGCGGCTCAGTTACCGTCACCGGAATCATCGCCGGTGCCGCCGGTTTCCAGGTCGGAGATATCCAGTTCCGGCTGGCCGTGCACGAACGTGTCCGGGTTTTCCAGGTCGTCGGCGACGGGCAGCAGGTCCGGATGCGCCCACACCGCGTCCCGGCCGTCGATCCCCCGGGCGTCGGTGAGGCCCTGCCAGATGGCCGCGGCCTCCCGCAGCCGCCGCGGCCGCAGTTCCAGGCCGACCAGGGTGGCGAAAGTGCGCTCCGCGGGGCCGCCGGTCGCCCGGCGCCGCCGAGCGCACCCAGGGCCTGCCGCATCTCCTCGGGGACGTCGTCCCCGAGCTGCGAGAGGTCGGTATTGAACATCCCGCTCATGGCCTCGAC
>JAJKHX010000060.1 GCA_021154785.1 Nocardiopsis sp.
CCCGGTTTGGTGCCATGTGGCACGTGGGCCTCTCGTCCGATCATGAGCCGCGGCTGCGAGCCGTGCCGCGGCATTAGTTCCCCGTTGCCGCCCGGAACCTGACGACCAGTTCAGCCGGCACGCGACCGCGGTCCTTAACCTCGATACCCTGAGCCTTGGCCCATTCACGGACTTCCGTGGTATTCAGCCCGCTGGCCGCCGCCCGGCGCCCGGATGACCGCGCCGGCTTGCGCACCGGACCGCTGCTGCGCCGGGCGGCCTCGACATACCGCGACAGCGCCTGGCGAAGAGCGTCGGCATGCTTCGCGTTCAGGTCGATCTCGTAGTCGGAACCATCCAGCGCAAAGCGGACAGTCCCCTCAGCCTCACTGCCATCGATGTCGTCGATGAACAGGGTTTGTATCTTCTGAGCCACGTGTACTCCGTTCCACTCGTTGAATAACGCATAAGCGTAGACGATCATCAGTCTATAAGCTCGCAGCAGTCCTCAATTTCTATTGCGAGCCTTGACGGAGCACGGGCAGGTGATGAAGTCAGCATCAGGCGCAGCCGCGCACCAAAGCAGGTAACGGGCACCAAGCGGGGCGGCACTCCGCTATGATATGAAATCGTTTGCCTCAATACGGCCCAGCCTCCGAAAACGTCCGCATGCCGCGCCCGGTGATCGCATTGCCCGGCTCACCTCGGCTTAAGCCTGGTCTGGCGGACCGGTTAGCGGTGGCACTGAGCTGCTGGCAACATTACGGTGACCGTGATGCACGTGCATCACGGCCGGGACGTCTCACTGAGCTGAATCTCAGCATGCTCTCAGGTTAGCCGGATTCTCCCGGCCGGAATGAGATAGACATCTCATTATCGCCCATCCCGGCCAATAGGAGGCGCGCGCCGCACCGGGCGTTACGCTATCGCGGGCGCGGCCGGGCCCCGGTCGGTGCCTTCCGGTGCAGGTGCGGGCGGCCTTGCGGCGGCCGGCGAGCCCGGCTCATCCCGGGCGGCTACGCCGCGCAGACGTCGCCGGAAAATATCCGACCTGCTTTAGCAAGGCGGACTCATCCGGTATCGTTGATATTTCAACCATTTCGCCGTCTTCGCAACGCCAGCCGGCAAAGTCCGGACCTGCACTCGCTTGCGGCTGGCCTTGATGCCCGCATATGAGCCAGTACGAGTCCCGCGCCAGGCAAGCCTCGTGACGGTTTTATCGTCAACTGAGAACATATCCTCGATATCGACCGAGAGATGTCATCCGCTAGCGCGATATCCCTGCCCCGCCCCTCTGTGAACCACCGGCGGCCCATGTTCAGATTGCGTTCGCTATCGACCTGGCCAGTCATGTCTTCCTCCTCGGAAACCCTTCTCCGAGGCACCGCAGCCGTTCGCCCGGTGCTATTCGGCCGCGTTTCCGCTGACACGCAATTGCGCTGCACAGCTCTTTACCCGGAGGGTCACCAGCAGGCAGGCCCGCGCGCTTGAGTCATCCGGCCGCACCGGATGCGGTGCTACTGGCCGGCCAGCTCCCGCCAGGTCCGGCCGCTCCGTACGCTGGCCGGGCGCTCCGCCACGATGTCCGACCCCGGGCGCGCGGCCTCGTCGCGGACCTTGACCAGGACCCACCGGCGCTCCCCGGTCCGGGTCAGCGCGTAACCGCCGGTGAGCTTGCTGCCCTGCAGGGCGAACGAGATGTGTCCTGGCTCGTCCCGGCGGATCTCGGCGGTTCCCTCGTCCCAGATGATCACCGCTCCGCTGCCGCGCGCCTGCCCGTCGTGCACTCCCTCGAACTCGCCCGCCGCCAGGCTGTGATCCGCGACCGGAACAGCCAGCCGCCGCACGCCCGGGTCGAGCGACGGCCCCTTGGGCACCGCCCACGAGCGCAGCACCTGGCCAGACTGGAGGCGGAAGTCGTAGTGCAATGTCGTCGCGTCATGCAGCTGGACGACGAAGCGGGGCAGCTCGGCCACCGCCTCAGTATGCCGTGGCCGAGCCCTGTCCTGCCCGGGGCAGCGAATGGCGAACGCCGCCGGAGCCGGGGCCGGGTTCACGCCTTTCGGCACCAATGCATCACGGCAGGCACAGCTATACGTGCGCCGCATCATCGGCCTGGCGGCGTCGCCGGTAAGCGCGAAAACGAACCGGGTACCACGCCATAAGTTACTGTTATCCTCCGGTACACGGATTAATGGCACGTATCCACGCGAACGTGACATATATCGGGACCCGAGCAAGCCGCGAATAGGCCCGGCTGGGCAGTGATGACCCGGACGGCGGCAATGATGATCTTGAAACGGACGGGCGGCCGGGTGTAGTCCCGCGGCCTCGCCGCGACCGCGGACCCGGGCCGGATTCCAGCGCGAAACTCAGCGCCTGGCCATTATCCGGTCCGGCGCGGCTAGGCACGCGAACCGCCGCCGGCCGTGGCGGGCGGCCCTACCGCCGGCGGTGGCGGGCGGCTCCTCCCCCGGCCGCGGCTTCCCGGGCCGCGGCGCAGCGGGGCAGGGATCCCGGCCTTCCCGTAGCCGCCCCGGCCCGGTACCAGCGGGCGCAGGCGCCGCGGGCCGCCGCCGGCTCACGGCCGGATACCGGCATGCCCAGGGTGCAACCGCGGCCAGTCAAGTCTGGCGAAACCCCGTCCGATGACAGTTTCCTCATCTGCTACCAGACCCTTCCACGCGGCGCTCGCCGTTACCGGGATCACGGACGGCGCGGCGCTGGGGTTCAAGCCAGTGCGCGAAGAACTGCGGACGAGCCGCCGGGCGTAGTTCCTCAGGCCCCCCAGGCGTAGGCTCGACATGGCGGCCGTGACGGCGGCCGACAGGCCGCGATCGCTATCGGGGAGTCGGTTATGGGTATCCGTTCCTGGTTCCGTTCACTCAGGTCCGCCGACGCCGGGGAAGATGGCGGATCGCACAGCCTGATCAAGTACCGGTATGAGGACCCGGCCCAAGAGCCCCTCGAAGAGGCCGCGGCGGCCGACGTGGCCGCGGTGGAGCAAGACGACAAGTTTTTCGGCCGGGACTCCCCGGCCCGCCAGGACGAACTCTGACCATCGCCGTCACGGCGCCCGGTCCGCGCCCGGCCCGATGATCGCGGTGATGCTCGCGCGGGCACTGGCGGGCCCGGCTAGGCTGGCCGATCGTGGTCCCCTCGACCTGCCGGTCGCGGCCGACCTGGCCTGGGGACGTATCACCGCTACAGCAGCAAGCTAGTGCCGACCGCGTTCGGGATGTAGGCGCCGGGGAAGCGGGCCGACATCGCGTGCTGGGCTCGCCAGCCGGTGCAGTGCGCGGGCACCAGCACCGCGGGGTTCAGCGCGGCCAGGTCGTCGAGCACTCGCGGGATCAGGGGCTCGAACAGCGGGCCGCCCAGGTGGTAGCCGCCGAGCAGGGCGTAGAGCGGCTGGTCGCCGGTCAGCCGACGGGCGTACCGGGCGATGTTGACCACCCCGGCGTGACCGCAGCCGGTGATCACCACCAGTCCCTGGCCGCGGACGTTGACGATGAGCGCCTGGTCATCGAGGACGAGCGGGTCGGGCTGCCAGTGCCCGCCGAGCCAGGCTTGCTGCGGAGGGAAGCCCGGCTCGTATCCGGTGGACCGGGCGACCTCCCCGGTGATCAGCACGGACCGGCCGAACAGGAAGCTGGGCTGGCGTTCCTCGATGATGTCGAAACCCGCCTCGATCAGGGCCCGGCGGCTGGTGGTGGGCAGTTCCCGCGGCTCGCGGCCGGGCAGCTGCAAACGGCGGCGACGCCAGAAATGCGGGTGGATCAGGACCGGCATGTTCACCTGGCCGAGCACGCGGATCAGCCCGTCGAGCCCGGTCGTGTGGTCGAAGTGCCCGTGGCTGCAGACGATGGCCTCGATCGAGGACGGGTCGATGTCCAGGCGGCGCATGTTCTCGGTGACGCCGTCCGGGCTGGTGCCCGCGTCGAACAGGAACCGGTGCTCATCCCCGGCCTTGGTCACCGTGACCAGGACCGAGAATCCGTGCTCGGCGATCAGCGCGTCGGGAACCCGCTCCGCCTCCATCAGCGCGGACGGCCGCACCGGGCCGCGCCCGAAGCCGAACCGCCTGGCCGGCCCCTGATCGGCCATCAGGTTGTCGGTGACGTTGTCCATCAGCGTGGTCACCACCACCGAGTCGACCGGCTCCAGGTCGATCTCGATGCCCGGGTCCACGTCGTGACGAACCGCGGCGCTCAGGTCAGGCGGGCTGTCGTCCATGCACACGAGCCCATCCTAGGCGCTGACCGTAAAGTGGCCGGCATGCACGCGAACCGGCCGGACGGGCACCCCGGCGACTCCGGGCCCGACCTCGGGACCCGGCTGCGCCGGGCGCTCACCGCGGCGCTCAAAGCGAAGGACAAAGACGCCGTGTCGGCGCTGCGCTCGGCGCTGAGCGCGATCGGGAACGCCGAGGCGGCCGACCCCGGGGAGCCTGGACCTGGCCGGCCGGCCGTGACCGGAAGTGACTATGTCGCCGGTGCTGTCCCGTTCGCCGGCGCGGGGACGGGACCAGGCGCCGCCGAGGCGGAGCGCCGCCACCTGACCGAGGCCGACGTCGCCGCGATCGTCCGCGCCGAAGCCGCCGAACGCGAGGCCGCCGCCGGCCAGTACGAGCGCGCCGGGCACGCCGGCCAGGCCGCGGGGCTGCGGCATGGCACCCAGGCGCTGCTGGCCGCCCTGGACGCCGGGGGCGCAGAGGGGAGCGCGGAAGTGACCGAACCGGAGTTCCTGCGCGACACCCGCTCGTCGTACGACGCCATTGCCGTCAGCTACGCCGAGCGGTTCGCCGGCGTGGAGGTCGCCAAGCCGCTGGACCGGGCGGTGCTCGACGCGTTCGCCGAGTACGCGCGCGGCGCCGGCGAGCTGCCGGTCGCGGACATCGGGTGCGGGCCCGGCCGCGTGACGGCGTACCTGACCGGCCGGGGCGTGACCGCCTTCGGCATCGACCTGTCACCGGGGATGATCGAGGTGGCGCGGGCCTCGCACCCGGGACTGCGGTTCGAGGTCGGGTCGATGCTGGCCCTCGACCTGCCGGATGACTCCGCCGGCGGGGTACTGGCCTGGTACTCGACCATCCACGTGCCGGATGAGCAGCTGCCGCGGGCGCTGGCCGAGTTCCGCCGGGTGCTGGTGCCCGGCGGCCATCTGCTGCTGGCGTTCCAGGCCGGTGACGAGCCGCTGCACCGGACCGAGGCCATGGGCCAGGCCATCTCGCTCGTCTTCCGCCGCCGGCGGCCGGAACGGGTCGCGGAACTGCTCGGCCAGGCCGGACTGCCGGTCCGCGCCAGCGTCCTGCGCGCGCCCGACGACGACGGCGGTTTCGCCGAGGTGACGCCGCAGGCGTTCGTGCTGGCCCGCAAGCCGTCCTAGGCCAGGGGCGGGAACCGGCTAGGACGCCAGCGCGCGGACGGGCGCCTCGGGCTCACCGGAGCGGGCCGGGCGCCCGGTCCAGGTGTCCAGGCCGGCCGGGCCGGTCAGGCTGAGGTCCCGCAGTCCCGGCTGCAGGCGGATGCCCGCGTAGGCGTAGCAGTCCGCGACCAGCTCGGAGCACACCCGCCAGTGGTCGGCCTTGAAGACCGGGTCGAGTTCGGCGCCGTCGCGGACCTTCAGCACCCGCAGCGCGAAACCGGTGTAGGCCGGGTAGTCGTACGCCCGTCCCACCAGCGCGAGCGCCCGCGCGCAGATCCGGTCGCGCTGGGCGGCCGTCAGCGGGCAGCGGACGTTCCAGATCGCGTCGGGATGCGACGCGGCCGCGGAGATGCGCACCGCGGGCGGCGCGGCCTCGACCACGTGGCCGTTGCCGATGTAGATGAAGGCGTGACCGGCCCGCGCCCCGGTGGCGGGCCGGATCAAGTCGCCGGTAATGCTCCCGCCGTGGCTGATGCCGTAGCAGCCGGGCAGGACCCGGTGCCCGCTGGCCGTGGTGTACGGAGCCGACCGGGATCCCCTGAGCACCCGGGCGCCCGTGGCCCCCGCGGATGCGACCGGGATGGCGGTAACGGTCATCAGATTCCCCTCATGGCGATGTGGCCGGGCGTGAGCCCGGGGTTTAACGGAAGGAGGGCCACGGGCGGCTGCTGATACATCGCGGCGGGAATTCATCCGCTTCCGCCCGGGCCCGACCGGGCGGCCGGGCGACTGTTACGTAAGCGTTCCCGGCGCAATCGCCTGCCCCGTTCGGTCAAAAAAGCTTTCATATTGCGGCCGGAAGGTTACTTACAGTGCAAAGCGGGCGCGGGTTTGCTTGCAGGCAGTGCACGCCGCTAGCGTGCCATCATGGCAGCGGACGGGCGACGGCACGTAATCGCGATCGGCGGCGGTATGCGCGTCCCCGAGGGCCAGGTGCCGGTGCATATGGACTACGCGATACGGCTGGCCGGGCGGGCGGAGCCGCGGATCTGCGTGCTGAACACCGCGGCCGGGGATGACCCACGGTGGGCCCTGCACATGTACGACCGGTTCGCCGGGTACCCGGCCCGGCTCAGCCACCTGGCCCTGTTCCCGATGCCGAACGTGGCCGACCCCGAGGACCTGCTGCTGTCCCAGGACGTCATCTTCGTCGGCGGCGGCAGCGTGGCCAACATGGTGGCCGTCTGGCGGGTGCACGGCCTCGACCAGGTGATGCGCAAGGCGTGGCAGGCGGGCATCGTCCTGGCCGGGTCGAGCGCCGGCGCGATCTGCTGGTTCGACGGCGGGACGACGGACTCATTCGGCCGCGACCTGCGGGCGTTCACCGACGGGCTCGGCCTGCTGGGCGGCAGCTACTGCCCGCATTACGACTCCGAGCCCGGCCGCCGGCCGCTGTATCACCGGCTGATCGCGGACCGGACGCTGGCGCCCGGCATCGCGTGCGACGACGGCGCGGCGGCGCATTTCGCCGACGACGAGCTGGCCGAGCTGATCGCGGACCGGCCCGCCGCGAGCGCTTACCGGGTCGGGCCCGGGGGCACCGAGACCCGGCTCGAGACCCGGTTCCTGGGCGCCTGACCGGCGCCGCCCCGCGGGCCTCTACCCAGGGGTAGAGGCGCGGTTCTAACCGCGGGCTGACGCGCGGGCGGGGGCCGGACCGGCACTCTCGTGGCATGAGCGAGACACAGGTAGTGACCGTCCGGGGGCTGCGTAAGTCATACGGGACCAGGGTGGTGGTGGACGATCTTGACCTCGACGTCCCGGTCGGCCAGATCGTCGGCCTGATCGGCGCTAACGGGGCCGGCAAGACGACCACCGTCGAATGCATCCAGGGGCTGCGCAAGCCCGACTCCGGGCGGCTGAGCGTGCTCGGCTTCGACCCGGCGACGCAAGCCGCCCAGCTGCGGCCGCTGGTAGGCAGCCAGCTCCAGCAGTCCGCGCTGCCGGACCGGCTGCGGGTGGGCGAGGCGCTCGAGCTGTTCGGCACGTCGCGGGCCCGCGACGGCGGCGAGCTGCTCGAGCAGTTCGGGCTGACGGCGCGCCGCCGCTCGGTGTTCTCGTCGCTGAGCGGCGGGGAACGGCAGCGGCTGTTCCTCGTGCTGGCCCTGCTCAACCGGCCGCGGCTGGTGATCCTGGACGAGCTGACCCAGGGCCTGGACCCGGCGGCGCGGCGCAACGTCTGGGCCGCCGTCCGCCAGCTGAACGACGAGGGCACCACGGTCCTGCTGGTCACCCACGAGATGGACGAGGCCGAGGCGCTGTGCGGCCGGGTGGTGGTGATGCGGGCCGGCCATGTCCTCGACGCGGGGGCGCCGGCCGAGCTGGTGGAACGGCACAGCGGCGCGGTGGTGATCCGGTTCAGCAGGCCGGATCCGCCGGCCGCGCTGCTCGACGAGATCAGCCGGCTCGACGGCGTGCAGGCCGTGACCCGGACGGGGGCCCGGGTCACGGTCCGCGGCGACCGGCGCATCGTCGCCTACGTCGGCGCCGCCCTGGTGCGCTGGGAGCCAGTGCCGGCCGACCTGAGCGTCTGGCTGCCCAGCCTGGAGGACGCCCTGCTCGGCCTGCTCGGCCAGTCCGACGGCGAGCAGGCCGGCACGGAAACCCGCGAACTGATCGGAGGACGGCGATGAGCACGGCAGCAGGACGGCTGATCCGGACGGAGCTCCGGCTGATGACACGCGATCCGCTGGTACTGACGTTCGTCTTCGCGTTCCCGGTGGTGACCATGCTGATCATCGGCGGCGCGTTCGGCACGGCGCCGGATCCCGCGTTCGGCAATGTCAACCCCGCGCACTGGTACGTGGCGTCCTACCTGACGGTGGTGATCGCCGCGACCGGGCTGGTGATGCTGCCGGTGCACCTGGCGTCCTATCGCGAGCGCGGCGTGCTGCGCCGGTTCGCCGCGGCCGGCTTCCCGCGCTGGTCGTTCGCGATCGCCCAGCTCGTGGTAGGGCTGCTGACCACCGCGGTGGCCTGCGCGCTGCTGCTGGCCGTGGCCGCGCCGGTGTACGGGGTGCCCGCGGTGCACGACGCCTGGCGGGTGGCGGTCGCGCTGCCGCTCGGGGCGGTCGCCTTCGTCAGCCTCGGCGTGCTGCTCGGCTCGCTGCTGCCCTCGGCCCGGTCCGCCCAGGCGGTAGGGCTCCTGCTGTTCTTCCCGTCCTTCCTGCTCGGGGCGGGCGGCCCGCCGCCGCACGTGATGGGCTCGGTCGTCCGGCAGGTGGCGGGCCCGCTGCCGCTGACGCTGCTGACCAACGCGGTGCGCGCGCCGTGGCTCGGCCTCGGCCCGGCCACCGGTTCGCTGATCGGGGTAGTGGTCCTCGCGGTGGCGGCCACCGCTGTCGCGGCCCGCCGCGCCGCCCTGTAAAAGCGCGCCGCCTGCTGAGGAAAGCCAGGGCACAATGCATAGAATCCGCGGCATGAGCGGCGAACCGGCCGGGCTCACCGAGGCCGGCGTGCGGTGGGCGGCCATTATCGTGTTCGCCGCGGTCGCCGCGGTCGGGGTGATCCCGCTGAACCCGAACGCGCCGGCCGCGGTGGCGGGCGCGTTCGTGGCCGTCGGCGCGGCGGTGCCGCTGGTGCTGCGCTGGCGCCCCGCCCTGCTGTACGCCGCCGTCGCGACGGCCGGGATCGCCGTGCTGGGGAATGGCCGGTCCAGCAATATCGGCTGGTTCGCGGTGTGCCTGCTGACCGGGTGGTGCGTGCTGGCCGCCAGCCGCCGCGAGGGCCTGGCCTACTGGGCCGCGCTGATGGTCTTGTTCACGGCCGAGTGGCTCAGGGTCAGCTCCGACCCCGGCTGGGGCGCCTGGCTGGCCGGTGCCACCCTGACGGTCGTGTTCAGCTTGCTGATCAGCCGGGACCGTGACCTGCTGGGGCAGCTGCGGCAGGCCCAGGCCGGCCTGGCCGAGCAGGCCAGGACGCAGGAGCGGAACCGGATCGCCCGGGAGCTGCATGACGTCATCGGCCACACCCTGACCGTCAGCCTGCTGCACGTGCAGAGCGCGCGGCTGGCGGTGCAGCACGATCCAGCCGACGCCGAGCGCGCCCTGGCCGAGGCCGAGCGGCTCGGCCGCGAGTGCCTGGCCGAGGTGCGCACCACGGTGGGGATGCTCCGCGAGGACGATACCGCCGGCCGGGCGGCGGACCACGCGCCGCTACCCGGCACTGACGGGCTGCCCGGGCTGGTGGAGCGGTTCCGCTCCGCCGGCGCCGACGTGACCCTCACCGTCGAAGGTGACACCGCGCGACTGCCCGCGACCACCGGCCTGGCCGTCTACCGGATCACCCAGGAAGCGCTGACCAACGCGGTCAGGCACGCGCCCGGCGCGCCGACCGTGATCCGGCTGGCCGTCTCCCCCGGTGAGGTGACGCTGACCGCGGACAGCCGGACGTGTCCCGGTCCCGCCGGGGACACCGGTCTCGGCGTGATCAGCATGCGGGAGCGGGCCGAATCGCTCGGCGGCAGCTGCGAGGCCGGGCCCGGCGGCAGCGGCTGGCTGGTGCGCGCCCGGTTTCCGCTGGCCGGAGGGGCAGCATGATCCGGGTCCTGCTCGTCGACGACCAGGAGCTGGTCAGGACCGGGCTGCGGGGCATCCTGCGCGCGCCGTTCGGCTTCGAGGTGGTCGGCGAGTGCGCGGACGGCGGAGAAGTCACCGCCGCGGTCGAGGCCACCGCGCCGGACGTCGTGCTGATGGACGTCCGGATGCCGTTCACCGACGGCGTGGAGGCCACCCTGCGGCTCAGGCAACGCGGGGAGAGCCCGCCGGTGCTCGCCCTGACCACTTTCGACGACGACGAGGCACTGGCCGGGATGCTACGGGCGGGCGCGTCCGGCTTCGTCCTCAAGGGCGTGCCCGCCGAAGACCTCCAGCGGGCGGTACGGACGGTCGCCGGGGGCGGCGCCTGGCTCGACCCGGCCGTCACCGCTCGGGTGCTGGTCATCTACCGGTCCGCGCCGGCCGCCGGGACGGGCGGCCGCGACCAGGAACTGGACGCGCTGACCGCCCGCGAGCTCGAGGTGCTGGCGCTGATCGGCCGCGGCCGGACCAACGGCGAGATCGCCGCCGAGCTCTTCGTCAGCGAGGGCACGGTCAAGACGCACGTCAACCACCTGTTCACCAAGCTGCGGCTGCGCGACCGGGCCGCGGCCGTGGTGTTCGCCTACGACCACGGCCTAGTCGGCCGGCCCGGGCCGGGGCCGCGGGCCGGCTAGGGCCGCGGGCCCGACGTGGCGCGGCGCAGCGACCAGCCCAGCGCGGCGAACACGCACAGCGGCACCAGCCACCAGGCGTTGACCCCGGCCGCGTGAACCAGCAGGGCGGTCAGCGCGAGCGCGGCCACCACGACCACCGCGACCCGCCAGTCGTCGCCGACGACG
>JAJKHX010000061.1 GCA_021154785.1 Nocardiopsis sp.
AGGTGCCGCATCTGGAGGACCCCATGCCGGCCGTGAACATCCGGGTCGCGGTCAGCGCGGTCATGAAGACCCTGTCTCAGGAGTACGGCCCGTACGGGATCACCGCGAACGTGATCGCGACCGGGCCATTCGACAGCGAACTGTCCCGTGAGTACCGGGCTTCGGGTACCGGGGTAAAGACCGAGGAGTGGTACCGGGCCATGCTGCCGGCCGGGCGCTGGGGCGACCCGGCGGAAATGGGCTGGCTGGCCGCGTTCCTATGCTCGGAGCGGGCGGCCTTCCTGACCGGCGAGACGATCCGGCTCGACGGCGGCTACGGAAAGAGCCTGTTCTAATCCAGGTGATCCTCGTGAGCAGGAATCACGTGCTCAGGCCAGTGCGACGGGACGTGACCCGCCGCGGAATCTTCCGGCAACTGGCCATTCCCTCCTCCGGCGAGATCAAGTACCCTGAATCAGATACCTAATCTAACTAGATTTTGAGGTAGCTGGGAGATCGCATGGCCGCCGGGGCGAGCGCGAGGGTGACCGGGCGGCGCCGCGTCTACAGTCGATGGCGACGATGACAGCCACCCCCGTCGGCCGCGAGCCGCTGCACTTCGCCACCTTGTGGGAAGCCATCGCCGACCGGATCCCCGCCGCCCCGGCCCTCACTCACGGGGCCAGGACGATTACCTGGGGGGCGTTCGAGGAGCGGGCCGCCCGGCTGGCCGGAGCGCTGCGGGCGTACGGCGTCGGCCCCGGCAGCACCGTCGCCTGCTACCTGTTCAACTGCCCCGAGTACTTCGAGACGTTCCTGGCGGCGCTGAAGATCCGGGCCGTTCCCGCCAACGTGAACTACCGCTACGGCGGCGGCGAGCTGCGGGCGCTGCTGGAGAACTGCGACGCGGCAGCGCTGTTCTTCGACTCGGCGCTGCGTGACCGGGTCGAGTCGATCCGGCCCGAGCTGCCCGGCTTGCGCCTGCTGGTAGAGGTGGGCGGGGCTGAACCGGGCGGCGCCGCCCCGCTGCCGGGAACCTGTGGTTACGAGGAGCTGATCGCCTCGTCCGGGCCGGCCGCCCGGATCGGCCGCAGCGAGCAGGACGTGTTCCTGTCCTACACGGGCGGTACCACCGGCCTGCCCAAGGGAGTGCGCTACGCGATCGGCCGCGGCGTGCTCAACGCGCTGAGCTCGCGAGAGCGGTTCCGGGACTCCAGCACCGAACTCGGCATCGTCGACTACGCCGCCCAGCAGGACCGCGAGGGCACTCGCATGATCGCGATCCCGGCCTCGCCGCTCATGCACAGTACCGGGTTCACCTTCGCCTCGTTGCCGGCACTGACCGCGGGCGGGCAGGTCACCACGCTGGAGAGCAGGTCATTCGACGCGCACGAGCTCCTCACCACGGTGGGCGCGGTCGGCGCGCAGCTGGTAGCCATCGTCGGCGACGCCTTCGCGCTTCCCCTGCTGCGGGCGCTGGACGGCGGGGCACCGGCCAGCCGCTACGACCTCTCATCGGTGCGGACCATCTGCTCGGCGGGCACCGCCTGGAGCGCGCAGGTCAAGCAGCGCCTGCTCGGGCATCTACCGCGGGCCACCCTGCTCGACGTCTGCGGCTCCACCGAAGGAGTCACGTACGGCTTCCGGCGGGTACAGCGCGGCGACGCGGCGTTCACCGCCAACTTCGACGCCGCTCCCGGCCTGGTGGTTCTTGGCCCGGACCGGCGCGAACTGCCCCGCGGCGAGATCGGCCTGCTGGCCGGACCTACCCCGGCGTCGGGCTACTACAAGGACCCGCAGCGAAGCGCCGCGGCCTACTTCATCGTCGACGGCGAGCAGTTCGCGGTACCCGGCGATCTGGGCCGGATCGAGCCCGACGGCACCGTGACGCTGATCGGCCGGGGCACCAGCGTCATCAACACGGGCGGCGAGAAGGTCTACCCGGCGGAAGTGGAAGAGGTCCTCAGCGAGCTCAGCGGCGTCGAGGAGTGCCTGGTCATGGGCGTCCCCGATGAGCGCTTCGGCCAGATCGTGGCGGCCTTGGTCCAGCGCGGGCGAGACGGCGAACCCGACGCCGGCGCCGTGGTGGCCGCCGCCCGGCAGTCCCTGGCCGGCTATAAGGTTCCCCGGCTGGTCGTCTTCGTCGATCAGGTGCCCAGGGCCCCCAACGGGAAGCCCGATTACCCCGCGGCCCGGGCGCTGCTGGCCAGATCACCGACCGGGACCGATCTCCCGTAACGACATGCCGGCGGGCCGGGAATCCGTCAGACCCCGAACCTCGTCAGGTAGCTGCCGAAACGCTCCCGCACCTCGCCCGCCGAGACCCCGTGGTCGGCCAGGTCATAGGTCCACCGGCCGAAGCGGTCGCCACGGTTGCCTGGGTCGTCCAGCCAGGCCCGCACGGCAGGCTCGGCCCGGTCCGGGGACAGGGCGAAGTGCCGGTACACGGCACGGATTACCCCGGCCGGATCGGCGACCAGGTCCGGATAGCTGACGTGGCACACCGAATCGCAATCCGAGGCCGGGTCGGCGAGCGCCTTCTCCACCCGCTGCTGGAAGCGGTCCAGCATGGCCAGGCTGAACGCCCGCCGGTCGGCCGGCGCGGGAGTGCCCGAGTACCTGGACACCATGGCGATGACCTCCAGCAGGGAGCCGAATACCTCGGCGGGATCGCGGTGCGGCCAGACGAGGTTCGCGTCGGGATAGGCGGACAGCAGCGCGGACATCCGGAACTGGTGCTCCACGCCCTTCAGCACCCAGCGCCGGTGCGGGGCGCCGAACTGCAGGTGCTGAAGCAGCCGCCGGTGCGAGGCGTAGTACTCGTGACCGGACCCTTCACTCGCCCACGGGGCTCCGAACGGCACCTGGCTGAAGAACGTGGGGTAGGCGTTGCGCAAGTCATAGACCAGCAGCGACTCGCACTCCATGGGAGTCTCTCCGCCCGCGTCGAAGTACGGGTGCTGGGCGATGAACCCGGGGTAGCCGGCCAGCCAGCGCTCGATGTCGCGGGTGCCCTCGGCGATCCGCGGATCTCCCGCGGCAGCTAGCGACGGCGGCGGAGACGGCCGGGCGATCTCCCAGAACAGCGGCGCCCGGTGGCCGGGGTCCTGCGCCAGCAGCGCGTGCAGCAAGGTGGTCCCCGACCGCGGGAATCCGATCACGATCAGCGGGGCCTCGATCCGCTCGTCCGCGATGCCCGGGTACCGCTTGCGGTCCTCGACCAGCCGCAGCCGCCAGCCCAGTACCCCGACGACCTGGCCGAACGCTGCTCTCCGGTCGTCCGCGCCGGGACTGCCCGCGGCCCGGGGGGCACCGGGCTCGCCGAGGAGCCGGACGAGCGTGTCCAGCGGGCCGCGGAGCGGCCCGTCCCCGAAGTCGTGCAGCCCGGTCTCGTGCTCGGCCTGGGCGAGCAGCGCCGCCACGTCCGGCTCCGCGCTGAACGTCGCGCTCCGCGCCATCACGTCACACTCCTGCCTGCCGGAGTCACCGGGACGATGCACCCGTTAACATATAGTTGATTTAACTATTTAGTATCATTATGCTTCTCGTCAACAGGCGGCGGAGGGAATCCAGGTGGCCCGGCAGCAGGAGACAGAGCAGCAGGAGACTGGGCAGCAGGCGATCGACTGGTCTTTCTTCAGCATGGCGCGGTACCTGCTCACCGCCGATCCCGCCGACGGCAGCATGCTGCCGGGTGACGCGTGGGATGGTTTCCTCGAGCGGCTGGCCGAGGCGGGCCGGCTCGTGGCCGGCGGCCCGCTGCCAAGGGCGCCCGTGGACCGGGCCAGCGCCTACCGCGGGCTGCTGCAGCTGCTGTGCTTCGGCATGGAGCGCACGCTCGGCTCGGCGGACCCGGCCCGGCCGGTGTTCTCGCGGCCGTGGCCCGTGCACCTGTTCGACTACGGCGCGGGTAACCCGGACGCGGTGTACCGGACCGCCTCGCTGCGCGACGACGTGACCTACCGGATCAGCGGCACGCTCGGCAACGCCGCGTTCATGAGCTTCGAGTTCTTCGACGGTCAGACGCAGGCGGGCTCGCTGCTCGCCCGGGACCTGCGCCCGGACGCGTCCGGGCGGTTCGAGATCCTGCTCGGGCCGGCCGAGCGCGCCGGCCACTGGCTGCAGGTCGTGCCGGGTACCAGCTACCTGCTCAGCCGGGAGTTCTTCGGCGACTGGGCGGCCGCGGAGCCATCAGTGCTGCGGATCGACTGCCTGGACGAGCCGCCCGCACCGTGGCCGGTGATGTCCGCGGACCGGGTGAGCAAGGAGCTTCACGCGCTGGGAACCTGGCTGACCGAGACGGTCCGGGTCTTTGCGAACGCGCAGGCCAGGGAAATCAGGCAGTTCGCCAACGAGTGGGACCCGCATGTCAGCCGGCCGGCCGGCGACCTGCCCGCGATCCATCACGCCTACTGGGACCTGCGGCCCGGGCAGTGCCTGCTCATCGAGACCCGGGTGCCGGACGGCGGGTACTGGGGCATCCAGCTCGCGAACGGCCTGTGGAACACGCTGGACTTCGCGAACCGGCAGACCAGCCTGAACGGCGCGCAGGCGCACGTCGACCCGGACGGGATGTTCCGCGCGGTGATCGCGCACGCCGACCCCGGCGTGGCCAACTGGCTCGATACGCTGGGGCACCAGCAGGGCTCGGTCCACCTGCGGCTGCTCCGCTCCGGGGCACGGGCCCCCGCGGGCACGCCGACCCGCCCGCGCCCGGTCCGCAGCCTCGCCGAGACCAGGGACGACTGGATGGCCGGGTGGGCCGGGGAGGAGCCATCAGGCCCCCCGGCCAACGGGTCCGGGTATCCCGCGCCTGCCGCGCGCGTCGTCGCGCTCGACGACCTGGCCGGCCTGCTGCCGGCCGGCACCCCCCGGGTCACCCGGGCGCAGCGGCGCCGCGTCCTGGACGAGCGGCTGCGGCAGGTGACCCGGTTGCAGCGGTCCTGAGCAGGAGGAGTCATGGCAGGGATACTGAACGGCAAGCGGGCCATCGTCACCGGCGGCGGGCAGGGCATCGGCCGCGGCATCGCGCTCGCCCTCGCCGCCGAGGGCGCGGCCGTCGCACTAGTCGGCCGCACCGAAGCCAAGCTGCTCGCGGTGGCGGCGGAGATCGCCAAGCCCGGCGGCACGGCGCTGCCCGTCGTCGCCGACGTGACCAGGCCCGCCGACATCGCGCGCTGCGTCGAGCACACGGTCAGCGAGCTCGGCGGCGTCGACATCCTGGTGAACAACGCGCAGATCAGCGCGCTCGGCTCGATCCTCAAGATCACCGACGAGGCCTTCACCGCCTGCTGGGAATCCGGGCCGCTGGCCGCGTTCCGGCTGATGAGAGCATGCCATCCGCACCTGCGCCGGGGCGGCGTGGTCATCAACCTCGGCAGCTCCACCACGGTGAACCCGCTGCCCGCCGGCCGCGGGGTCTACGCCGCGGCCAAGGCGGCGACCCAGACGCTGAGCCGGGTAGCCGCGGTGGAATGGGGACCGGACGGCATCCGGGTCATCGCCGTCCTGCCCGCGGCGACCAGCCCGGCCGCCCGGGCCTGGCGGCAGGCCAATCCCGCCGAGTACGAGCGCAGCATGTCCAGCATCCCGCTGCGCCGGCTCGGCGATTCCGAGGAGGAGATCGGCCCGGTGGTGGCGTTCCTGTGCGGGCCCGCGGCCAGCTACATCACCGGCACCACGATCGCCGTCGACGGCGGCCAGGCCTACCTGCGCTGAAAACGTCAGTGCCCGGTGAAGACGGGCGGCCGGCGCTGGCGGAACGCCGCCAGGCCCGCGGCCCGGTCCGCCGTGCCGAACAGCATGGAGACAGCCTCGCCCTCGTAGCTGATCGCCGCGGCCAGGTCCATGGCCAGGCCGCGGTCGACCAGGCGCTTGCCGGCCGCCAGGGCGAGCGGGGCGCCGGCCGCCAGCTGCCCGGCCAGGGCCAGCGCCGCGGTCAGCGCCTCCCCCGGTGCGGCCAGCTCGCTGACCAGGCCGAGGTCATAGGCTCGCTGCGCGGTGACCGGCTCGCCGGTGAGGATCATCTGCCTGGCGACCGCCGGGGGAACCAGCCGGGGCAGCCGTTGCGTCCCGCCCGCGCCCGGCAGCACGCCCAGCTTCATCTCCGGCACGCCCAGCCGGGCGCCGACTTCGGCCACCCGCAGGTCGCAGGCCAGGGCCAGTTCCAGGCCGCCGCCGAAGGCCACCCCGTGCAGGGCCGCGACCGACGGCTTCGGGCTGTCCGAGACGAGCTGGTAGACCTCGGTCATCCGGGCGATGAACGCACGGAACGCGCGGGCATCGCCGAGCGCCTCGATCTCGCCGAGGTCGGCCCCGGCGCAGAAAGCCCGCCCCGCGCCGGCGATCACCAGGGCCCGCACCTGGTCGTCGGCTGACGCCTCGGCGACGGCGGCGGCCAGCAGGCCGAGCACGTCGCGGCCGACGGCGTTGAGCCGGTCCGGCCGGTTCAGGGTGAGCACGGCCACTGCTCCGCGCGTCCGGGTGAGGAGGGCCGGCTCGCCCGGGAGCGCATCCGCCTGGGTTCGGTCCATGCGCTGGCCTCAGGCCATGGTCAGGCCGCCGCTGACCGACAGCGTCTGCCCGGTGATGTAGGCGGCCTCGTCGGAAGCGAGGAAGGCCACCGCGGGCGCGATGTCGCCGGGCTGGCCGATCCGCCGCAGCGGAATGGCGCGGGACAGCCCGTCCCGCAGTTTCTGGCTGTAGGCGGCGACCTGGTCGAGCAGCGCGGTGTCGGTCGGGCCGGGGCAGACGCTGTTCACCGTGATGTCATGCCGGGCGACCTCCCGGGCCAGCGCCTTGCCAAAGGCGATAACGCCGCCCTTGGTCGCCGAGTACACCACCTCACCCGACGAGCCGACCCGCCCGGCATCCGAGGCGATGTGAATGATCCGCCCGCTACCTCGCTCGATCATCCCGTCCAGCACGGCCCGGGTCACGGTGATGGTGCCGCGCAGGTTCACCGCGATGATCTTGTCCCAGGTCTGCTCGGCTGAATCCGTGAACAGCTCAATCACGTCGATGCCGGCGTTGTTGACCAGGATGTCCGGCGGTCCGAGCTCAGCCCGCACCCGGTTCACCGCGGCCCGGACGGCCGCGCTGTCCGCGATGTCGGCCGGCACGCCGGCCGTCCGCGCGCCGTGGCGCTCGGCGATGCCCGCCGCCGTCTTCGCGGCCGCCTCGCCGTCCAGGTCACATACCGCGACCGCCGCGCCCTCGGCGGCCAGGACCTCCGCGATCGCCGCGCCGATGCCCCGGGCACCCCCGGTCACCATCGCTGTTTTCCCTCGCAGGCGCACGCGTCCTCCCGGAACCGCCCCGTCCGGCCACCGCGGACGAGGATGTCTCATATGAATATATCTAACTTATTATACTCATATATGCGGCCGTGCGTCATCCCGGCGGCCGGGCGGGACGGCGGGTCAGCCGAGAAGGTCGAGCACCGTGGTCATCGACTTGTTTCCCAGCAGGTAGCTTTCGGCCTCCTGCAGGTGAAGCCGCCAGAGCGCCTCGGCTTCTTCGGCCTGCCGGGCCGCCACCAGCCCCACCAGCCGGACGTGCGCCCGGAACCCCCGCTTGTTCGCCCGGATGTTCTCCGCGCTGCCCGCGTCCAGGTCCACGTGGGACCAGTTGGCCAGCTCGATGATGTGCCGGACCATGCCGTTGAGCACAGCCATCGTTTCGTTGCCGGCCAGCTCCACCACGAGTGCGTGAAACTCCATGTGCGCGCGGATGAACGCCTGCGGGTCGTCCATCAGCCGCTCCGCCTGGGTCACGGCCACCCGCAGGCGTGCCAGGTCCTGATCGGTTCGCCGCTGCGCCAGCAGCGCCGCGCACGGGGCCTCGATCAGGACCCGGGCGTCGTAGACGTCCTGGAGGGTCGCGCCGCGGTACTCCAGGACCAGTCCGGCGTAGCTGGCCGCTACGTTCCCGTCCGGCAGCTGGACTCGGGCGCCGCCGCGGGCGCCGCGCCGGATGCTGATCAGCGACTCCGACTCCAGCACCGGTAGGCCTCCCGCAGCGTAGGCCGGGACACGGCGAACTCGGCCATCAGGACGGCCTCGGAGGGCAGCGCGTCACCCTCGGCCAGCTCGCCGCGCACGATCTTGCGCCGCAGTTCCGCCGCGACCAGCTCGGCGGTCTTCGGTACCCGGATCCGCTGACCGAACGGGCGGCCGCTGGCGGCCCCGGCCGACGGGACCGGCGCGATGTCATCGGCGGGCAGCGGCACGCTCATGTCCGTGGCCCCTTACGACGGCCGTCGATGGCGGCGGGCACTCCGGCGGACGCCAGCGTAAATAGTCATATCTATAAGAGTAATACACTCAAAACAGAGGACCGAACGGGCTACCTCAGGAGAGCACTTCCACGACCGTGGCCGTGGTACGGTCGCCCAGGACGATCCGGGCGGACTCGGCCAGGTGCTTGCGCCACAGTTCCTCGGCCTCGTCGCCGCTGCGTTTGCGGATGAGCTCGACGAGCCGGGTATGGGCCCGCAGCGCGATCTTCGCCAGCTCCTGCTCGTGCTGCCAGTCATGGCTTTCCGAGTAAGCCCGGTCGCCCTCGCGGATGATGTTGCTGACCAGCGCGGCGAGCACCTGCAGCGTCTCGTTCCCGGAGAGCTCCACGATCAGCTGGTGGAACTCGGCATCGGCGGTGATGGCGGGGCCCGGATCGTCGATGGACTCGCGATGCCGGTCGAGCGCCTGCTGCAACCGGGTGAGGTCGGCCGACGTGCGCCGCTTGGCCGCCATCCGGGCCGCGGCCGGCTCCAGTACCGCGCGGACCTCGTAGACGTCGGACAGCAGCGCCCCCCGGTACTGCAGCAGCAGTCCGATATGCCGGGCGGCGACCCCGATCTCGGGCACCTGCACCCGCGCGCCGCCCCGGACGCCCCGCCGCACGATGATGGCTCCCTCGGCCTCCAGGATGCGGAACGCCTCCCGGAGCGTAGGCCGCGAGACACCGAACTGCTCCATCAGCACGCTCTCGGAGGGCAGCTGATCGCCTTCCTTCAGCTCGCCGAGCACGATCTGACGGCGGAGCTGCGAGGCCACCATTTCCCCCGCCTTCGGCACCCGCACTGTCGAGACTCCCGTGACCGCGTTCAAGCTTCCCCCTCAGGGCCGCTGACGTGATCCAATCGGTAATGAACCTGACCGGATTCCTAACGTAATTAGTGTACGAGGTTTACTTCCTGAACGGCTTGAAGCCGGAGGTTCCGGTCGGTCAAGTCGCGTGATTGCCCGCCCCGGTGCCGCGACCTGCCCCACCGGGCACGGCTCGCGGAAAAGCCGGGGCCGAGTGCGGCGGCGTTGCGGACGGCGCACCTGGGGTCCGCGACCGGCCGGGTGCGCCGCCATGCCAGGGGCGGCCTACGAGGCGCCGCGACGGGCGGGCGGGGAGATGCCCGCCAGGCTGGTTCCGCGCGGGTGGCGAGGCCGGGTGTTCCCGAGCCCGGCCTGAACGGCGCGGCCACGGGCGGCGGGCCAGCCGCGGGACGAACCGTACCAGCCGCGGGACGAGAAGTGGCGGCGGGGCGGCGGGGGCGGGGGGCCCAGCGAGCTGCGCAGCAGCTCGAGCCACCGGCTCGTGCGGGAAGGCCTCATGACATCATAATCAGTTGAATTATTTAACTTGTCAAGAGGACGATGCCCGCGCGGGGGTGGGCAGGACTGCGGGGGCGGTGGCCGGGGCGGGTCACCGGGGTCGTTCGGCGCCTAGGTTTGGATCTTGGTAGTCGCGGCCGCGGATAAGCCGGACCGGGGTGTAGACCAGCACGTCCTCGCCGTCCTGGTTGCGGACGGTGTTCCTGGTGGTCACCACGCCGCGCCGGCCGGTGCTGGCCGCCCGCGCCTCGGTGACCTCGACGACCACATGCAGGGTGTCGCCGACGTAGACGGGCCGCTTGATGGTCAGGTCCATGGACATGAACGCCAGGCCGGTTCCGTTGAGCGCGTTGGTCTGCAGGACCAGGCCCTCGCCGATGCAGTAGACCAGGGCGCCCGGGACCAGCCGCCCGGTATAGCCGCCGGCGGCCGCGTGCGAGGCGTCCAGGAACAGCGCCTCGGTGAACCCGGCCCAGGTGACGAACGTGATCAGGTCGGTCTCGGTGATGGTCCGGGCCGCGGTGCGGAAGGCGCTCCCGGCGGTCATCTCCTCCCACGTCTGCCCCTGGGCCAGCAGCGGGGGGCGAGAGCGCTCGGGCTGGATGGTCATCGTGATGGCTCCTCTACCGCGCGGAAGTCGGGTGATCGTTTCTCCCTCAGGGCCGCGAGGCCCTCACGGGCCTCGGGCAGGCCGAAGCCGAAGAACTCGTAGCCGAGCGACGCGTCGAACGTCGGGCCGGCCTGGCGGTACCAGTTGTTCAGCGTGTACTTGGTCCAGCGCACCGCGGTGGCCGGCAGGCCGGCCAGGTCACGGGCGATCGAGACGGCCCGGCCGGCTACCTCCTCGTCGGCCACGCACAGCGACACCAGCCCGATCCGCTCGGCCTCCGCACCGGTCAGCGGGGCACAGGAGAGCAGGTAGTACTTGGCCTTGGCCATGCCGCACAGCAGCGGCCAGCAGATCGCCGCGTGGTCCCCGGCCGCGACCCCCAGCCGGGTGTGGCCGTCCACGATCGTGGCCGACCGGCCGGCCACCGAGACGTCCGCCAGCAGGGCCACCACCAGGCCGGCCCCGACGGCCGGGCCGCGGATCGCCGAGACCACCGGCTTGGAGCAGTTGATCACCCCGTAGACGAGGTCGCGCGCCTCGCGCATGACCCGGGCTCGGACGGCGGCGTCGGTAGTCATCTCCTCGATCATGGCGAAGGAACCGCCGGCCGAGAACGCCTGGCCCGCTCCGGTGACGACGACCGACCGGACGTCGTCGTCGCGGTCCACCACGGCCCAGACATCGGCCAGGTCGCGGTGCATCTGCGGGCCCACCGCGTTCAGCCGCGGCGCGTCCAGCACGATCCGCAGCACGCCGGAATCCAGCGTCTCGCAGCGCAGGCTCGGGAAATCCGCGTAACGGTCACTCATCGGCCGGGCACCTCCCTGGGTGGTCGCACGGTGGCTCGCATGCTTTCTAGATAGTATAACTAGTTGTATGATTATACTGTAAGGCTGGAGGGTCCGATGAACTTTCTCTTCACCGACGAGCAGCTCGAACTGCGGGCCGCCGTGCGCGGCTTCCTGGCGGGCAAGTCGGCCGAGCCGGCCGTGCGGCGGCTGATGGCCACCGAGGCCGGCTACGACCCCGCGGTCTGGCAGCAGCTGAGCGACCAGCTCGGGCTGCCGGGCCTGGCCGTGCCCGAGGAGTACGAGGGCGCCGGGTTCGGCTACCTCGAGCTCGGCGTCGTCTTCGAGGAGATGGGCCGGGCGCTGCTGTGCGCCCCCTACTTCTCCACGGTCGTGCTCGCCGCCAACGCGCTGCTGCAGAGCGGCGACGA
>JAJKHX010000062.1 GCA_021154785.1 Nocardiopsis sp.
CGGAACTTATACGACCGCCTCACCGGCCACGCTCTTTCCGCCAGGGCCGCTCGTACTGGGTGTCGATGTACCGCTGCACCGTCGCGGCGCTGACCGCCCCCACCGATGCGACGAAGAACGACCGCGACCACAGCGTCGGCAGCCGGGACCGCAGATGCGGGAACTCCTCGCGGAGGCGACGCGAGGTGAAGCCCTTGAGCTGGTTCGCCACGTACGACGGCGAGTCCTTCGGCCGGGTCTTCACGAACAGCTGCACGTGGTCGGGCATCACCTCAAGGGTCACGATCCGCCACCCGTGCCCGGCGCACTTCTCGCTGGTCAGCTCACGGCACCGCTCGGCAACCGATCCCGCCAGGACGGCACGGCGGTACTTCGGGCACCACACCACGCGGTACCCGAGATCATGCACGCCACCAGGGAAACCCTGGACCGCCCGGACCATGAGGCCAGTATGCACGCTCTGTCCGTATAAACACGGGAGGAGGGGCGACGGTGACGCGATTTCCTGTCGCCTAAAGACGGCAGTCCCCTCGCGTAAAACTTGATGGTAAAGACCCCAGACTTAGGAGCGTGATCGTGGACTACGCCGACGCGGCGGCCGTCTTCTTCGTGTCCCGTCCGGAGGGCACCCCGCTGCCCGCCGCCGTCACCGCGGGCAGTCCCGCGCGGCAGCTGCGCGACGCCTGCGAGCCGGTGGCCATGCACGCGGTGTGGAACCGGACCACGAACGAGCGGCTCGCCCAGCTGGGACTGGACTTCCTCACCAGCTACGTCGGCGGCCGCGGGGCCTCACTCGGCGACCCGGCCGGGGCCGTCGTCGCCGCCGCCTTCGCCTGGTTCGAGCCCGGCCTGGTGGGCGGCCTGTGGGACGCCGCGCGGTCGGCCGTGGCGCCCGGCCAGCTGGGCCAGGCCCGCGACGAGTCGACGGTGGCGAGCCTGCGGGAGATCCTGGCGGGGGAGGATCCGGCTGAGGTGGCTAACCTGCTCGCCGACGCGGCGCAGGCCGCCGACGGCATGGGCCGCCCGCTGTTCAGCGGGCGGCGCGCCGACGGCCGCCCGTCTGACCCGGTGCACTGCCTGTGGTGGACCTGCGGCCTGGTCCGCGAGCACCGCGGCGACAGCCACGTGGCCGCCGTCGCCGCGGCCGGCCTGAACCCGGTCGAGGCGAACATCTTGACCGAGCTGTGGGTCGGGATGCCGCTGCTGTCCTACACCGCCACCCGCGGCTGGCCGCCCGAGGTCATGCAGGGCGCGGCCGACGGGCTCGAGCGTCGCGGCTGGCTCAGCGACGACGGCCTCACCGAGGCCGGGCTCGCCGCCCGGCTCGTCATCGAGCAGCGCACCGACGCCCAGGAAGAATCGATCGTCGCCGCGCTGGGCACCCGGCTCGGCGAGGTGTGCGACCGGCTGAACCACTGGGGGCAGCTGTGCATCGAGGCCGACGCGTTCCCGCCCGACATCCTCAAGCGCGCCGCCGGCTGAGCACCGGACCGGGTGGCGGCCGGTCAGGGCCGGTTCTCCTGCTCGATGATCCGGATGATCTCGCTGGCCGACCGGACCTGACCGTGGCGGCGGCGGATGATGTCGCCGATCGGGCCGGTCCAGCCGGTCTGGTGCCAGGCGCCGAGCGCCGCGCCGTTGTCGCCGTGAAAGTACTCGCCGAAGATCAGGTTGTCCCTCTGTCGCCGTACTCTAGGCGCAGGCCGTGCCCGTCACTTTAGCAGCGTGGCCACCACGTTGATCACCAGCCCGAGCAGGACGGCGCCGAACAGGTAGGACAGCAGGGCGTGATGCAGGGTCATCCGCCTGACCGCTTTCGAGGTGATGTTGGTGTCCGCGACCTGGAACGTCATCCCGACGGTGAAGGAGAAGTAGACGAAGTCGATGTAGTTCGGCGGTTCCTGCTCGTTGAACTCGATGCCGCCGGGCGGGTCGGCATAATAGGTGCGGGCGTAGCGCAGGGCGTACACCGCGTGCACCACGATCCAGGACAGCACCACGCTGACCAGGCCGAGCGCGACCAGGTAGGCCTTCATGAGCCCGGCGACCTGGCCCGCCCGGACGAGCGCGAACCCCACCGCGACCAGCATGGCCGTCCCCGCGGCGACGACGACGAGTTCCGCGACGGCCGTGCTGGGGTCCTCGCGCTTGGCCAGCCGGGCGGTGACCCCGGGGTCCAGCTGCCAGATCACGGCCCAGGTCCAGGCCAGGTAGATCACGACGGCGACATCCCAGCCGAGCAGGATCGACGCCTGGGCCGGCGTGAACAGCGAGATCACCAGCCCGGTGACGGCCCCGCCGACCATGGCGTACACCACCCGCATCGCGGCTGAGGACGGCCGCGTGCGCGCGCTGACGGTCGTTCCGTTCATAAGTCTCACGCCCTTGACACCGCTGACGGGGGCGGCTGCAATCTGAGTGCCGCCATCCGGAGAAGATGATGTCCTACCTGCCCTACACGTATACGAGTCCCTATGATCCCGCCCGCGAAGACGAGGGCTTGTTCGGCCCCCGGTCGGTGACCTGGCGGATCATGAGCAGCCGGATCATGTGGGTGGCGGTCGTCCGCGCACTGTACCTGCAGGCCCTGCATCCGCGGGTGATACGCGGCACGCTGCAGAACGCCCCGGCCCTCACCGACCCGGTCGACGCCTGGGCCCGGTTGCGGCGGACCAGGATGTTCATCGAGACGCGCACCTTCGGCACGCTCGCCGAAGCCAGCCGGGCGGGGCGCCTGGTGCGCACGATCCACGAGCCGCTCACCGGAACCGACCCCGACGGCACCCGGTACCGGGTCGACGATCCCGAGTTGCTGCTGTGGGTGCACTGCGGCGAGGTGGCCTCCTGCGCCGATATCGCCCGGCGCAGCCGGCTGCCGTTCTCCGCCGCGGACCTCGACGCCTTCGTGGCCGAGCAGCGCACGAGCGCGGAACTCATCGGCCTCGACCGCGCGGCGGCGCCCGCCTCGATGGCCGGCCTGAGCGCGTACTACGAGGAGATCAGGCCGCGGCTGTACGCGTGCGACGAGGCCCGGCAGGCCCTGCGGCTGACCCTGCGCCCGCCAGTGCCGGACGGTAACCGCGTGCTGAAGCTGGGGCTGCCGCCGGTCAGCGCCCTGGCCGTCGCGACCCTGCCGCGCTGGGCCCGGCGGATGTACGGCTGGCCGGCTGGCCCGCTCAGCGACCAGGCGGCGACCGCCGGGATCCGCGCCGCCCGTCTGGCCTTCGACCAGCAGCGGCTGTTCCTGGGCGCCATGCGGGCGATCCACCGCGCCGAATCAGCCAGCGACACGCCAGGGCGCTAGCGAGCAGGGCCGGGTCGCGCCGGGGTTCCGGCTCGGTGATGATGTGGGGATGCCAACCTTGGATCATCTCGTCACGTCCGGCACCTTCTCGCTCGACGGCGGCACCTGGGACGTCGATAACAACGTCTGGATCATCGGCGACGACGCCGAGTGCGCGGTCATCGACGCCCCGCACGATGCGGACGCGATCCTCGCCGCGGTCGGCTCGCGCCGGCTCACCGCCATCTTGTGCACCCACGCGCACGACGACCACGTCGACGCCGCCGCCGCCCTGGCCGACGCCACGCACGCGCCGGTTTGGCTGCACCCCGCCGACCGCGTGCTGTGGGACCGGACCTACCCCTACCGGGCGCCCGACGCCGATCTCGCCGACGGGCAGAAGATCACCGTGGCCGGCGCCGAGCTCGAGGTCCTGCACACCCCGGGCCATTCGCCCGGCGCTGTGTGCTTCCACCTGGCCGGCCAGGGGTGGCTGTTCAGCGGGGACACCTTGTTCGCCGGCGGCCCGGGCGCGACCGGGCGCTCGTTCTCCGATTTCGGCACCATCATCGACTCGATCCGCGGCCGGCTGCTCGTCCTCGACCCGGCCACGGTCGTCCACACCGGCCACGGGGACGACACCACCATCGGTGCCGAGCGACCCCACCTCGACGAATGGATCGCCCGCGGGCACTGACCCGGCGGCGCGGCCGAGCCGGTCAGATCCCGGTGACCGCGAGCACCGGGACGAGCACGGCGACGGCCGCTATCGCGAGCGTGCCCGCGGCCAGCGTCAGCCCGTAGGCCGCCAGCCGGGCGGGTGCTGGTGGCTCGGCGAGCCGCCGGACGCGGGCGGCGACCACGCCGCCGGTGGCGGGCAGCCAGGACGCCGGCACCGGCGCGGCCGCCCCGCCGGCTCCCATGGCGAGCAGGGCGGTCAGCAGCGTACGGCGTTCCCGCTCGTGACCGGGCCCGCGGCCGGCCCGGCGGGCGGCGGCATCGTCGGCGCGCATCTCGGCCAGCCGGGCCACCTCGGCCGTCCCGCGCGTGAACAGCGGGATCGCCGGGGCGACGGCCGCCAGCGAGCGGGTCACCGCGAGCAGCAGGTGGTGCCGTCCGGCCAGGTGCGCGCGCTCGTGCGCCAGCACGGCCGCGAGCTGCTCCGCGTCCAGCACGGCGAGCGCGCCGGTGGTGAGCACGATGGTGGGCGGCCGGCCCGGCACGCAGTACACCGCGGGCGGGGCGGCGTCCAGCACGAACGCCGCGTCCGGGCCTGCCGCCCGGCGGCCGACGATGCGGGCGGTCTCGGCGTGCTCACGGGTGCTGAGGCTGGCCCGGCGCAGGCTGCGGCCGTAACGGCAGCCGAGCACGATCAAGGTGATGCCGCCGAGGAAGGCTACCGCCGCCAGCCCGAGCTCATAGGCGGCGCTGCGGTACACCGCGGGCGGGCACACCCCGGTGGTCACCGACTCGCACACGGTCCGCGCGAACGACGGCCATCCGCCGACGACCGTCCGGGCCAGCAGCCCCAGCGCCGCCAGGGCCAGGGCCAGCACGCTGGTAATCGCGGTCAGCCAGGCCGCGAGCCCCAGCCGCGGGCTGACCCCGTCCCGGGACAGGCGTCCCAGCGGCAGCGGCAGCACCCACGCCATGACGATGGCGCAGCCGAAGACGGCGAGCGCGGGGATCATCCCGGCCGCCGGACCCGCAGCTTGCGCAGCACCGACCGCAGCGCCTCGGATTCCCCGCTGCCGATCTGCGCGACGAAATGGCTCAGCACCGCCTCGGCGTCCCCGCCGCCGGCCAGGGCCTCCCGCATCAGCCGGGCGCTGTACTCCTCCCGGCTGGCGGTCGCCGTATAGCGGTACGCCTTGCCCTCCTTGACCCGGTCCAGCCACCTCTTGCGGTGCAGGTTGTCCATGGTGCTCATCACGGTCGTGTAGGCGATGGTCCGCTTCGCGGCCAGCTCGTCGAAAAGTTCCCGCACGGTCACCGGGCGGCCGTGCTCCCACACCCGGTGCATGATCACCGCTTCCAGGTCACCGAACCCGTGCAACTCGCCTCCCGTGCTGTTACCGGCCAGCATAGACAGCCGGGCCCCGATGGCTACTGTCTATCTACGTACTGCCTGCGTACATAGATAGTAGATGCCGGACCGGGTCGGAGCGTCATGGCGACGCGCGGTTTTAGATCGCGCCGGCCAGGTCGGTCAGGATCGCCGCGGCCGGCCCGGTGGTCGCGTTGCGGTACCCGGTGCCCGCCCACAAGTGGACCAGCTCGGGATTCCCGGCCGCGGTCGCGGCCTTTCGCAGCCCGCTGGTCAGGTGGTGGAGCGCCGGGTAGCCGAGCGGTGCCAGCTCCGAGTACTTCCGGGTGAACGTGTTTTCCAGGCCGCGGGCCGGGCGCCCGCTGAAAGCCCGGGTGAGCACGGTCGGGCCGCGCCCGGGATCGGCCACGGCCGCCTGGTGCACGGCCGACGCGCCGCTCTCGTCGCTGCGCAGCAGCGCCGTCCCCACCATGACCGCGTCCGCGCCGGCCCGCAGGACGGCCGCCACCTCGTCCGGCATGGACAGCCCGCCCGCGGCCACGACCGGCAGGCCGGTCTCGCCGGCCACGGCGGCGGTCAGCTCAGGCAGCGGCACCGCTGCCGGGATCTGCTGCGGCGTGAGCGTGCCGGAGTGCCCCCCCGCCCCCAGCGCCTGCACGGCGAGCACGTCGGCGCCCGCCTCCGCGGCGAGCCGCGCCTCGGCCGCCGAGGTGACCGTCTGGATGATCAGCGTGCCCGCCCGCTTCAGCGCCGTGATCACCGACCGGTCCGGGAGGCCGAACGTGAAGCTGACCACCGGCACCGGATCGCTGACGAGCAGGTCCACCTTGGCGGACCAGGCGTCGTCGTCCTCCACCGGGGTGGTCCCCTCCAGCCGCAGGCCATAGGCGTCGGCCTCGGCCTGGACGGCCGCGGCATAGCGGCGGAATTCCGCCCGGTCCACCGGCACCGGGTTCGGCGCGAACAGGTTGACCCCGAACGCCGGTGCCTGCTGCCGCACCTCGGCGATCTGCTGCTGCAGCAGGGCCGGCGTCTTGTACCCGCCGGCCAGGAAGCCGAGGCTCCCGGCCCGCGCCGCCGCGACCGCCAGGGCCGGGCTCATCGGGCCGCCGGCCATCGGCGCCGCCAGCACGGGACACGTCAGGCCCAGCGAGGCCAGCGGTGCTGTCATCATGGGCTTCCCCGGGGATCGTCAGGCGGGCAGGGCGGGAAATTCGATGTCGTCATAGACGCGGGCCGCGGCCAGCAGGCCGTCGGGACCGCGTTCGTAGACGCCGAGTCCCGCCTGGGGCACCAGGTCCTGGTCGCCATAGCGCACGCAGTTGTACTCCAGGGCGCAGCGCACCCCGTCGTCGGTCACCACGCAATGCTGGAGGCCGATGCCACCGCTCGCACCGACTCGTTCGGTAAAAAATGAACGGAGCTCCGCCGTGCCGCGGTGGGTCAGGTGCGGCCCGATGGGCTCACGGTAGTACCCGTCCGGCTCGAAGGTGCCCACGATCGCGTCCACCTCACCGGTGCCCAGTGCGGCCTGGTAGCGGCCGACGACATCGCCGGGGTCCGTGTCGCCGGGCGGCAGGATGGGCGGCCGGAGGTGCCGCCGCCCGTCGACCGGCCACTGGCTGCAGTAGGTGCGGAACACCACCGACAGGTCGTCAGGGGATTCGGCCACGATCGCCACCGGCCACGATACGACGACGTCGTCGCGGGGCACGTGCGCCAGCAGCTCCAGTACGGCCCGGCCGTCCGCCGACAGGGAGGCCACCGTCTCGATGCGGACATGGTGCTCGGCCATCCAGGCATTATTGTCGCTGACGAACTTGCGCAGGTGCCGGTGGCCGCGGATCTCGCCCGCGCGCGGGTCGTAGATCACCACCTCGCCGGGCCACGCCGTCTCCAGGGCGCGGGCGTCGCCGGAGTTCAGCGCGGCGAAGAACTGCCCGACCGGATCGGCGTGACCCGCGTCGCGGGTCTGCTTGCGCGCCAGCTCCACCGCGCTGGCGAATTCCGGGAACCAGGGCATCTCAGTCCGCCGCGTGAGCCGAGGGGAACCGGGGGGCGCGCTTTTCGGTGAGGGCGGCCGCGCCCTCGATCACGTCGGGTCCCATGAAGCAGAGCATCTCGTAGGCGGCGGACTGGTCGAAGATCGGGCCGGCCATCTTGAGCCAGTTGTTCAGTGCCCGCTTGGTCCAGCGGATCGCCTGCTGGGAGCCGTCGGCCAGGGCGTCCGCCACCCGCAGCGCCTCGTCGAGCACCTGGTCGCGGGGGAGGGCCTTGCTGACCATGCCGAGCCGCTCGGCCTCCTCGCCGGTGATCATCTCGCCGGTGAGCAGGTAGTAGCGGGCCTTGGCCATGCCGCACAGCAGCGGCCACAAGATGGCGGCGTGGTCGCCGGCGGCGACGCCGAGCTTGACGTGGCCGTCGCCGAGCCGGGCGTCGAGGGCGCAGATCGAGATGTCGGCCATCAGCGCCACCACCGTGCCCGCGCCCACGGCGACGCCGTTGATCGCGGAGATGATCGGCTTCTCGCAGTTGATCATGTTGTAGACCAGGTCGCTCATTTCCTTGAGCATGTGCGCCACCCGGTCGTGGTCGCCGGCCATCCGCTGGACCATGGCCAGGTCGCCGCCGGCCGAGAACGCCTTGCCCGCGCCGGTGACCACGGCCACCTTCGTCTCCGGATCGGCGGAGACGTCCGCCCAGACGCGGGCGAGTTCGCCGTGCATCCGCTCGTTGGCGGCGTTGTACTTGTCCGGCCGGTTCATGGTGACGAGCAGCACGCCGTTGTCCCGGCGGTCGAAGGTGAGGTGCTCATACTCGGAGAACTTCACGGTGCTCCCTGCTGGTCTGCGGATGGGTGTGGGCGGTTCAGCTCATCGTGAGGCCGCCGCTGACGCTGACGGTCTGGCCGGTGATGAAGGAGGCCTCGTCCGAGGCGAGGAACGCGACGATGCCGGCGACGTCGTCCGGCTGGCCGAGCCGCCGGAACGGTATCGCCCGGGTCAGGGCCTCGCGCAGCTTCGGTCCCGCGAACTCGGCGAACAGCGCGGTGTCGGTCGGGCCGGGGCACACGCAGTTGACCCGGACCTGGTGCCGTGCCATCTCCCGGGCCAGCGACTTGGTGAAGGCGATCACGCCGCCCTTGGCGGCGGAGTAGACCGCCTCGCCCGAGGATCCGACCCGGCCCGCGTCCGAACCCAGGTTCACCACGGCCCCGGCGCCCTGGCCGGCCATCACCGGCACCACTGCCTTGCAGGTGTGCAGGACGCCGTACAAGTTGATCCCGATGGCGCGATCCCAGTCGGCCGGGTCGGAGTCGGCGAAGGAGCTGGCCTTGTCCCACCCCGCGTTGTTGATCAGCACGTCGATCCGGCCGAACTGGTCCACGACCCGGTCGGCCAGCGCCTGGACGCCCTCCCGGTCGGTGACGTCGAGGCGGATCGGCACGGCACCCGGCCAGGAAGCCGCCGTCTCCTTCGCGCTCGCCTCGTCCAGGTCGGTGACGACCACGCTCGCCCCCTCCGCGGCGAGCTTGCCCGCGATGGCCTGGCCGATGCCCCGGCCCGCTCCGGTCACGATCGCGATCTTGCCGTCCAGCCTGCCCATTAGCGGTACCTCCGGGGCCGTGGTCGCCGTCAGACCGAATCTATACTCACCACTCACGACGGAAGGAGAGCCCCCGTGAAGGTCGGCCTCGTGATCATGGATGAGAATCCCGCCGACGGGCTGAAGATCGTCCGCGCGGCCGACCGGGCCGGCGTGCACTCGCTGTGGTCGATCGACTACTACAACCGCAGCAGCCTGACCCGCGCGGCGGCGTTCGCGGCCGTTACCGAGAACGCGATCGTCGGCACCAGCGTCACCCCGCTGTTCGCCCGCTCGCCGCTGGCCCTCGCGTCGGCCGCGGCCGACGTCCAGGCGATCGCCGGCGGCCGTTTCGTGCTCGGCGTCGGCAGCAGCACGCGCCGGATGAACCAGGACTGGTACGGGACCCCGCTGCAGCATCCCGCGCCGCAGGTCCGGGAGCGGATCGCGCTGATCCGGCGGCTGATCGCGCACCGCCACGGCCCGTTCAGCTTCGAGGGCAGGTTCGACCGCGTCTCGATGGCGCACTACGACCGCACCGCGCTGCCGGACGCCATGACGATCCTGGCCGCCGGCGTGGGCGAGCACATGGTCGCGGTGGCGGGGGAGTGCGCGGACGGGTTCGTCGGGCACACGATCGCCTCCGCCGGCTACCTGCGCGACACCGCCGCCCCGCTCCTGGCCAAGGGCGCGGCCCGGGCGAACCGCGACGCGACGGGGCTGCGGGTGACCACCCAGATCGTCGCCGCGGCCAGCGCCGACCCACGTGCCGCCCGGCGGGACGCCGCCGCCCAGGTCGGCTTCTACTCCACCCCGAAGGGCTACGACCTGCTCTTCCCGGACGGCCAGTTCGCCGCCGAGCGGGCCGCCGCCCGCGCCGCCGTCGCCCAGAACGACGTGCCCGGCGTGATCGCGGCGGGGGAGCCGATGGTCGGCGAACGGGCCGTGTTCGGCACCCAGGAAGACGTCGCCGCCCAGTTGCGCCGCTACGCCGACGTCGTGGACTGGGCCATCCTCTACCCGCCGCACTTCGGTGTCGACCCCGACCGCATCCACGCCAACGAGCTGAGCCTGATCGAGGTAGCCGCCGCCTGGACCTCCTAACAACAGCGCCCCCGCCTGTCAACGCGCACCCCCGCCCTCCGACCCCCGCCCCTAACCGCTCGGGCCCGAACCCCCCCAGCCCCCGCGCCCAGCTCCGCTCCGCGCCGCGCCGCCGCTGATAACAGCAAGAAGCGCGGATTTCCGAGGGAGTGGGTGTGCCATTGGCTACGCACTTGGGTAGCCGGGGTGCCACCGACTCCTTCAGCCAGGGCCGCGAGCGTGCGCCAGCCGGGGAGTGCGGACTCCCCTTCATCAGGTGTCACCGCAGTTCAAGCCCAGTTGCCGGGTACCATCCACCGTCTTGCGCGCTCCGGCTGAGGATGCTCACACGCATCTCCGGCAACAGTGCGCCCAGGCGGGATCAGCTGACAGCTCGGCTGCGCGGTCTAGCCCACTACCCAACGTTGATAACAGCAAGAAGCACCAAGCTGTCACCAGCGGTACCGCGGAGGAGCGGTACCAAACGCTTAAAGAAGCCACGAGGACGGCCAGGTGACGAGCACGCCGGGGGAGCTGGCATCGTAGTCGGCGAGCCGTCCGTGCCTGATGACTGGAGACCCGCATGACCCTGGCCATGGATTATCTCGGCCTCGACGCCCTGCTGTCGGCTGAGGAACTCGCCTGGCGCGACACCGTGCGGGCGTTCGTACGTGAACGCATCAGGCCCCGCATCAGGGACTGGTACGAGAACGCGGTGTTCCCGGCCGAGCTCGTCCCCGAGATGGGCAGCCTCGGCCTGCTGGGCTCGCATCTGTCCGGATACGGCTGCGCCGGCCGCAGCGCGGTGGAGTACGGCCTGGCCGCGCTGGAACTCGAGGCCGGCGATTCCGGGCTCCGGACCTTCGTCAGCGTGCAGGGATCACTGGCCATGAGCGCCATCCATAAGTTCGGCACCGACGCCCAGAAGGAGCGCTGGCTGCCGGGCATGGCCGCCGGCGAGCTGATCGGCTGCTTCGGCCTGACCGAGCCCGAAGCCGGCAGCGACCCGGCCAGCATGACCACGACGGCGCGCCAGGCTGGCGGCAGCTGGGTCATCAACGGCGCCAAGCGGTGGATCGGCCTGGCCTCGATCGCCGACATCGCCGTCATCTGGGCGCGCACCGAGGAGGGCATCCGCGGGTTCCTGGTCCCCACCGATACGCCGGGATTCACCGCCACCCCGATCGAGCCCAAGCTGGCCATGCGCGCCTCGATCCAGTGCGACATCACTCTCGAGAACGTCGAGGTACCGGCCGACGCGATCCTGCCCGGGGCGGCGGCCCTGCGCGGCCCGTTCGCCTGCCTGAACGAGGCGCGCTTCGGCATCATCTGGGGCGCCATGGGCGCGGCCCGCGATGCCTACGAGGCGGCGCTGGACTACGCGCTGAACCGCAGCCAGTTCGGCAAGCCGATCGCGTCGTTCCAGCTCACCCAGGAAAAGCTGGTGGACATGGTCCTCGAGATCCAGAAGGGCCTGCTGGTCGCGCTGCATATCGGCCGGATGAAAGACGCCGGGACGCTAGTCCCGGAGCAGATCTCGTTCGGCAAGCTCAACAACGTCAGGACCGCGCTCGCCATCGCCAGGCAGGCCCGTACCATCCTCGGCGGGAACGGCGTCTCCATGGACTACTCGCCGATGCGGCACGCCAACAACCTCGAGGGCGTCCGCACCTACGAGGGCACCGACGAGATCCACATCCTGATCATGGGCCGGGCCATCACCGGCATCCCTGCCTTCAGCTGAAGCGGCTAGCAAGCACGGGCACGGAGCCCGTCAGGCCTCCCGGCGCAGCCAGCGGAAGCCGTACCGGCCGAGGACGATACCCTGACCCGGCTGGTACGGCGGATCTGCGTCACCGAGCACCTGCCGCATGCCGACGCCTGCGGCCGGCTCGTCCAGGTCAGCGGGCAGCTGGACCTTCACCGGCTCGTCTGACAGGTTGTGCAGGGTGACCATCTGGTTTTCGCGCCAGCGGGTCTCGATGGCGAGCACGTGCGGGTCGCCGACGTCGAGGGTGCGCCACTGACCCCAGCCGAGTTCGGGGCTCTCGCGGCGCGCCCGGACCGCCCGGGCCACCCAGGAGTAGAGCGAACCGGGGTCATGGCGCTGGTCGGCCGCGTTGACGGCGCGGTAGCCGGTCGGCCCGTCGGCGTGGACCGGGCGGTACGGCGTGTCGCTGGCGGTGAAGCCGCCGCCCGGCCCGGGTGACCACTGCATCGGGTTGCGGACGGCGAGCCGCCCGGGCAACGACAGGTCCTCGCCCATGCCGATCTCGTCTCCGTACAGGAGGACGGGTGTCCCCGGCAGCGCCATCGTCAGGGCGAGGACCATCCGGATCCGCTGCTGGTCGTGGCCGAGCATCGAGGCCAGCCGCCGGCGGATGCCGCGCCCGTATACCCGGTGCCCGGGCTCGGGCGCGAAGGCGGCGAAGACCTCGTCGCGCTCGCCGTCGCTGAGCAGCCCCAGGTTCAGCTCGTCGTGATGCCGGCAGAAATTGGCGAACTGGGCCTGCTCGGGATGGGGACGTCGGCTGCGCAGCGCGTCGATCAGCGGCCCGGCGTCGCCGCGGGCATGCGCGAGCCACTGCGCGGCGCAGGTGCGGAAGTCGAACAGCATCTGCACGCCGTCACCGCCGTCCATGGCGAAATAGCCCTGCTGTTCTTCCGGGCTGACGTTGGCCTCGCCGAGGAAGATGGCGTCGCCGCTACGGCGCTCGAGGAACTCGACCAGCGATCGCAGGTAGGTGACCGGCTGGTCCTTGGTGTCGGTGCCGACCGTCTCGATCATGAACGGCAGCGAGTCGACCCGGAACCCGGAGATGCCGAGCTCCAGCCAGAAGCCGAGAACCTTGTGCATCTCATCCAGGACGTCCGGGTCGGTGACGTTCAGGTCGGGCATGAAGTCGTAGTAGCGGTGCATGTACCACTGGCGGGCGGCCTCGTCGTATTTCCACGTGCCCGTCTGCTCGCCGGGGAACGCCACCTCGCTGGGCTCGGCCTGCTTGGTGTCGCTCCAGCGGTAATAGTGCCGGTGGCGGCAGTCGGGGTCGCTCCGGGACTGCTGGAACCACGGGTGCTGGTCGCTCGTATGGCTCATCACCAGGTCGACCAGCACCCGGATACCCAGGTTCTCCGCGGTGCGGATCATCTCCACGAAGTCGCCCAGCGTGCCGAAGCGGGGGTCGACGGCGTAGTAGTCGGTGATGTCGTATCCGTCGTCTCCCAGCGGAGAGGGGTAGAACGGCATCATCCACAGCGTGTTGACGCCGAGCCCCCACAGGTAGTCGAGCCGCCGGGTCAGGCCCGCGAGGTCACCTATCCCGTCACCGTCAGAGTCGAGCCAGGTTGCCACGTCGGCGCAGTAGATAACGGCGTTCTTCCACCAGAGGTCGCTCGTGGCCTTGTCAGTCATAAGAACCGAACTGCCCGCGCTCGCCGCCGCCTAACGCGCCGGCGCTGGCCCGACCGCGGGCCGCACCATCGCGACGAACCGCGGCGCTCGCCACAGGCCCGCGACGATGGTCGAGAAGTGGCCGATGGCGGGCACCTCTAGCACGCTGACCTGGGCGCCTGCCTGCCGCATCGATCCCAGGTACGGCTCGATGTTGTCCAGCGGCGCTATCTTGTCGCGCCGTGAGCTGACGAAGACGAACCGGCAGCCGTCCAGGTGCCCGAATTCCGGGTATTGCACCCCCGCCCACGCCGCCTCCAGCCGGGCCAGCGACCAGCCGCGCATGACGTGCTGCCGCCGGGCCCCGTCGAGCCGCCACATGCCCCGGGCGATGTCGCCGCCGGTGTTGAACACGCCCCAGCGCAGTTCGGGCACCGCGTCGCCGACGCAGTTGTAGAAGATGAACGAGCCCAGGCTGCTGCCGAAGAAGCCGAACTCGGTCACGCCCTCCGATGTCAGGCGGGCTATCTGCGCCTTGATGTCGGCCCGCACCGAGGCGATGAGACCGGGCAGGATCTCCGGGTCGCCGTCCATGAAGACGGCCTTAGCCGCCTCGTAGGCCACCACGTGAAAGCCGTCGCGTCCCAGCCGCTGTATCGCCCACCGCACCGTGGAGATGGAGGTGCCGTACGGGCAGATGAAGAAGATCACCGGGGATGCCCGCGAGACAGCCTCGAATTCCTCGCGGCGAAAGCCGGCCGCGCCGGGGACGGGGGGACGCCGGAAGCCGACGATGCCGGACATGGCGGGACGGCGGATCATGCCGTCTTTCCCGCGACGATCACGCCGTCCGGGACCGGGTCGGCGTACAGCAGCTCCGCCAGCGCGGCCCGGCAGGCCAGCACCCGGCGCTGGTTGACGTAGCCCTTGTCGGTGATCTCGCCGGCGTCCAGGCTGGCCGGGCGGGCCATGATCAGCAGCCGCTCGACGCGGGCCGCCGAGCCCGCCGTCTCGTTGTGCCCGGCCAGCGCCCGGGCGAGCAGCTCGTGCAGGCCCGCGTGCACGACGAGCTCGCCATCGGCGCCAATGTCGCCGGCGCCAACATTTTCGCCGAGGAGCCGGGCCGCCTCGGCGGCGTTCAGCCAGGCCAGCGCGGTCACGAAGTCGCGGTCCTGGCCCGCCAGGACCGCGTCGGACAGGACCGGAACAGCGGACAGCAGCGCCGTCCGGACCGCCCCGACGCGCACGAAGGTGCCCGTCGCGAGCTTGAAGTCCTCGGCCAGGCGGCCCCGGAACACCAGGCCCGCGCTGGGGTCGCCGGGATCGGCGAGCGCGGCCGCGTCGCCGGTGCGGTAGAACCCGTCCTGATCGAACGCCGCGGCGGTCAGGTCCGGCCGCCCGAAGTAGCCGGGCGTCACCATCGGCCCCCGGGCGCGGATCTCGTAGGCGTCCTCGGCCGGGATGAGCTTGACCTCCGCACCGGGCAGCGGCACGCCGATGCACCGGGCGTCGGTGAAGTCCATGTGCGCCGACGTGACCGCGGGCGCGGTCTCGGTCGCGCCCCACGATCCGGTGACGGGAATCACCCGCCCGGTCGTCTCCCGGGCCAGCGAGCTCAGCCGGTCGCGCAGGCCGGCCGGAAGCGCCGCCGCGGCGTTGAACATCAGCCGCAGCCGGGAGAAGAACCTCCCCGCGAACTCCGCGTCGGCTTCCAGGGCCGGCACCAGCTGCGCGTAGCCGGCCGGGACGTTGAAGTACACGGTCGGCGGCACCTCGGCCAGGTTGGCGACCGTCTGCGCGAACATGCCCGGAGCCGGCCGCCCGGCGTCGACGTAGAGCGTGCCGCCGTGGGTGAGCATCATGTTCACGTTGTGATTGCCGCCGAACGTGTGGCTCCATGGCAGCCAGTCCACGATCACCGGCCGCTCGGCCGCCAGGAACGGCCACGCCTGGCGGATCATCTGCTGATTGGCCGCCAGCATCCGGTGGGTGTTCAGCACGCCCTTCGGCGTCCCGGTCGACCCGGAGGTGAACAGGATCTTGGCCACGGCGTCCGGGTTCAGGCTGGCGAACGCCGCCGAGACGGCCGAGCCCGGTACGGTGCGCGCCAGGTCACCGACGACGTCCGCTCCCGGCCTGCGGCCCCGGCTCACGATGGCGGGCACCGCGGCCAGCGCGTCCAGGGCCGGGGCGAACCGCCCGGCGTCCTCGGCGAACACCGCGCCCGGGCGGATCAGCTGCGCGATCGCCGCGATCCGCGCGTGATCGTGGCTCTGCAGTGAGTACGCCACGCTGACCGGCGCGACCGGGACGCCCGCGCTCATCGCCCCCAGCGTCAGCAGCAGGTGGTCCACGCCGTTGCCGGACAGCAGCAGCAGGGGCCGGCCCGGCCCGAGCCCCCGGTCGAGCAGCGCCTGCCCGATCGCGTCCGCCGCGGCGACGGCTGCCCCGTACCCGCAGCCCCGCCACGCCCCGCCGGGCTCCCGCTCGGCGACCAGCAGGTGATCCGGTTCGGCCTGGGCCCAGGCCCGCATGCTGTGCACGACCGTCGCCGGGTACGCGCCCAGCGGCTCAGCCGACCGCAGGATAAGGGTTCCGGCCGGGCCGGCGGCCTCGGCCACGATCCGGGGCGGCGTGAACAGCGGCTCCGCGGAAGGTCGTCTGGCAGGCACGATACGGGAGACTATCAACCGCTACGGCCGGTACCTGGCCCGATGAGGCCGGCCTGGGCGATCTTGCTGCTCCTGCTCGGCCGTGAGCTCGAAGCTGAGTCCCGTCACTGCGCGCCTTCTCCCATCGGCCCGATGATCTCCTCGCCGAACCGGGCGAGCGCGGTCAGGGTGGCCTCGTGACCTGGCCCGCCGGGCTGCCGCATCCGCACGGCCAGGTACTCCATCCCGGTCCGGTCGCGCCAGTCGGCGATCTCGGCCCGCAGGTCCGCGCCGTCGCCGTAGAGCAGCCGGCCTGGCGCCACCAGCTCGGCCGTGAAGTCGGCGCGGGACCGGACCTGCCCCACCCAGGGCTCGAATTCCGCCCGGTAGACGCCGACGTTGAAGTACAGCCGGTGTACCGCCAGCGCGTGCGGCAGCCACAGCTTCTCGCACGCCTCGCGCGAGTCGCCAATCCACCCGTCGCGGAACATGCCGATCGCGACCCGCCGCCCGGCCGCCTCCGCCGCGGACCGCACCCGCCCGGCCAGCCGGGCGACCACGTCGACGTGCCGCTGCGGGTCGCTCAGCCACAGGTCGGCCCGCTGCCCCGCCAGCTCCAGGCCGCGCGGCCCGTGCGCGCCCATCATCAGCTCAGGCCGCTTATTACCGAACGGGGCAGGTGTCACGTGCCCCCGCCAGCGGCCGTACTGGCCGCTGACGTCGAACGGCTCCCCGCTCCACGCCGCGTCGACGACGTCGAGCAGATCCCGGATCCGGCCGAACCGGGTGCCGCGGTCGACGTCGTACAGCTCGAAATCAGCGGGCAGGTGGCCGACCCCGACGCCGAGCAGGGCCCGGCCGCGCGTCAGCCAGCTCAGCATCGCCATGTCCTCGGCCAGCCGCACCGGGTGGTAGAGCGGGCCCGGCACGACCGCCTGCCCGGCCCGGATCCGCCGCGTCCCCTCGGCCAGGGCCGCGCCGGTGAGCAGCGGGGAGATGATCCCGCCGGCCCGGGTCTGGTGGAACTCGGGGAGGAAGAACGCGTCGAAGCCGGCCTCGTCGGCGGCCCGCACCTCGGCCCGCAGCTGATCCAGCAGCACATCCAGCGGCTCCTGGACGTCCTGGATCGGGAGCACCACACCGAAACGCATGCCGGCCTCACATCTATCAAACGGTCGTCCGAATACTATCGCCGGCGAGGTCAACGGCGAAAGATCACTGCCCTAGGCGGCCTCGCCGTCGTGGGCGATCTGCAGCAGCGAGCGCCAGATCAGCGCGAGGATCAGGGCCGATCCGGCGAAGGCGAACCAGAACGGCGCGGTGACGCCCCAGGCCGCGGCGGCCAGGCCGCCGAGCGCGGACCCGATCACGATGCCGCCGATCACGCCGATGAGGTAGACGCTGCCGACGCGGCCCTGGAACTCGGCGGGCACGGCCCGCTGCCGCACGCTCGACGACGTCGTCCCCCAGACGAACGCGTGCGCGCCGAAGATCACGAAGATGATCAGCGCGAACCAGGCCCAGCGGGTCAGCGCGAGCGCGAGGTGGGTCAGCGTCTCGATGATCAGCCCGCCGCGCATGATGACGCCGAGCCGCACGTGCCGCTCCAGCCACCCGTAGGACGCCGTGCCCAGCAGGCCGCCCGCCGCTATCGCCGTGGTGATCAGCCCGAAGCCGAGCGCCCCCATGCCCAGCCGCTCGCGCGCGTACAGGACCAGGACCGACCAGGCGGCGCCGAAGGTGACGTTGAAGGTGAAGATCGTGATCGCCAGCGTCCGCACCGCGGCGTGCGCCCACAGCCAGCGCCACCCTTCGGCGATGTCGTGATGCACCCGGGTGCGCTGGCCGTCCGCACCGTGCGGCGGCAGCTGCACCCGCACGATCAGCAGCAATCCGGCCAGCACGCACACGCCCTCGCTGACGAACGGCAGCGCGCGCCCGGCCGCGAACAGCACGGCGCCGACGGGCGGCCCGGCTAGCTGGTTCCAGACGACGACGCCGGTCATGGCGCGGGCGTTCGCGATGCCCAGGTCGGGCTTGTCCACGAGCATGGGCAGCAGGGTGCCGGTGGTGGTGTCGCCGAAGGTCTCGGTCACCCCGAACAGGAACAAGACGGCCAGCACGACCGCGACGTTGACGTGGCGCGTCACGATCAGGGTCGTCAGCAGGATCAGGATCGCCACCCGGACCAGGCCGGTGACGACGACGATCGCGCGGCGGTCCAGCCGGTCGGCGACCACGCCGGCGTACAGGCCGAACAGCAGCCAGGGCAGCCGCTGCAGCAGCGCGGCCATCGCCACCGCCAGCGGAGCGCGCGTCACCGACGCCACCAGCAGCGGCCCGGCCGCCAAGGTGATGCCGTCCCCCAGGTTGGTGACCCACGACGAAGCCAGCAGCCAGCGGAAACTGGCGCCCAGGCGGGCCGGCGCGACGAGTTCGGCGGCCCGTCGCAGCGGCTGCCCCCAGCGCGGGCGTGTCATGAGCATCACATCGCCTGCCGCCGGTCCGGGCCCGGGCCGCGGACCGGCTCGTAGCGGTCGAAGGATGATTCCAGGATGCCGTCGCCCCGGGTCAGCGGCGGGATCTGCTGCTGCAGCGCGTGCACGTGAGTCACCGGGATGTCTCCCTCCAGGACGCACCAGGAGCTGCTGGTCGCCGATACCCCGGGGATGGCGTGCAGCTTCGCCAGGGCCGGCAGCAGGGCGCTGAGCGTATCGGCCGGGGCCTCCAGGCGGAAACGGTGGATCGGCTCGCAGACCACCGTCCCGGCCCGCTTCAGCGCGTCCATGACCACCAGCGGGGTCAGCTTGCGGAAGTCCTGCGGGCCGCTGAGCGGCCCGCGGGTCGACGGAGGCCCGTCCGGGACGCTGTACTGGGACCGGACCAGCGCCACCGCGCAGTCGGTGACCTGCCAGCCGTGCAGGCCCTGCCGCAGCGTCTCGGTGACGTACTGCTCCATGGCGGCCGCGAAGTTCTCCATGTTCTTGTAGATGTACAGCGGCACCGCCTGATGTCCCACTTCGAGCCCGAACCGGATGCCCGAGCCCGGCGGGGCGGGGTCGATGCGGAATCCCAGCGTGGCGAGGAACGGGTTCCCCGGCCCGTAGAGGATCTCCTCCGCCCGGCCGGTGCTGACGGGCCGCTCGACGCAGATCGGCGTCGTTTCCCTGAAGTCAGCCGCCAGCCCGTAGTCGGCGGCCAGGGTGGCGTCGATCACCTGCTTCTGGACCTCGCCGTACAGGGAGACATAGATTTCCTGCCGGATGTCATCCTGGCGGACGTCGATGAGGGGGTCTTGCTCGGCCAGCTGGGTCAGGGCGGCGTGCAGCCGCGCCTTGTCCCGCGGGTCGCGGGCGACCACGGCCGTCTCCAGCGTGGGGGGCGCGAAGTACCGCTGGGCGGCGTCGTCCGGCTCCGTCCCGATCACGTCGCCGACCTGCACCTGCGCCAGGCCCGACAGCCGGGCGATCTGGCCGGCGCTCACCGAGTCGCGGCGCTCGGCCGTGCCGTCGGCGAAGACGCTGATCGCCGTGACCTTGCCGTCGCGGCCGTGGCCTTCGCCGCCGCCGAACCGCACGCGGTCCCGGACCGTGATCGTGCCGGAGAACATGCGGGCGTAAGCGGTCCGCTCACCCGCGCTTCCGCGCTCGATCTTGAAGACACGGCCCGAGACCGGCCCGTCGGCGTTGCCGCCCGCCACCGGCAGCAGGCCGGCCAGGCCGCGCATGAGCGCGTCGGTGCCGGCGCCCGTGATTGCCGACCCGAAGTACACCGGGTGCACCTGCGCATCCCCGACCTGCCCGGCCAGCTTCCCGAGCAGCCAGTCGCGGGGTATCGCCTGCGTGTCGTCGAGGTAGGCGCCGAGGACGGCGTCGTCGTGATCGGCCAGCACCTCGGCCAGCTGCGCGCCGAAGGCCTGGTCGTCGTCGCCGGACGGGACGAAGGCGGCCGCGGGCGTGCCCAGGCCGCTCACTGAGCCCATCGGGACGATCGCCGGCGTCAGCCGGCCGCCGATATCGCGCAGCAGCCGCTCGTAGCCCGCGCCGCGGCGGTCGATCTTGTTCACGAAGAACAGCGCCGGGACACCCAGGCGCTGCAGGGCACGCCACAGGACGCGCGTCTGCGGCTGAACGCCTTCGACGGCCGAGACCACCAGCACGACGCCGTCGAGCACGCTCAGCGCCCGTTCCACCTCAGCCACGAAGTCCGGATGGCCGGGCGTGTCGATCAGGTTGACGGCCGTGCCGCCGACGGTGAACGAGACGACGGCCGACTTGATCGTGATTCCCCGCTGGCGCTCCAGCGCCAGGGAATCGGTCCGCGTCGTGCCCTCGTCGACGCTGCCGGGCTCGTCGATGACACCAGCGCAGTAGAGCAGCCGCTCCGTCAGCGTTGTCTTGCCGGCGTCAACATGGGCGAGGATCCCCAGGTTCAGTACTCCGCGAAGCACGCGCCACATCCTCCGAATAGGCCTGCGAAAGCTCTTCGATGGACACGGACGCTCCTCGCATCGCTGACTCCTCCCGATCCCTGGGGCCGCACCGGCCCTCTGCACCACGCATTGTCGTATCCAGCCCGCCCGGACGCGAGTGATTTTCGGCCGGGGAGTAACTAGGCGAGGCGCCGGGTGCTCTCGTCCTCGGCTGCGCCGAGCTGCTTGCGCTGGGCCGGCGCCGCGAACTCGTCGGGCCGGCAGGACGGGTTCCCGTCCTCGCCGAGGATGAGGCAGCTGTGGCTCAGCGCCGAGGCGCCGGCGAAGACGACGGCCAGCGCCAGTGCCTCGCCCGCCAGGTCGAAGACGCCGGTCCGGATGTGCTCGCCGAACAGGCACACGCCGAGCAGGCCCGCTGACAGCGGGTCGAGGATGGTGAACCCGGGCTGCGAGGCGGCCAGCGGTCCGGCCGCCAGCGCGTGCGAGGCCAGCAGCATCGCCGCCGCTCCGGCGGCGAGGAGCACGTAAACCGACCAGCTGGAGAAGATGGCGCCGAGGCCCTCGCCGAGGTGCGAGCTGAGCTCCTTGATGACAGCCGCCACGAAGCCCCAGGAAATCCCGGTGGCTGCCCCGAGCACGGCGGCCCGGCGGGACGGGGACGCGCCGGAACGGTTTCCGGAGCCGAAGGCCACGGCCGCCAGCACGACGCCGGACGTGACCAGGCCGGCCAGCAGCCAGGCGGAACCAGGGGCATGCAGCCGTCCGCCCGACGGCGACGCCAGGCGCAGGAACACGCCGATCCCCACCGACATGGCCGCCGCCGCCAGCCAGTCGCGGCGCCGCACCTTCACCCGGCCGGCGCCGGCCACAGCCAGGTACCCGAAGACGAACAGCATCTCCAGCGCCAGGATGGGCTGGACCAGGGCCAGCGCGCCATACCGGAGCGCGCTCAGCTGAAGAACGAACCCGCCGATCATGCTGGCCACGCCGAGCAGCCAGACCGGCTGCCGGGCCAGGCGCAGCAGAAGCCACGCATCGAAGCCAGCCGTCTCGGTGTTCCGGGCGCCGATGCGCTGGCACACCGAGGCCGTGGCCGTGCAGATGCTCGCCAGAACCCCCAGCAGGATGGCTGTGCCCATTGTCCCCGATTCACGTCCTCGGCTGCCCGGCCCCCCGACCGCAGGAACAGCATCAGCATCTCCGCCATTCCCCGGCTCGACCCCGGCGATGCCAGGCCGGCAGCGGCGCCGACCGCGGTCGGACTCGAAGCCAGCCGTCCCGGGCCAGCGTCCAGACGCGGTTGAGAACAGCAGGAGCACTAATGGCATCACGTCACAGTGCTACCTTTCGCCGGATGCACAGAGGCTAATGGGTAGACATTCTCGTGAGCGTATGGGACCTTCCCTATACCGGATTTCGCGTTTCTGGGGGGGAACGGCATGAGCATAATTGCCTGCGCCGGAGCATGGGAAACTGACCCTCTTGCGCTGCCGGAGATGAAGCCGCTCACCGAGCCCGCTCCTGGCGAGGAGGTGCTCTCGTGAGGTCCGAGATCACGTTCAACAGCAACGCGAGTCCGGCCGCCAGGTACGTCGGCTGGGCGCCGGTTCCCGTCCAGGTCCAGTTGGCAGATACGACCGGAGCAACGGACCCGGTCACCGTCCGGCTGCGTAACCAGAACGCGGCCCAGGGCGGCCAGGTCGAGTTCTTCACTTCCGCTACCAATACCGGGCAGGCCGAAATAGAGCTCTCCCTGCCGGTCACCGGCGAGCCGGCGGACCTGCGCATCGCGGGTGTGTTCCAGCGGCCCAGCAGCGCGGATGGGGATGCTGCGGTCGAGGTCGTCGACGCGAATACCAGCGAGGTGCTCGGCGTCACTCCGCTGATGGTCCGCATCCGCAAGAACGCAGCGACCCTTTCGGACGCCGAACGCGACCGCTTCCTGACCGCCCTGGCCACGTTCAACGACCGTGGCCGGGGAAGGTACGGCGATTTCCGTAACGTGCACACCGAAGCCGGAAGTCCCGAGGCTCACGGATCGACCGGTTTCCTGCCGTGGCACCGTAACTTCCTGCTGGACCTGGAACGGGAACTCCAGGCGATCGACCCGAGCATCGCCATGCCCTACTGGCGCTTCGATCAGCCCGCACCGAGCCTGTTCACCGGGGACTTCATGGGCGTCCCGAACCCGCATGGAACCTTGCAGTTCAGCGCCGTCAATCCGCTTCAGTTCTGGGTAACGGACGGGACTCCGGGTATCGTCCGGCCGGTCCGCTTCAACACCCAGACACAGCACGCCAACGTATTCTCCGAGGCCTCCACGTTGCTGCTCGGCGGCCAGGACGCTCAGTACGAGGCGTTCCGGCAACTGGAAGGCAACCCGCATGGCACGGCGCACACCAGTTTCGGCGGGTCCATCTCCAGCATCCCCACCGCCGTAAAGGATCCGCTCTTCTTCTTGCTGCACGCCAATGTGGATCGGCTCTGGGCAAAATGGCAATGGCATTTTCAGCGCTTCGACGTGGAGAGCACCGACACCTTTCCCGCCCAAGGAAAAGCAGGGGATCCCGGCGCGAACAGGGTGGGACATAACCTGGACGACACGATGTGGCCATGGAATCAGGTCACAACGCCGCCGCGTCCGCCCACAGCTCCCGGAGGCACCCTCGCGCCCTCGCCGCTCACCAGTGCACCAGGGCTGAGTCCCGAGGTCGGCGCGCTTATCGATTACCAGGGAGTCCTGACACCGCCGACCCGCCTAGGATTCGATTATGATGATGTGCCGTTCGAATTCCCGGCCGCCTCGTAATCCGTCAGATTTGAGGTGATGCTGGATGGATATCCCGGAGTATCGCAGGCAGCTTTCGGCGGAGCTCGAGCAAGCCGCGGGCCAGCCCGGCTTCCGTGAGCTGCTGGCGAGATCCCGGCGGGGCGCGGAACCTCATGCGGCCGCCGCTAGCCCGGGACCGGCGACCGAGGACGATCTCACGGCGGCGATCGCCGTTCTCCGTGATGGCGAGCCGGACGAGCCGTTGCGATCCGCCGCGCTCCAGGTCATCAGCAGCGCCGTCGACGAACAGCCGGACCTGATTGATGCTCTGACCGGGGTACTGCTCGATGCCGCTCGCCCGGCCGATCTGCGGACGGCGGTCCTCGACACCCTGCAGCAGATCAGCTTCCGGATGGTGGCCTTCCCTGGAAAACGCCCGGACTACCTGGCCGCGCTCAGGTCGGTTATCGACGACCCGGATGCCGGGCTGCGCCAGCGCGCTATCGGCATCCTCGCACGCGAGAAGGACGAGTACGTCCAGCGACGCCTGATCGACGGCCTGGAGGGTCGTTCGGCCGCCCTGGTCCCGGCGGAAAAGGCTATCCAGTACCTGGGCTACGACATCCACGCCGAGTATTTCCCGCTGCTCAGGCGGATCGTCGAGAATCCGCCCAGCCCCGCGGCCAGGACCGAGGCCGTGCGCCTGCTGGCCGCGGACCCCTCGTCCGCCGACCTGCTGCTCACGCTCCTCAGCAACAAGCAGGAAAACGGTGACGTCAGGAGGGTCAGCGCGATCGGGCTGCAATCAGCGGCTCCGGCTCGGTTCGAGGAGCAGGCCCGGCGGATCGTGCTCGACGATGACGAGGACGACCAGCTCCGCGCCATGTCGATCACCGCGCTGACGCACTTCGCGAACCCGGAAGCGCTGAGCCGCGATGACGAGCTGACGGGACGTATCGAGCAGTTGCGCGCCGATTCCGCATCGCAGCAAGTCAGGCAGGCCACGATGAGTTACCTGGCCAAGCACGGTACGTAGCCGCTCGCCGGCAGGCGTGCAGCGGACCGGAGGGGGTGCACCTAAGCTGCCTGACGACCTTGACCAGAACACTCCCGAGGAGCGCATCGCGGCCCTGGCGGACGCGGTCAAGAGCGATCCGGGACGCCGGGACTCGCTGGCAGAGCTGCTGCCGGAACGGATCCCGCTGTACGCGGGCCGGAGCACGAACGCGACGATCCGCATGCGGGGCTACCTCATGGCGGCGTTCGAGCAAGCCGGACTTCCGGATCCGGCCATCCCCTATGTTCTCGAGGAGCTGGAGAGAGGACGCGACGCCTATCTCGTCGCCGCCGCGGCGCGGGCCGTACGCGGCCTCGGCAGTCCCGCCAGCGACGCCGTCCCGTTCCTGCTCAAGGCCATCGAGAACATCAAGTACTGCGACGATGCCGTGTCGTTCGGCAGCTACCAGCCGCGATGGCCCGTGCCGGACCGCACCACGGCGATCGAAGAGATCATGAAAACCTTCGCGTGGCTGGGCGAGCACGCGCGCCCCGCCCTGCCCGCGCTGGAGGCCCTGCGGCAGGACCGGGGCGTCCTCTCCGCTTCCGCGCGGGCGGCCCTGGACGCCATCGTGGCGGAGCTCGGTGACGCCGGTGCGTGCTGCTGTGCCGCGGAGGAAGCCGGCGCGGGTCTCGCCGGAGGCGGATATGCCCGGGCCGAGCGGACGAGCGCCGCCGTCCCGGCCGGCGTCGAGCTGGAAGACCAGGACGGGCGTCCGGTTACCTTTGGCGGGTTCTTCACCGGAAGGCCGTCCATCGTCGTCTTCTTCTACACCAGGTGCGATAACCCGAACAAATGCTCGCTGAGCATCACCAAGCTGGCCCGGCTGCAGCGTGCGCTACGGCAGGAAGGATGGCAGGGTCAGCTGCGCACCGCTGCCATCACCTACGACCCGGGCTATGACCTGCCGTCCAGGCTGAGCGCGTACGGGCATAACCGGGGAGTGATTTTCGGTGACAGCGACCGCTTCCTGCGAACGAAGACCGGGTTCGGCACGCTGCAGGAATACTTCGGGCTCGGCGTGAACTTCGGGCCAGCGCTGGTGAACAGGCACCGTATCGAGCTGTTCGTACTCGACCCCGAGGGCAGGATCGCGGTCACCTTCACCCGCTTGCAGTGGGACGTCCAGGACGTCCTGCATCATGCCCGGGCACTGGCCTGCGGGCCGGGCACCTTAGCCCGTCAAAGACGCACCTGATCTATCAAGGGGGGTTCTCATGAACCGGTTTGAGCGCGTGATCCAGATTCTGGATAACGCGATCGGCGGCCCGGATGCCAGCATCGGCGCTCACGGAGCATTCTGGCGAGGACTGACACGCGACCAGCTCGTCGCCAGGAACGTGTTCGCCCTTCAGGTGATCACGGTTGGTCAGGGAGCGTCCTCTAACCTCGTCAAGGCACTCAGGGGCGAAACGCCTTTCGGCACCGACCTGCCGAACCCGTCCCCGGACGCACGTTTTCCCCGGATGCCTGCCGGGCTTGACCCGGTCGTGGCGCAGGACATCGCCTTCATCGAGCAGTGGATCGATGAAGGGTGCCTGGAGGACCCGCTGCCGTCGCCCGGCCGCGACCCCGGTGAACAGGCCGGTGCCGAGGCCGGGAAGCTGACCGGGACCTATACCTACCGGAGCTTCCTCGACCTCCCCGACCCCGTGGATAACTTCGGCAAGCTCAAGTTCGCGCAGCTGGAGCTGCGGCTGGCCGTGCAGCCTGACGGGATCGTGGCCGGCACCCTGGTCTTTCCCGCCGCACCCGGCACGGACCCGGCCGTCATGGATGTCAGCGGCCAGGTGTCGGCGTGGTCACCTGCGCACCTGAATTTCACCGGCCGGGGCCGTGCGGGCAGCGCCATCGCGGACTTTCACTACGACTACGACGGCGTCGTCCTGCGCCACTGGGAGACGGGGATCAGCCAGCGGCTCACCATCGCCGGGACCGTGCTCCGCGCGGAGGATCACGGAAGCGGCGCCACCCTGGCCAAGGCCGGCTTCACCGCGAGCTTCCTCGCGGTGAAGCGGGATGCGTGACCTCGCTGACCACGTTTCGAGACCATCTATCAGCCTTAGGTTCCAGCCCCGAGGAGGCGGCATGCGAGCGCTCATACGGCTCATGACAGTCCCAGCGGAGAAGCGCGATATCGCGTGGCTGACGGAAGCCCTGCAGGCGGCCATCCAGCTCGAGATGAGCACGATCCCGCCCTATCTGTACGCGGAATGGTCGATCGACCTGAGCAGCCCGGTCACTGATCCCGCTGGCCCCGACCCCGCGGGCGTCCAGGCTGCCATCAGCCAGATCGTCCAGGAAGAGATGCTGCACATGGGCATCGCCTGCAACATGCTCGCCTCGATCGGCGGCCATCCGCAGATCCTGGAAAAGGCACCCCAGTATCCGGCGCAGCTCCCGGTGAACATCCACGCCGGCCTGGAGGTAGGACTGGCGCCGCTCACGCGCGAGCTGGTGCTCAATAAGTTCATGGCCATCGAGGAGCCGGTGGAGCATTTGTTCGATGACCCGGACTTCACTCCGTCCGGCTCCAGGCTCATCGGGCAGTTCTATGACGACCTGTTCAAGACGTTCGCGAGACTCTCCCCGCCAATCTCGGCGGCTGGGCAGGTTGACCTCAGTGATGCCTTCGGTAGCGTCGACGCGCCTGCGCCATTCGGGAATTCCCTGATCGTTCAGAGCCTCGATGACGTCCAGGCCGCCATCGCGCTGATCACGCGTCAGGGCGAGGGGACGGACGCGGGACCATTCGAGAGTAAGGACCACCCCGGCGAGCTTGCTCACTTCTACCGGTTCGGCGAGATCTACCATGGTCACAGGCTCAACCCGACGAGCCCGTTCGGCTACACCGGCGACGAGGTCAAGATGCCGCCCGTGCACATGGTCACGCCGGCTGATAACACGGTGTCGGCCGGCTTCAACCAGGCGTACACCAGCGTGCTCAGGGATCTCGGGCAGCTATGGAACGGCGGCCCAGCGGACCTGCTGACCATTGCCTTCGTCTCCATGCCCGCGCTCCGCCAGGCCGGTGGCGTGCTGTTCCAGGGGGGTGCCGGGCCCGCCTTCGTGACGGTCGACGAATCGGGCGCCCCTCTCGGCCCGCCGGCCGCCGGAAACCAGGTCGCCCGTGTCAGCAACGAGGCGGACGTCGCTGCCGGGGCCCCTCCGGCGCGGGTCTCGCTGACGACCGGCGCATTCCGGCCGGATCCGTCGGTCCACATCGCCTACTTCCGTGACCTCGACAACTGGTCCAATTTCCAGCGGACACCCGACGTGAACGCCGCCATCAATGTCACGTTCGGTTTCTACGACTCCTGGAGGGCGTTCGCTGGTGACGCGTCAAAAGAGCAGGCGTGGATCGGCTCGCTGTCAGGTCCGCAGGTCCGCCCGGCGGTCGTCATGCTGTCGGATCGCCAGCAGCAGACCGTCGAGGCGCACTACGGCGTCCCGGTGCCGTTGCTGACGCTTCTCGACGGCTTCGAGAGGTTCGGTAGCGACACGCTGCC
>JAJKHX010000063.1 GCA_021154785.1 Nocardiopsis sp.
ACAGCATGGACCGGCTCCGCTCGGCCGTCACCATGAGGTAGAGCGACTCCGGCGTGGTGATCAGGATGTCCGGCGGCCGCTTGAGCATGGCGGCCCGCTTGGCCGCGACCGTGTCACCGGTCCGGACCGCGACCCGGATGTCCGGCGCGGCCAGCCCGAGCTGGGCGGCGGCCGCGGCGATCCCGGCCAGCGGGGCCTCCAGGTTCTGCTGGATGTCGGTGGCCAGCGCCTTCAGCGGCGACACGTACACGACCTGCGGCCCGCTCGCCGGCGCCGGCGCCTCCGCATCGGCTTGGACATCGTGCCCGCAGAACAGGTCGTGGGCGCAGCTCTGGTCCCGGGCGCGGTAGAAGCGGTCGATGCAGACCAGGAAGGCCGCCAGCGTCTTGCCCGAGCCGGTCGGCGCCGCGATCAGCGTGTGGCGCCCCGCCGCGATCTCCCGCCACCCGCCGGCCTGCGGCTCAGTCGGCCCATCGGGAAAGCGGCCCTCGAACCAGCGGCGCACGGCGGGATGGAACGACTCGAGCACGCGCCCCACGCTACCTGGGGGTTCCGACATTCGCCGGTGGACGAGAACGTGCCGGGTGCGTCACTGGCGAAGGTAATGGCGCGGTGACGGGGAGCGGGGCGGAAACGAAAACCCGTTTGGGGTAAATGTCTTCTGGTGAGACGGCAGGGGGCGGGCGGAGTGGGTAGGTCTGTAGGGGTGACCACCGCCATCGCCCAGTTCATGCGAGACCTGGAGGGGGCGTGGGACGCGCACCGGGAGGCGCTGCTGGTGCGGCGCGACCTGGCGGCGGCGCTCGTGCCGATGACCGCCGAGCCGTCGGTCGTGCACCGGCCGGCCATGACCGGTGCGTCCGGGCGGCCCGCCGTCGAGCACTTCTACGCCGGGCAGGTCCTGCCGCACCTGCCCGCCGACCTGACCCTGAACCGGATCTCCCGGACGGTGGACCGGTGGCGGCTGGTGGAGGAGACGACGGTGTCGTTCACCCACGACCGGGAGCTGCCCTGGCTGCTACCCGGAGCCGAGCCGACCTTCCGGCGGGCCGAGGTGCTGGCCATCGCCGTGGTCGGCTTCCACCGGATGAAGATCAGTTCCGTGCGCGTGCTCTGGGATCACGCCACCCTGACGGCGCAGCTCGGCATCACTGCCCCACTAGCCACCGCCCCGGCGCGATGAGCTCGCGGGCCTCGGCCGGCCCCCACGAACCCGGTGCGTAGGGGGCGACCTCCGGCCGGTTCTCCAGCAGCGGGCCGACCGAGTTCCACACCGCGGCCAGCCCGTCCGGGCGGGTGAACAGGGAGCGGTCGCCGGTCAGGACGTCGTGGATCAGCCGCACATACGGCGGCAGCGGGTTCGCGCCGACCAGGCCGGACAGCGGCAGCGCGGCGGTGCCGCGGTCCAGGTCCAGGCCCGGACCGGGCTTCTTGGTGAGCAGCGACAGGTCGATATCGCCGTCGCCGGCCAGGGAGAACGAGAGCACGTTCGACTCGGCGGGCAGCTTCCCGGCCAGCGGCCCCGGCGGGTCGCGCAGGATCAGGCTGACCCGCTGCCTGCTCTGCGCCAGCCGCTTGCCGGTGCGCAGGTAGAACGGCACGTCGCGCCAGCGGGGGGTGTCGATCCACAGCCGGGCCGCCACGTAGGTGTCCATGCTCGACTTCGCCGCCACCCCCGGCACGTCGTGGTAACCCGTGAACTGGCCGAGCACGACTTCGGACGGGTCGAGCGTGCGGAAGGAGGAGATCACCTTCTCCCGGGCGGCCTGCAGGTCCAGCGCGCCCAGGCTGGCCGGCGGCTCCATCGCCACCTCGGCGGCCACCTGGAACAGGTGCGTGACGAGCATGTCGAGCACCGCGCCGGTCGCGTCGTAGAACACCGAGCGGTCGGTGATGCCGAGCTTCTCCGGCACGTCGATCTGCACCGACTCGACGTGCCGGCGGTTCCACATCGCGTCGAACAGGCCGTTGGCGAAGCGCAGCGTGTGCAGGTCCTGGGTGGCCTCCTTGCCCAGGAAGTGGTCGATCCGGTAGACCTGCTGCTCGTCCAGGACCGAGTGGACCACCTTGTCCAGCGCCCGGAACTTCTCCGGCGAGGTACCGAACGGCTTCTCGTAGACCACCCGGGCGTCCTTGACCAGCCCGTGCTGGCCGAGCGCGCTAGTCGTCTCCTCGAACGCCACCGGCGGGATCGCGAGGTAATGGACGAGCTGCGGTTCTCCGCGCAGCGCCGTGCGCGCCTTGGCCAGGTCGTCGAGCAGGCTGCCGGGGCTGTCGGTGGTGAAGCCGCCGCCGGCGAACCACAGCCGTTCGGCGAATGGCTTCCACTGGGCCGGCTCCGGCTTCGGTCCGAACTCGGTGAGCACGTCGTGCACGTGCTGGCGGAAGTCCTCGTGGGCGACGTCGCCGCGGCCGTTGCCGACCAGCAGCCACTGCCGCGGCAGCAGGCCCTCCAGGCTCAGCCGGTAGAAGGCCGGCAAGACCATCCGTTTGGCCAGGTCCCCGGTCGCCCCGAACAGGACGAAGATCGTGGGCGCCAGGTCGTGGTCATGCTTATTCTCCGCCGTCATGCAAGCCAACCTACGTGACCACCCCGGCCGGTAGCGGTCTAGGGTTGGGACGACGCTGAACCGAAGACGAATGAGGAGTACCGATGCCAACTCGTACCGCACGCACCGGCTGGACCGGGACCCTGCAGGAAGGTGGGGGCAAGGTCGAGCTGACCAGTTCCAAGCTCGCCACCTTCGAGGTGTCCTTCCCCCGGCGGGCCGCGGATGAGGCCGGGGGCTTCACCAGCCCCGAGGAGCTCATCGCCGCCGCCCACTCCGCCTGCTTCGCCATGGCGCTGTCCAACGAGGTCGCCCAGGCCGGCGGCACCCCGCAGGCGCTCGACGTGCAGGCCGACGTGTCGCTCGGCCCGGACCCGGCGGGCGGGTTCAAGCTCACCGGCATCAAGCTCACCGTGCGCGGCGAGGTGGACGGCCTCAGTGCCGAGAAGTTCGCCGCGGCGGCCCAGGCGGCGAAGGCGGGCTGCCCGGTCAGCAAGGCGCTCACCGGCGTGGACATCACGCTGGACGCCGCCCTGGAAGAGTAAGCACAGCGGAGTAGCTACAGGGCCAGGCCCCCGTCGACCGGGATGACGGCGCCGGTCATCGCGCTGGCGCCGTCCCCGGCCAGGAAGGCCAGGACCGCGGCCACCTCGGCCGGCTCGAGCAGCCGCCCGAGCGGCTGCTGCGCGGCGAACGCGCCCGCCGCGGGCAGGTCGTACAGGCGCGCGCTCTCGTCCAGGATGGGGGTCGCGGTCGAGCCCGGGCTGACGGCGTTGGCGGTCACGCCGGTGCCGCCGAGTTCGGTCGCCAGGGCCCGGATGAAACCGGCCACGCCCGCCTTGGCGGCGCAGTAGGCGGCGAGCATGGGCAGCCCGCGGGTGGCGGCGGCCGAGGCGACGGCCAGGAAGCGGCCGCGGCGCGGCTCCGGGCGGCGCAGCAGGGCCGGCACCGCCACCCGGGCCAGCGTCAGCACGCCGCCGAGGTCGATGTCGAGCACCGCCTGCTCCTGCTCCGGCGGGACCTGCCAGGCCGGCACCCCGCCCGCGATCACGCCCGCGGCCGCGACCGCCGCGTCCAGGCCGCCCCAGCGCTCCTCGGCCAGCCGCACCGCGGCGGCCAGCGCGTCCGGATCCCTGGTGTCGGCCTCGGCCGCGACTGCTTCTTTCCCGGCTGCCTTCACTACCTGGTCGAGCTCGGCCCGGGTGCCCATGGGGTATGGCAGGGCCGGGTCGCCGGCGCAGCGGTCGGTCGCGACGACTCGCCAGCCGCCCGCTGCCAGCGCCGCGACCGTGGCGGCGCCGATGCCGCGGGCCGCGCCGGTGACTAGCGCGACCCGGGGGACATCGGTCACAGCTGGCCTTTGGCCTGGTCCCCGGCCGGTACCGCGTGCAGCACGACGACATCGGCCGGCCCGGCGGTCTTGCCCGCGATCTTGGGGCTCATGGCGGCCAGCGCCGCGCCCTTGCTGTGCGTGCGCAGCGCCTCGCCGCTGGCCCACTTCTCGACCATGATCAGCCGGTCATCGTTCTGGTGCAGGGCGTAGAGCTCGCAGCCGTCCTCGGAGTGCACCGCGGGGATGGTCTCGGTGAAGGCGGCGATAACCGCGTCGCGGTGCTCGGGCAGCGGGATGATCGTGGCGACGACGACAACGGACACGTGAGGTGCTCCTTCAGTCGATTTCAGTTGGTGAAGATCGCGCTCAGGGCGGGCGCGACGTCGGTGTAGGCGCCGATCCGGCGTAGCCGGCCGCGGCCGAGCCGGGCCAGGTCGCGGGCGAGGTCGGCGTCCTGCTCGCCCGCGGTGTCGAACAGCACGTCGAGCCGCGGCAGCCGGGCCGCGAACGGGCGCGGATCGGGGCCGGCGTTGTGCACGCAGTCCGAGAGCAGCACGGCCCGGGCGTCCCGGGCCGGCACCCGGGCCAGCTCGCGCGCCGCGACCTGAAGCGGAAAGGCGATGTTCGTCAGCCCCTTAGCCGGGATGCGCAGCATCGTATCGAGCAGCACCGGTGGCGGGACATACTGCCCCAGGCGGCCCAGGATCGCGGCGTCGGACCAGAACGCGACCACCGCGAGGTCGTCGCGGCTCAGCTCGGCGGCCAGCGCGCCGACGGTGGCGGCGGCGGTGCGGATCCGCTCGCCGCGCATCGAGCCGGACACGTCGACCAGCAGCAGCACGCTGCGCCGGGTCCTGACCCGTTCCCGCACGAAGATGTCGTCCTCGTCCGGCAGCGGGTGCTCGACCAGCTGGGCCACGGTCCGGTCCAGGTCGATGTCGTCCGAGCCGTCCCGGTAGCGCAGGCTGGCCAGCTCGCCGGCGCCGCGCCGGGCGCTGGGATCGCGCCGCGGCCGGGGCATGGCCAGCCGGGTGGCGATCTGCCGGGCCCGCCGGACGGTCTCCGGGTCCGCGGTGAGCTCGCCGTCGGCGATGGTGGCCAGCGTGCCCTGATCGCCGGTCACCGTGGGCGCGGCACTGCCGGGCGGGGGCGTGCGCCGGTGTCCGCGGCCGCTGCGGCCGGGCACGACCAGGCCGCCGGCGCCCCCCGTCCCGGCCGGCGCGGCCTCGAGCAGCCGGGGCTCGGCGTCGAGCTGCTTGGGGCGGCGTTTGAGCGGAGCCTGGGGCCGTGCTGGTTTTCGCAGCGGCGAGTCCGCTTCAACTGTCCTTCAACCGGGGGCCGCCGTGGCGGGCGTCAGGATGAACTGGTCCTCCCAGATCTGCCGCAGCACCGCCTCCGGCGTGGTGTCGACGGTCTCGTCCAGGAAGATCCGCCCGGACAGCGCGACCACCATCGCGTCGTACACCAGCTCTGCGTATTCCCCCGGGCCTCGCAGCTCCAGCAGCTGCCCCGCCACCAGGGTGAGGTCGATGGCGCCGCGCACGCTGCTGCCCTGCCGGACGTCCGGGTGCTCCCGGGTGGCCCGGGTGACCGCCACCGCGTCCGCGACCAGCCGCTGGTACAGCTCGGGGGCG
>JAJKHX010000064.1 GCA_021154785.1 Nocardiopsis sp.
CCGCCGGCCCCACCGACCCCGTCGGCCCCACCGGCCCAGGCCGCCGCCGGCCCAGCGCAGGCCGTCCCGGCCGGAGACCGGACGCCGGCCTCAGTCGGCCGGGATCACGCTGACCGCGTCCCTGATGTAGCGCCTGATGGCCAGGTTCTCGATCCGGTCCAGCCGGCGGACCAGGTGGCGCAGCTCGGCCAGGAAATCCGCCCGCCGCGCCGCCAGGCCCGCACCAGGCCCGGCGCCAGAACCAGAACCAGAACCGGACTCGAGCAGCCCCCGGTTCCTGGCCAGCTGCAGCCCCGTCTGGAACAGCAGCACCGAGACCGACTCGGAGCTGCGCAGCCGCCGCTGCGCCACGTACTGGTGCCCGAGCCCGAGTGCGCGGCTGGTCACCTCGGAGTCCTCGTTCGACGCCGCCACGTCGTCGTTCACTAGCACGTCGGCCACGATCCGGTAGGCCTCGACGAACGGCCGCACCATGATGTGCGAGACCAGTGGCCGCATCTCGCCCAGCAGCACGTCGGCCTCGCCCGCCCGCAGCCGGTCCTCCCAGCCGGGGTCGTGCCGGGCCATCTCCTCGCCCACCTGGCGCCGGTGCTCCTCGCGGTCCTTGAAATAGAACTCGAACTTCAGCAGATCCCGCAGCCGCGCGATCTCATCCCAGAACGCCACCACCGGATCGCCACCCAAGACATCCGACGCCCCCGAAGTTTCCCCAGCCCGCAGCACCGCCAGCTCACACAGCGCCGTATCCAGCAGAAAGTGGATCAGCGAGTTCCGGTAGAACGTCGCCGCCAGCTGCTGCTCCGGCCCGATCAGCCACACCGGCTCCCGGCCGTCCCGCACCAGCGTCACCACGCCACCGGAAACCAGCGCATCCAGCGTCGCCCGCAGCGCAGCGGCATCAGCAAGTACCTGCGCCGACGCCGTCCGGGGGACCGAACGACTCTCCAGATAGTCCAGCGCATCCCCGAGCCCCAGCCGTATCTGACCAAACGTCAGCGCCGCCCCCTGCATCGCCAGCAGCACCGTCGTCACGATGGCCGTAGCGGTAGCCGGCATCCCCTGGTTGATCCGCCACGCCACCTCGAACGCGGTCTTCTGCAGCGCCAGCCGCCGCGCCGCCGGGTCAACGGCGACCGGACCGCCAGCAGGCCCGAGAAAATCCCCGAGCAGCACCGGCTCGCCGAACCGCACGTACACCTTGCCGTAGTGCCGCGCCCCCTGCGCCTTGATGAACCCGTACAGCCAGCTGAACCCCTCCGGCTTCTTGGCCGCTCCCCGCGCGTACTCGGCGTACTCCGCGATCTCGTGCAGCTGGTCGAACGTGATCGACACCGGCAGCAGCGCGATGTCATCCACCCGCCCCTGCAGGTAGGCGTCGGCCGCGTAGGACAGCAGGCCGAGCCGCGGCGGCAGCATCTTCCCGGTGCGCGAGCGGGTGCCCTCGATCGACCAGGACAGGTTGAACCGCTTCTCCAGCACGTAGCCGACGTACTCGCGCAGCACGTATTTATACAGCGGGTCGTCCGCCGTAGAGCGGCGGATGAAGATCACCCCGGCCCGCCGCATGATCGCGCCCATCGGGCCGAAGGCCATGTTGATGCCGGCGAACAGGTGGGCCGGCGGGATGCCCTGCTCCTGCAGGGCCGCGGCCAGCACCAGCGTGTCGAGGTTGGACCGGTGCGACCACAGCAAGATGCCCGGGTACCGCTCCATCGCCTCCCGGAGCCGTTCTACCTGCGAAATGTCGTAATCGATCTGCGGGTCGAAGCCCCGCTGGAAGATCAGCCGCCCGACGGTCGGCATGATGTCGATGAGACGCCGGCTCCAGCCCGCGGCGAGCTCCGCGAGGATCTCCCCGGCCTCCTCCAGCGACGGCGCCGCCGAAGCCGACGAGACGGTGCGCAGCCCGGCCCGGAACCGCCGGGACGACAAGATCTCGTCCTTGACCAGGCTCGGCGTCTTGTACCGGGGGCCGCGCAGCCGGTACTCGGCCTGGTCCAGGGCGAGCGTGGCCCGCCGGGCCACGTACCCGGCGAAGTCGTCCCCGCCGGTGGTCTCGGCCCAGCGCCGCCGCAGCGAGCCGACGGTGGCGGGCTCGCCGACCAGCACCGCGGCCCGCCCGGGCTGGCGCGCCAGGATCCGCCGCTGCTGCCGCTCGCTGGGATGGTAAGGATCATGCCCCGGCAGCACGTCGTGAAGCCGCGCCGCCCGCCGCCCGCCGTGTTCCTCCGGCAGCCACGCCACCCGCACCGGCACCAGCTGAGTATCGTCACCGGAAAGCACCGACGCCGGAATCCGTTCGACGTTAACCGGCGGCCGCTCCGTCCCGCCCGACGCCGCGATCCGCTCCCGGATCAGCCGCGCCTCGGTCGGCGTGGCCGCCTGCGTGAGCACCACCGCCCCCGCCCCGTCCGCCAGCAGCTCCCGCAGGTCAGCGGCGGTGCCGGCCGTCACGAGGGACGCCCGTCGGAAGCCCACCCGGCCAGCCGCGACACATAAGCGCTGCGAACCTCCTCGATCCGCTCGGCCAGGTTCTCCGACGTCCAGCCGGAAACATCGACCGGCGGCAGCACCGCCACGTCCACCGTCCCCGGGTGCAGCGTGGTCGAGTTCCGCCCCGCCACCGACTCGGAGTTCCTGATGATGATCGGCACGACCGGCAGCCCGGTCGCCATCGCGATCCGGAACGCCCCCTTCTTGAACGGCCCGACCGACTGGGTGTCCAGCCGCGAGCCTTCGGGCGCGACCAGGATCGACAGGCCCTTGCGGGCCGCCTCCTCGATCGGCGCCAGCGCGGCCACCGCCGAGGCGGTGTCGGCCCGGTCGATGAACGCGGCGTCCATCAGCTTCCCGAGCGGCCCGACCAGCGGGTTCGACGCCAGTTCCTTCTTGGCGATCCCGGTCCAGTTGTCCTTCACCAGCGCGGCCACGATGAAGATGTCGAAGTTGTTCCGGTGGTTGAACACGAACACGGCGGGCCGTCGCGCGGTCAGGTTCTCCTCGCCCAGGACGTTCAGCCGAACCCCGTTCAGCGCGAGCACCGTCTCCGGCCAGGTCCGGGTCAGGAAGTTCAGCCCGATCCGCTTGTTCCTGGTCAGCAGGCCCAGGCTCAGCGCCCCGGCCGCCACCGGGCCGAGCGAGCCGATCGCGGCCAGGTTGCGGACCCGGCCGAGCGGCCCGCCGCCGCCCCGGCTGCCGAACCGCAGGATGGGCCAGCCCCGCCGCTGCGCCACCGCCGTCAGCCGCGGCCCCGGGTTGACCGGCCGCGGGTTGCCGACCAGGTGCATCAGCGCCGCGTCCTCGTCCCCGTCCGCGTAGAAGTAGCTGGTCCGCAGGTTGACCCCGTGCTCGGCGGCGAACTTCTGCACGCTGGTGGCCTTGCTGGCGCCCCAGATCACCGGCCGCTGCACCTCGCCGGTCAGCACCCCGTCGTCGTCGACCACGAACCGGTTGCACACCACGTGGTCGATGCCGAGATACCGGGCTACCGGCTCGGCCTGCATGCTCAGCGCCGACGAGCTCAGCACCACGGTGTGGCCGCGGCGCTGGTGAGCCCGCACCAGCTCGCGCATCTCCGGGTAGATCAAGTCCACCACGCCCTGGGCGAAGATCCGCTCGCCGACCTCTTCCACGTCCTCGGCCAGCCGCCCCTTGGTCGAGCCGACCGCGCCCGCGATCACGTTCTCGAACTGGCTGCGCCCCAGCCGGTACTCCACCGCCAGCTGCATCATCTGCAGGAACTCGCCCGCCCCGATCTCGCGGCGGCGCAGCCGGTCCCGGGTGACGGCCGCGACCGTGAACCCGGCCACCAGCGTCCCGTCCAGGTCGAAGAAGGCGCCGGTGCCCGGCCCCTCCGGGCTCGCGTCCACGTCGGCCACCGACCCCGGCAGCCGCAGCGGCCCCTGCGGCGCCGTCACGAGGACCGCTCTCCGCTGCGGGCCGCGTTCGGTCCCGTCCGTTTCTTAGGTACCGAACGGGTGGCCTTCCGCCCCACCGCGACGATCTCGTCGAACCCGGCTTGGAGGTACTTCTCGAGCTGATCGGCGGCGGTAAACGACGCCGTGTCATAACGGAAGGCCACCGTGCAGGTGCCCGCCCGGGAGACCAGGATCGCCATCATGGCCACCCGCGGCAGCGGGCCGAGCGCGTACTGCCGCTCCACCCGCGCTCCGGCCAGGAACGTCTCCTGGGCGTAGCCGGGCACGTTGCTGGCCTGGACGTCCGGCGGGGGGATCCGGTCGACGACCTCGTGCAGCGCCTCGTCGGGCAGGAACGCCAGCGCTGGGGCCAGCCGGCCGATGATGTCCATGGCGGGCTCGCCCCGGCGCGCGATGACCTGCTCGCGGACCAGCCGCATCCGCTCGGCCGGATCGGGCTCGCCGAGGGGCGCGGCGATCGTGATCCCGGTGAACCGGTTGCCGGACGCCGGGTCGTCCGCGCCGCGCAGGCTGACCGGCAGGGCCAGCGGGATGGCGTCGACCGGCACCCCGAGCACCTCGTGGTACCGGGCCAGCCCGCCGCACACCGCCGCCAGGTAGGCGTCGTTGACCGATGCCGTGCCGCCGCCGGGTATCTCGACCGACTTAGCCGCGGTGCGCAGGTCGGCGAGCGGCAGCTCGAGCACGATCGTCCGGCTGACCAGGCTGCGGCGGCGCAGCAGCGGGGACGTCTCGGCCGGCTGCGGGACGAGCACCCGGCGCGCCGACTCGGCGAAGCCCAGCGCCTCGGTGACGGCCGGCCCCGGCTGGGTGGCGAGCCGGACGGCCGCGGCCGCGGCGCCGGCCAGGAACCGGCGGCCGGCGGTCAGCGTGGTCTGCGGCAGGTTCCTGATGCTGTCCCGCAGCAGGTCCTCGCCGGTCACGTCGCGGGGCACCGGAACCGGCGGCATCGGCCGCGGCTCCGGGTCCCGCTCGGTGTCGTAGACCTGCTCGAACAGCGCGATGCCGCCGAGCCCGTCGGTGATCGCGTGGCTGAGCTTGGTCAGCAGCGCGGAACGTCCGCCTTCCAGGCCCTCGACGTAGACCGCTTCCCACAGCGCGCGCGAGGTGTCCAGCGGCGACTGCAGCGTGACCTCGGCCAGGTCGAGGAGCTGGCGCAGCGTGCCCGGGGCGGGCAGCGCCACCCGGCGCAGGTGGTAGTCCAGGTCGAAGTCCGGATCGGTCACCCAGCGCGGGGGAGTGGTCGGCAGCGGCGGGACCACCACCTTCTGCCGCATCCTGATGACCACCCGGCTGGCCCGGTCCAGCGCGTCGCGCAGCCGCCCCCAGTCCGCGAGCCCGTCCAGGATCTCCAGGTTCAGGAAGGCCGAACGGGTGGCCGGATACGCCTCGCCGCGGTGCAGCAGGTAATCCAGCGGGCTGAGCTCGTCTTCCATGGTGCCAACTTCTCAGTCAGCGCCCGCCTTACGCAAGCGGGGCCTGCCAGGCGAGGGCGTTAGTGCGGCGGCCGGGCCACGCACTGGGCGAGGTACAGCTGCTCGCCGAGCGTGTTCATCAGTTCCAGCTGGGTCTCGAGGTAGTCGATGTGGAGTTCCTCGTCCGCCATGATCTTCTCGAGCAGGATCGCGCTGGTCGAGTCGTGGCGCTCCCGGCACAGCATGATGCCGGGCCGCAGCCGCTCGGCCACTTCCAGCTCGATGGCCAGGTCGGACTCGAACTGCTCGCGGATGGTCTGCCCGATCCGCACCGAGAACAGGCGCTGGTAGTTCGGCAGGCCGTCCAGGAGCAGGATCCGGTCGGTGAGGGCCTCGGCGTGCTTCATCTCGTCGAAGGACTCGGCCCGGGTGTGCTCGGCCAGCTCGGTGAAGCCCCAGTTGTCCTGCATCTTGGAGTGCAGGAAGTACTGGTTGATGGCGGTCAGCTCGCTAGTGAGCTGTTCGTTGAGCAACTGCAGGACTTCAGCGTCCCCGAGCATGTACGTCCCCTCCCGTATCTGGGTGTCCGGAGCCTATACCGTACAGTCATCCGATCCTTGCCGACCTGATGGGCGACGCTGCGATGTCCCTGGTTCTTGCCGCCGACTACCAGGTGCCGGATTTCGACCACTGGTGGGCCGGACTGACCCGCGATGTGCGCCGGCTGCCCGGCCTCGGCGCCCATCACATCGTGGTCTACCGTTCGCTCGAGGACCCCAGCCGCGTCTTCGTGACCATCGGGTTCCGGGACCGCGGGCCGGTCGACGCGCTGCTCCGGTCGCCGGTCATGTTCTCCTGGTTCGACGGGGCCGGGGTCGAGGAGTTCCCGCCGATGTTCGTCGGCGAGGTGGTGGAGAAGCTCGACCTCGGCTCGCCGGACGGATCCGCCGTCCCGGCCGCAACGGCCGGCACCGTGATGGTGGCCGCGATCGCCCCGGTCGGCCAGCTGGAAGAGATGCGCGACCGCGTGCACGCCGCGGCCGACCGGATCGCCGCCTCGGGCGTGCGCCGCTTCTGGATCTACCGGGCCGTGGACGACCAGGCCGAGGTGATGATCCTGCTCCAGATCGCCACCGAACAGCAGGCGCAGGAGTGGATCCGTCACCCCGACGCCGCCGCCGCGTTCATGTCGGAGGCCGGCGAGGGCGCCTACCCGCCCCTGTTCGTCGGCCACCTCGTGCAGGCCATCGAGGTCCCCGAGGACTGAACTGCGATGTACGTATGCCTCTGCCTGGGTGTCACCACCCATACGGTCCAGCAGTCCATCGACGCCGGCGCCCGCACGACCAAGAAGGTCGCCGAGGCGTGCGGAGCCGGCTCGGTCTGCGGCCGCTGCGGGCATACCATCCGCACCATGATCGAGGCCAGCGTCGCCGACCCCCCCAGCCGCGGGCCCGACCGCCTGCGCCGCCGCTGGGGCCGCCCACCCCGGGACCGGCCCTGACCTGCACCCTGGTCCGCCGGCCGGCCGGCCTGCCTGCCTACTGGCCGGCGTGAAGGTCGGTGCTGAGACCGCCCCACGTACCCGTGCGGGTGATGGCCTCCACCGTCCCGGTGACGCTGTTCCGCCGGAACAGCAGGCCAGCCTGGCCGCTCAGCTCCCGCGCCTTGGCCCGCCCGCCATCCGGCAGCGCCACGATGGTCCCGGCGGTCAGGTAGAGCCCGGCTTCCACCACGCAGTCGTCGCCCAGCGAGATGCCCAGCCCCGAGTTCGCGCCCAGCAGGCAGCGCTGCCCGACCGCGATGACCTGAGTACCGCCGCCCGACAAGGTGCCCATGATGGAGGCCCCGCCCCCGACGTCGGTGTTGGCCCCGACGATCACGCCCTGGCTGATCCGGCCCTCCACCATCGCGGGTCCCAGCGTCCCGGCGTTGAAGTTCACGAAACCCTCGTGCATCACGGTGGTGCCGTCCGCCAGGTGCGCGCCCAGCCGGACCCGGGCCGCGTCGGCCACCCGGACCCCGCTGGGCACGACGTAATCCAGCATCGCCGGGAACTTGTCCACCGAACGAACCTCGAGATGAACGCCCGCCGCCATCGCCCGCTCCCGGACCGCGCTGAGCTCACCGGGGGCCACTGGCCCGAACGACGTCCAGCCCACGTTGGGCAGGATCTTGAAGATCCCGTCCAGGTTCATCGAGTTCGGCCGCACCAGGCGGTGCGAGAGCAGGTGCAAGCGCAAGTAGGCGTCCGCGGCATCGGCCGGCGGCTGGTCCAGGTCGGCGGTCACGCACACCTGCCGGCTGATCCGCACGCCCCGGACCGGATCGACCCGCTCGTCGGCCGGGCCCTGATCAGCCGCACTACCGGGACCGGGCGGCCCCAGGCGAGGATCGGGATACCAGTAGCTGAGCGGGGCCCCGGCCTGCGTGACGGTGGCAACCGCGATTCCCCATGCTGACTCACCCATGCCGAGACGTTACCGCGTAGTGCGCACGGCCCGGGGCCCCCGTACTGTAAGGCCGGGAGAAGAAAGGGAGAAATCTGTGATGCGAGAGCAGCGCCGGAGCCGGGTGATCGCGATGACCACCGAAGAACTCGACGCCTACCTGACCGCCGAGCGGACCTGCCGGCTGGCCACCGTCGGCCCGGGCGGCCCGCACAACTCCCCCGTCTGGTTCATCTGGTCCGGCGGCGACCTGTGGGTCTACTCGCTGACCCGCAGCCAGCGCTGGACCGACGTAGAACGCGACCCCCGCGTCTCCGCCGTGATCGACGGCGGCCACCACTATGACGAACTCCACGGCGTAGAAATCGAAGGCCAGGCCGTCCCCGTCGGCCCGGTCCCCCGCAAGGGCGACGAGTCCCCCGAAACCCCCGAGCTCGCCGAGCCCGAACGCCTCATGGCCGGCAAGTACCACGGCGGCACCATGTACCACGACGGCCGCCATGCCTGGCTCCGCATCACTCCCACCAAGATCACCAGCTGGGACTTCCGCAAGCTAGCCACCCTCCCCGGCCGCTCCTAGCCGCGCCGTACCGACCGGCCGCTGCCGATTTGGGTTATGGGGTGGATTTGGGGGTCCCCAGTGCACCTAATCAACCCGGTAACCCGGATCCACCCCGTTATTTCCGGGCTCGACGCACCACCGGGCACTTAAGGATCACTATGCACGCTGGCACCGGGCGGGGCTTGCTGCTGGCGGCTTCGCCCTGCGGGGGGCTGCGGAAAGGCCGGGCCGAGATGCCTTGTTACGCTGGCCGGGCGTGCGGCTGGCGGGTTTCAGCAGCGCCCGAGGCCAGGGCGCAAAGGACGCCGCGTTGGCCGGTTTGATGCAATTATCTTACTGTATTAGGTATTCCCCAGCAGGGTGGAGGCGTGATGAGCGACGAGGTACTGGTCGAGCGCCGCGGCGCGGTGCAGGTCATTACCATCAACCGGCCGCAGGCCCGCAACGCCATCAACGGGGCGGTCGCGGTCGGAGTCAGGGACGCGGTCGATGAGCTCGATGCGGACGCGGCGCTCCAGGTCGGCGTGCTCACCGGCGCGGGCGGCACGTTCTCGTCCGGCATGGACCTCAAGGCGTTTCTCAAGGGGGAGACACCCTCGTTCCCCGGCCGCGGGCTGGCCGGCATCACCCAGACCCCGCCGCGTAAGCCGATGATCGCCGCGGCCGAGGGCTACGCCCTGGCCGGCGGCTTCGAGCTGGCCATGGCCTGTGACCTGGTGGTCGCGGGGACTTCGGCCAAGTTCGGCGTGCCCGAGGTCAAGCGCTCGCTGGTAGCGGGCGCCGGCGGGGCACTGCTGCTGGCGCGGCGCATCCCGCGCGCGCTCGCGCTCGAGATGCTGCTCACCGGGGACCCGTTCGACGCCCGCCGGGCTTACGAGATCGGGCTGGTCAACCGCGTTGTGGACGACGGCCAGGCGCTCGACGCGGCGATCGAGCTGGCCGGCAAGATCGCGGCCAACGGGCCGCTGGCGCTGATGGCCACCAAGGAGATCTCCAACGGCGGCGCCGACTGGTCGGCCGCCGAACGCTGGGACGAGATGGCCCGCATCATGGGGCCGGTGTTCACCTCGCAGGACGCGCAGGAAGGGGCCCGGGCGTTCGCCGAGAAGCGCGCTCCGGTCTGGAAGGGACAATAGGCATGCGCCGAGGCCTGTACGAAGAAGACCACGAAGCTTTCCGCGAGGTCGTCCAGGCCTTCGTCAAGCGTGAGGTCACCCCGAACCAGCAGCGCTGGGACGAGGAGCACCTGGTCGGCCGGCAGGCCTGGCTGGCGGCCGGCAAGCAGGCGATCATCGGCCACCTCATCCCCGAGCAGTTCGGCGGAGCCGGGATAACGGACTTCCGCTTCCGCTGCGTGGTGATGGAAGAGTTCGCCAAGGTGTGCGCGACGTCGCTGAGCTCCGGGTTCGGCCTGCAGGATGACATCGCCATCCCCTACATCGTGGACCTGGCCACCGAGGAGCAGGCCGCTCGCTGGCTGCCGGCGATGGCGTCGGGGGAGTGCATCGGCGCGATCGCGATGACCGAGCCGGGCGCGGGCAGTGACCTGCAGGGCATCCGCACCACCGCGGTCCGCGACGGCGATCACTGGGTGCTCAACGGCGCCAAGACGTTCATCACCAACGGCATCCAGTCCGACCTGGTCATCGTGGTCGCGCGCACCGATTCCGAGGCGGGTGCGCACGGCATCAGCCTGCTGGTCGTGGAGCGCGGCATGCCCGGCTTCAGCCGGGGCCGCAAGCTGGACAAGATCGGCCTGCAGGCCCAGGACACCGCCGAGCTGTTCTTCGACGACGTCCAGGTGCCCGCGACCAACCTGCTCGGACGCGAGGGCGGCGGCTTCGTGCACCTGATGGAGCGCCTGCCGCGGGAGCTGATGTCGATCGCGGCCATGGCGCTGGCGTCATCCCGGGCCGCGCTGGAGTGGACCGTGGAGTACACGACCCAGCGCAAGGCGTTCGGCAAGCCGATCGCGGAGTTCCAGAACACCGCGTTCGAGCTAGCCTCGCTGGTGACCGAGGTGGACGTGCTCGAGGCCTACCTGGACAAGGCGGTGCTGGCGCTGAACGCGGACGAGCTCACCGCGGTCGACGCGGCCAAGGCCAAGCTCTGGGCCACCGAAGTGCAGCACCGGGTGCTCGACCGGTGCCTGCAGTTGTTCGGCGGCTACGGCTTCATGACCGAGTACCCGATCGCCCGCGCCTACGCCGACGCCCGCGTCCAGACCATCTACGGCGGCACCTCCGAGATCATGAAGACGATCATCGCCCGCGACCTCACCGGCCTCCGGGCCTGAGCCTTTACGATCCCGTGTATCCAGATTCTAACGGCTTGTTAGACAAGATGTTAGAACCGAGGTCCCGTCGCGAACCCGTGTCGGGCAGTGGAGGGTGTTGGCGTCTGCTCTGCGGCAACGTCGTCGCGGGCTCTGATGCAGTGACGACCATGGCCTGACTGGCGACGGTGCATCAGGGTGACGGGACGGCGGACCCTGCTATTGGATCTCCTGTCCGGGAATCGTGGAGCACCTCAGGCGGCGTGGCCTGCATGGGCATAAGAAAAGGCTTCGCCTGCTTCGTGCCCCAGCGGGTGTGCCGCACTCGCGGGAAGCCGTGGCAGCCGCGCGGCCTCCTGCCTGTGCTGGTTCCGCCGCCAGGGTGATTACTGTCCTGTGTTTCATGGTGCCTGCTTCCTGTCGTTTTCTTTGCTTGGCTAGGACCCGGGCGGAGGGCACCGGAGCCAGGGCCGGGGACCAGCGCGGGCATCCTGGCCAGCTGCGGGCGCCCGGCCACCACAAGGCGGGCCCCGGCTCGGGTGGTGTGTGACATACCTTGACGCTAGGACCGCCCGGCCCGCGGCGGCTATCGGGTGAACTACCGGCCATACCGCCGTTCCCCCTGGCCACGGCGGTCGCAGGAGCCAATCCGTCGGGCGGACTACCGAGCCGCTCCGGGACACAGCCGAGCCGGTGCCCGGTCACCCACCCGCAATCTGGGCACCGGAACGCATCTGCAGCCTGCGCCGGATGTTTCCCCACGTGCGCCCGGGCGGCCCGCGGCGCCGCCGGCAGGCGCCCGGCGACGGCCCGATCGGCCAGCCCCCGGCAACCTCGAGCCCACGGCCGGCTGGTTAGGACGGCTTGTTTCGGATCTGGCCCCAATTTCGTGAAGCGGCCTGCCCGTGCCGGCCACGGGGTGCGCGCTGTGACGCGCCGCTTATATCCATAGTTGTCGTACTGCGGTGCGAAGTGAGCGGGCCCCTGGTAGTCCAGCGGTTGTCTAAGCCTGCTGTTCTTCCAGGAGCCCGTGGTGTCATTGTCGCAAGGCGACGTGTTCTTGTCGTGCCCTGGTTCGGTTGACCTGGGCGTTCTGCTGCCGCACCTGGCCGGGGTGGTCGTCGAGGAGGTCGCGGTGGCGGCCGGGCTGCTGCTCGTGATGGCCAGGGCGAGGGCGGCCACGGCGGCGTGCCCGGGGTGCGGGGTGACGTCGGGCCGGGTCCACAGCCGCTATTCCAGGACGCTGGCCGATGCCGCGATCGGGGGCCGGCAGGTGGAGATCGTGCTGGCCCGTCCGCCGGTTTTTCTGCGCGGCCCCCGATTGCCGGCGCAAGACGTTCGCGGAGCAGGTCGACGGGCTGACCAGCCGCTACGCGCGGAAGACGCCGCTGCTGGCCGGCGTGCCCGGGCGCATCGCGGTCGCGCTCGCCGGGCGGGCGGGATCCCGGCTGGCCTCCGGCCTGTGGGTTCCGGCGTCGCGCCAGGTCATGCTCCGGCTGGTCATGGCCATCCCCGACCCGGACGCGGCATCGCCGCGGGTGGCCGGGGTTGACGACTTCGCGATCCGGCGCGGCCAACACTACGGCACGCTCATCATCGACATCGAGACCGGCGCTCCGCTGGACCTCCTCGAAGGCCGCGACGCCGGGCCGCTGGCGGACTGGCTGGCCGCGCACCCCGGCGTCGAGGTCATCTGCAGAGACCGCGCTGGCTCCTACGCGGACGGCGCCAGGACCGGGGCGCCGGACGCGGTCCAGGCCGCCCGCAGGTTCCACCTGTGGCAGAACCTCGCCAAGGCCGCGGGAAGTGCGTCGCCGCCCACCGCTCCTGCCTGGCCGGGCCGCCGCCTCCGCCAGTCCCGGACGAGCAGGTCACGGCACCACCGGAACAAGAGCCCGCCGGGCAGCCCGGCCCCGGCGGCAAGTACGCCGAGCGCATCCGGCGCCACCACGAGCTGGTCCACCAGCTGCGCGCCGAGGGGCGGGGACTGCGGGAGATCGCCCGCCACCTGGGCTGGGGCCTGCACACCGTCCAGCGGCTCGACCGTGCCGCGACCTGGCAGGAACTCGCCGACGGCCGCTGGCAGGGGCCCCGCCCCAGCAAGCCCGGCCCGTTCAAGCCCTACCTGGACCAGTACGCGGACGCCAGCCACGGCAGCATCCGGCGCCTGTTCCTCGAGATTCAGGCCCTCGGCTACGACGGCAGCTACCCCGTCGTCCGCGGCTACCTCGCCCGGAACTGCCCGGCCAGGGAGCCGCTGCCGCCAGCCCCGCCCACAGTCCGCGACGTCGCGAACTGGCTCTGCAGCCGCCCGGACACCCTGACCGAGGACGAGAAACCCCGGCTCAAGGCCATCCTGGACCGCTGCCCCGAACTCCAGGCCGCATCCGGCCAGGTCCGCGCGTTCGCCACCATGATCACCGAGCTGACCGGCCAGGAACTGCCGCAGTGGATGGCCGCCGCCCGCGAGGCCGGGCTGCCCGGGATCGCCTCGTTCGCCAAGGGCCTGGAGCAGGACCTCGACGCCGTCGCCAACGGGCTGACCGTGAGCTGGAGCTCCGGCCCTGTCGAGGGCCGCGTGAACCTAAACATCAAGATGGTCAGGCGCCAGATGTTCGGCCGCGCCGGACTGGCGCTCCTCCGCAAAAGGGTCCTGCTCACCGCCCGGAACTGACCAGCGGCACGCAGCCGGCCGGAAGGCGCCGGCCCCGCCCAGGAGGAACGGCGGCAGCTTCCCAAGAGAGAAACTCCGGGTTACCCTTGATTACATGAGTAACTAATAGGAGCCATCATGGACCAGGAAACGGCGGGCCAGATCCAGCGCCAGCTGGAAGAAGAAGCGGCCAGGCGCTTCCCGGCGGGCCTGATCCGGGGCGTCACCGTGCTCCAGCCCGGCGATGACCCGGCCGTCGAGCCGCGCGGACTGCTCATCCGGGTCCTCCTCCAGGCAGACAGCACCCAGCCCTACGACCAGCAGCTGGACGAGTTCATGTTCCGCAGCAAGGCGGCCATGACCGAGTTCCGCCGCTACCTCGCACGCAACACGCCAGAAGCCTCCCAGCTCGAGTTCACCCTCGACGAGGCCGACGGCCCCAAGGCCACCCGGACCGTGCTCAGCCTCCGCCCGTCCACTGCCGAAGACAACGCGCCAGGGCTCACCCCCGTCATGGCCCGGCTCCGTCCAGCCGACCTGGAGACCCTGGACGCACTGATCACGGCCGGCATCGTGGCCAGCCGCGCGGAGGGCCTCCGCTGGGCCCTGGCACGCATCCGGGAGCGGCCGGCCTACGGGCAGCTCCGCGAACGGGCACGCGAAATCGAGAGACTCAAGACCGAGTTCTGACACACCCCACTGATCTCCCGGCTGCAAGTTACGCGCACCGGGGCAGTCACCATCACTAAATTGGGGCCAGATCCTTGATCTGGCCCCACCCAGTGGCGGTGCCGGGATTGTGTGACGGCTTGAAGTGGCCCCACCCGGCGGGTTTATTGCTCGCCGGGTCCGAATAGCTCCTCGCCGTCGCTGCCGCCGAGGAGGAAGGTGAAGCGGTCCAGGTTGTGCGTGCCGAAAACCTGTGCCACCTAGGCAGATGCACCGCAGCTCGCCGTCGGCCTGGTCTCACCTCTGGCGCCGGGCGGTAGGTGTCGGGCGGGGCGGGGATGCGATGATCTTCGGCTTGTGGGCTTGAAGCTGATCTTTCTGTTTGTCTCGCGTGCGGTGTCGCTGCTCAGGTTGTCGCGGCGGCAGGCGTGGTGGAAGGACGCCGAGATCCTTATGCTGCGCTATCAGCTCTCGGTCGCCTTGCGCGAGCGGCCGCGGGCTCATTCGCGGCTGACGTGGCCGGACCGGGCGTGGCTGGCGCTGCTGGCCTGGACGCTGCCGGTCGGGCGGCTCGCCACGATGCGGCTCATCGTCACCCCCGGCACCATCTTGCGATGGCATCGCGACATCGTCCGCCGCCGCTGGGCACGCCGGTCGCGCCGTGGCCCGTCCGGGCGCCCGCCGGTGCGCCGCAACGTCCGGTCAATGGTGCTGCGGATGGCGCGCGAGAACGAGTCATGGGGGTACCGCCGCATTCACGGCGAGCTGGCCGGGCTCGGCATCACGATGGCACCGTCGACGGTGTGGCAGATCCTCAAGAGCGCCGGCATCGACCCGGCACCGCGCCGCAATGGGCCTGGCTGGCCGGAGTTCCTGCGATCGCAGGCACAGGGAATCCTGGCGCTTGACTTCTTCACCGCCGATCTCCTCAACGGCGCGAAAGTGCATGTCCTGGCCGTGATCGAGCATGGCACCCGCCGTGTCCGGGTCCTCGGCGTTACCGGGCACCCGGTCCAGTCGTGGGTTGTGCAGCAGGCCCGGAATCTGCTGCTGGACCTGGAAGACGCCGGGACGCGGGTAAAGTTCGTGCTGCACGATCGGGACGCCAGCTTCACTGCTGCGTTCGATGAGATCTTCCGGGCCGCTGGTGTCAGGATTGTCCGCTCTGCTGTTCAGGCGCCGCGGATGAATTCGATCATGGAACGCTGGATCGGCAGCTGCCGCCGTGAGCTGCTGGACCGGACCCTGGTCTGGGATTAGCAGCACCTGATGACCGTCCTGCGCCAGTACGAGGATTTCTACAACACCCACCGGCCCCACCGCGCCCTCAGCCAGGCCGCGCCGCTCCGCCCGCTGCCCGACGGCCTCACCGACCTGGACCATTTCCGGGTCCAGCGGCGTGACCGCGCCGGGGGCGTGATTCACGAATATCACCTGGTGGCATAGGTTTTTCGGCACCTACAAGTTCCAGGCCGTGTTGCTAAGGCTGCCGCCCGCCCGATTAGATGGTCATGATCAGCATCGACGGGAGCTGCTCGTGACGACGATGACGTGGCCGGGCCCGAGCACGAGCGCGACGTCACCCGCCGACCCGGGCCCGTGGGCGGGCGGGGTGACGGCGGAGGATCTCGCCGAGCTGGCCGCGCTCGCGACGCCGTTGCGCCGTTTGCTCCTGATGCTCGGCTACCAGGTGGACCGACTGCTCGCGCAGGCTGAACCGGGCGACGCCTGGGCGCAGCTGGACGTGCGCTACTTCGCCGCAAGTGGGGTGTCCGGGGATGCGGGACCAGGCGCCCTGCCCGTCTCGCCGGGCCTGGTGCTGGCATTGCCCGCGGTCGCCTACCTGACGCCGGGGGCCGATCAGGGCGATCCGGTGCCGCTGGGGATCCCGTTCGCGGACAGTCCCGGGGTCTGGACGCTGGACGCGGAGCAGGGATTCCTCTACATCTTCGGCGACGACTCGGGGCAGTCGGTGCAGAACCGGCTGACCACCAGCATCGAGGCGCTAACGGACGCGCTGCTCGCCGAGGCGGCCGAGGCGGTCGCAGCCGCGCCCCTGACGGCGGCCGCCGCGGCCGGCCTGCTGTGGCTGGCCGATCCCGGGACCTGGTTCGCGGATCCGGAGGCGATGCGCGGTTCGGCCGCCTACCGCGAGCTGGAGTCGCATGCGGCCTTGGCCCGCGACGTGATCACCGGCTCGCTCGGCGAGGAGGGCGAACCGCTGGCGAACTTCCTGACCGAGCAGGTCACCATCACGGCGACGCCGCGACCGGATCCGCCGCTGCCGTTCTTCGGCGCCAGGCGGCGCATCCCGACCCTGAGAGAGCTCCTGCACTGGGTGGCGCGCGGCACCTTCCTGGCGCCGTACCGTGCCCACGCGTTCTTCACGAACCTGGAGTCCTGGCTCGTCGAGCGCGGCCAGGACGGGGTGCTGGCGGACGGCGAGCTCGACGAGTTGCGCGACGCCCCCTGGTTCGCGGTCATCGCCCGGCTGGTCGACCACGGGATCCTGCTGCCGCCCGCGCTGATCTCGGCCACGGACAGCGACGAGGAGGAGTCGCCGGTCCTGGCCGAGCGGGTTGACAACCTCACGGTCGACCTCACGGTGCTGCACCAGATGACGATCCGGCTGACGCTGGTCCGGGATGCCGACGGCGCCGCCGTGTTTCCCGAGCCAGAGCACGGCGAGGACCAGACTATGCTCGACCCAATCCCCCAGTTCACCTGGGACTACCTGATCCCGGCCACCACCGCCGACCTGCCCCGGCTGGTCGTGGTGGCCGCCCCCGGCGTCGACATCCTGGTCCCGACCGGCACGCCGGTCGGCTGGACGCTCCAGATCATCCGGGTGCAGGACACCTCGCTTGTCCCGGCCTGGGGTAACGGAGTGGACCCGGCGCAACTGCTGGCGCAGTACGTGATCCCGGCGACCAACGTCGTCAGTGGCATGATCACCCTGCCCGACCAGCCGCCGGCCGCGCCCGCGGTCCAGGTGCTGCCGCACCCGGACGGCATGACGCTGCTGTACCCGAGCAACACGGACCCCAGCGCCAAGGAGCTCGTCTCCGTGGACATCGTCCTCCAGGGCGGCAGCGCCAACGCCCCGCTGTACTCTGGCGACGCGCGGTTCGCCGTCGACGTCACCTACTACCACGACGACCGCGGGCTCAACATGCCCGATCCGGCGCCGCACATCATCGTCTGGGTCACCCCCGGGGTGAGCGTCACGGTGACGACGACGGCGCTCACCGAGTTCCAGGACCTGCGGCTGCAGACCGAGGTCTGGCAGGTTCGCGACTATACCGAGATCCCGCAGTTCGGCGCGAGGCTGCCCTTCGACACCAGCAAGCTGGAGCACTTCGCCGGCTTCGCGCCCGGCTGGGAGCAGCCCTGGTCCGCCGACCAGGGCAGCGAGCCAGGCCGGGTCTTCACGGCGCTGCACGTCGAGCACGATGAGATCGGCTTCACAGAGTGGTTCACGACGGTGGTGGACTTCGGGGTCGGCCAGATCCCGCTCGTCGGCGACGTCGTGGACATCGCCGACTTCTCCCTCGCGATGGCCACCGGCCGCGACAAGTGGGGAAACCCGGTCAGCGGCGGGCAGCTGGCGATGATGGGCTTCGCCGCCATGATGCCGTTCGTCTCCGGCTCGCTCGCCGAGGGGTTCGGCCGTACGATCGAGGGGCTCACCCACGCCCTGTCGAGGCTGGAGGCGCCAGACGGCGCTGCCGAACGTTCCGCAGCGTCCCTCGGCGTCCGCTCGCTGGCCGAGCGGGCGCTGCGGCCGATCGGGATGTCGCTGGCGGACGCCGAACGGTTCGCCGCGCGGGCCGCGTCGTTCACCAGCCTGACTCCCGCCGAGCGGGCCGACGTCGTGGTCGAGCTGCGCGCGTTCATCACCGATAACGCCGCTGAGTTCGCCCGGGCGAGCAAGGGCCAGGTGCTGTCCGCCGATGAGCTCCTGGACGCCACGGGCGCGGGGATCCGGGTGCCGGAGGCGATGCGGGAGTACGGCCGCTGGCGGGCCGATCAGCTGAGCGCGATGCTCCCCGGCGGGGGCCCGCCGGACCTGAGCATCGACAACTTCATCGCGACGGTCACGGCGCCGCGCACCCGCGCGATGTTCGAGGCGCTGCTCGGCAACCGGGCCGGGGGAGGCGCGGCGGCGGCGGTGCTGCACCGCTCGGCGAGTGCCGGCGCGCGGTGGAAGAGCACCATGTACGTCCTGCTCCGCAAGACCAAGCCCGCGCGCACGTGGCTGCGCGACCAGATCCAGGGCGGCGCGCTGGAGTCCGCCGTGGAGGCCCTCGTGTCGTCCCGGGCCGGCCAGGAGGCCCGGTTCGGCGAGCAGATCTGGGTGGATCAGCGATTCCTCGCCTATTCCGAGGTGGTGCGGCACACCGCAGCCGAATACGCACAGTACGCGGCGCACCTGATCGACGGCCTCTCCGGCGGCAACCCGGGCGGGATCACGCTGGAGACGCTCGGCACGCTGATCGGCCGGAAGCTGTCGTTCTACCCCGGCGAGCTGGCCCGCCTCGTGGTCACTGGCCTGGACGTCGCCGAGCACGAGCTGGCCCGTTCCGGCCGCGGGCTGGACGACGTCCTGCAGGCCTCCGGAGTGGCCCGCCGGATCGAGGGAATCCAGGGCTTCTTGCACGGCATCATCACCAGCAAGGGGAACGAGCAGGGCGCCCGGTTCGAGGTGTTCCTGGCCGGCAACGAGATCTCCAGGGCCGTCGACGTCGCCATCCGGATGGGCGCCCGGCTGCCGGGCATCCTCGACTCCGTCTCGCGCGAGGGTCCCGACCTCCTGCGGTACGGGGCGGACCGGCTGGTGGCCGACATCCTGCAGGGCAAGGCGTACGACAGCATGCTGCGGCTGTTCTCCAGCGTGCCGGTCGGGAACTGGATGAAGCACGGGGCGTGGCGCGGCCCGGAAGTTTTCCGCCAGCTGGTCAGCGACATCCAGCGGATGGCCAACGCCGATCCGCCGTTCATGCTCGAGTCCCTGACCGGCGTCGCCGGGGTGGCGCGATTCACCGGCAGCTTCGAGTTCACCATCGACGTGCGGCACTACCTGACGACGTTGAGCTCGATCCCCTCGGGCCTGAGCGAAGCGCGGATCGCGCGGCTTTCCAAGATGAGCCTCAACGGGCTGCTCAACCAGCTCACGGACACCGACGAGCTGCTCGCCGCGATCGACGCCTTGAAAGGGATCAGGTCCGAGGAGGACATCGAGGCCATGCTCGAGGCGGCCAGGCCGGGGGTCGAGGATCAGTTGCAGGCCTTCCTCGACCTGCCGAACCTGGCCGACGTGCTCGGCATCACGATCCCGGACGGGATGACGTTCAGCATCGAGCTGAGCTTCCGATGAGCCTGGCCACGGCCGCCGCTCTGGCCGCCGCCCGGCTCACCGCGCCGCTGGCGGCCGCGCTCGAGGGACCCGACCAGTTCGTCGCCCTGCTGGCGGAGCTCGGCCTGGACGTCGAGCTGGCGCTGGAGCAGATGCCGGTGATCGCCGACCTGCTGCCTCTGGGCGAGGATCTGCGCCAGCTGATGGATCTGGCGGAATCCCTCGGATCCGGCGACGCCGCAGCTGCCGACATGGTGGTGGCGACTCTCGAGCTGGTCCGCGCGGTGTTCGACGCGGTCGATGCCCTGGCCGACCTGCGAGCGGACGCCCTGGCCGGGCTGGCCGACCCGCTGGACGACCCGGGCACCTGGGCGGACGTCGCGGCCAACCTGCCCGGGTACCTGCTCGTCACGTGGCTGCGGCTGGACCAGCCGCTGACCTTCGCGATCCTGGTTCTCGGCGGCGTCATCACCGGCGTCCCGCGTGGTGGCAGCCTGCCGGCGCGCTACGACCTGTCCTGGGAGGCCGCCGGCCGGCTGCTCAGCGATTCGGGCGGCCAGCTGCGGGACACGTACGGCTGGGGCGGCGACTTCGACCACGAGCGGCTGCTCCTGGCCCTGGCCGGGTGCCTGCGCGCGGCCGGGGTGCAGGCGGCGCTGACCGCCGTCCCGGCGTCCGTCTCGGGCAACCCGGACGCCGGCACCATAGGACCGGACGTCAGCGCGCTGCGCCTGATGCTGGTCGACGAGGTGCCGGCCGGCGGGTCCGGGCACCTCGGCGTCGGCGTGCTCGCCGTCCCGGTGGCCGCCGAGGGCGCCGACCCAGCCGCGGCGCCTAGCCGGCTGCTGCTCACCAGCGAGATCCTCGGGCAGGCCGGCGCCGAGGTGTCGCTCGGCGCCGGCTGGTCCCTGAACCTGGACGGGACGGCAACGGTCACCGGCGCGCTGGGCGCCGTCATCGGACCGGACGGGACGGCGCTGTCCGGCACCCAGGCCGCTGTCGGTGCCGGCCTCCGGCTGATCGGGGCGCCGGACGGCGGCTGGCCGCTGCTGGGCGGGCCGACCGGTACCCGGCTGGAACTGCGCGGTGCCTCGCTGGAGCTCTCGCTGGCCGGCGCGGCGTCCGACCCGGAGCTGATCCTCCTCGCCGGGTCGCCCGACGGCCTGGCGCTGGTCATCGACCCTGGCGACGCGGACTCGTTCCTCGGCGCGCTGCTCGGCAGCGCTGCGATCGAGATCGAGACCGGGCTGATGGCGCGGTGGTCGTCTCGCGACGGCGTCACCCTCGCCGGCCAGGTCGGGTTCTCTGTCGTGATCGCCGTGGACCTCTCCATCGGCCCGCTGCACGTGGACCAGCTGCAGCTGACGCTCGGAGCAGGCGCGGCCGGCTGGACGGCGACCGCCACGGTGACCGCGTCGGCGCTGCTCGGCCCGCTGACCGTCGTCGCCGAGGGGATCGGCCTGGCGATCGCGCTGATCCCGGCGGCCGGCGGGTCCGGCTCGCTCGGCGCCGCGGACCTGTCCGTCGCCTTCCAGCCGCCGAGCGGGGTGGGGATCGGGTTCGACGTCGGGGTGGCCTCCGGCGGCGGGTTCCTGTTCCTCGATCCGCCAGGCGGGCGTTATGCGGGGGTCCTGGACGTCGAGGTCCTCGGGATCGGGATCTGTGCCTTCGGCCTGGTTGACACGAAGGCCGAGAGGGTCGACGGCTGGTCGCTGTTCTTCGCCCTGTTCATCGACCTGCCCTCGATCCAGCTCGGTTTCGGGTTCACCCTCACCGGGGTCGGCGGCCTGGCCGGGATGAACCGCACTCTCGACACGGTGGCCCTGGAGTCGGCCGTGCGGGCCGGCAGCATCGAGGCCGTCCTGTTCCCACCGGACCCGATCGCTGACGCGCCGGCCACCATCGACCAGCTCGGTGTGATGTTCCCGCCGAGCGACGGGCGGTACGTGTTCGGCCCGGTGGTCCGGATCGGCTGGGGCACGCCCACCCTGATCGAGGCCGAGCTGGGCGTCGTCATCTCACTGCCGGACCCGAGCGTCGTCGCCGTGATCGGCACCATCGGCGCGGTCCTGCCGGCTGAGGACCTGCCCCTAGTCGTGCTGCACGTCGACGTCGCCGGGATCGTCGACCTCGGTGCGGGTACGGTGTCGATCGACTCGAGTCTGCACGACTCCTGGGTCGTCGGCTTCGCCCTCTCCGGCGACATGTCGCTGCGCGCGGACTTCACCGGCACCCCGTGGTTCCTGATGTCGATGGGCGGCTTCCATCCCCGGTTCGAGCCGATTGAGATGGACGGCTTCCCGACGATGCGGCGGCTGGCGCTCGGGATCAGCGCCGCGCCGATCCTGGACATCCACTTCGAGTGCTACTTCGCGATCGCCCCCAACTCGGTCCAGTTCGGCGCGGCGTTCTCGCTGACCGCGGACATCGCCGGGTTCGGCATCGACGGCGGCACGGAGTTCGACGCGGTGGTCCAGTTCAGCCCGTTCCTGATCGTCACTCACCTCGGCTTCCACGTCTCGATCACCGCCGTCGGCGTCGACCTGGCCGGGGTGTGGCTCGACCTGAGCATCGAGGGCCCGAACCCCTGGTTCCTGCTCGGTACCGCCCGGTTCAGCATCCTCGGGATCGAGCAGCGGATCCAGATCGACGAGCAGATCGGCGGCCCGCCGCTGGCCAAACCCGACGTCGAGGCCGCCGATCCGCTCGCGCTGCTGAGGGACGCGCTCGGCTCCCCGGACGCCTGGACCGCGATCGCGACCCCGGCTGCCGGCGTCGCGCTGGTCGACACCGGCGCCGGCGCCGCGCCGGGTGCCGAGCTGGCCGCCGCTCCGGACGGCGCGGTCACCGTCAGCCAGCGCGCCGTACCGCTCGGCGTCAGCCTGGACAAGCTCGGCGACGCCCCGATCGGCGGCCTGGAGGCCTACACGGTGGAGTCCGCCGCCGGATCGATGCCGAGCTCGGCCGCCGTGCAGGACTGGTTCGCCCCCGGCTACTTCTTCGAGCTGGACAGCAGCGAGCAGCTCTCCGCGCCGTCCTTCGAACTGCTGGACGCCGGGATCGCGTTCGGCGGCGGCGAGCCGATCGGTGGCCCGGATCTGGCCTGCACGCTGGACTACGAGCAGATTCTGCGCGACCCCGAGCTGGCCGAGGACCGGGTCAAGCTCGGCGCCCTGCCGCTGACGACCGGGACGCGCGTGACGATGGCGGCCCCGGGACAGGGCCGCCCGGGAACCCGGTTCGTCATCGAGCCGGATCCGGATCCGGTAGGGCTGGCACCGTCCCGCTGGGCGGTCACGCAACGCAACACCGGCGACGTCCTGGCCCGGAACGGCACGTGGTCCGGCGCCCACCAGTCCGAGGCCGGCGGCCGGTCCACCGCCACCGTGGTCCCCTCCTGGGAGGCGCCGTGACCGATCCGCTCCAGCCGCCGCGATTCCTGCCCTGGCTGCGATCCGGCCTCGCGACGCAGATCACGACCCGCGCCGTCGGCGGACTCGCCCCGCACGACACGGCCGCGGCCGCCGTGAGCGTGCTGATCCGGGCCACCGGCCCTGACGGCGAGAGCGTCGAGGACGTCGCCGGTCCGGACGTGCGGCTGCGCGGCCCGGGCGAGGTCATCGGGATCGACGCGGCCCAGTTCATCCGGCACGATCCGGAGCCGGGGGCCACCGACGCCGAACCCGCCTACTTCGCGCTCGTCGAGGTCGCCGCGCCCGACCTGCCGTGGCGATTCACCCCGGCCGCGCCCGGTGCAGCCGACTGGCTGCAGCCGTGGTTCGCGCTCGTCGTCGTCGAGGAGCGCGTCGGCGTCTGGCTCGACGACAGCGGGACCCGGCTGCCGGTGCTGCACGTCGACGACCCGTCGGCCGAGCTGCCGGACCTCGACCAGTGCTGGGCCTGGGCGCACGTGCACGCCGATCACGACCTGGCCGCGGGCGTTGCCGCCGCGCTCCAAGCGCAGCCGGACGCCTTCCGAGCGCGGTTGCTGTGCCCGCGCCGACTGACCGCGGGCCGCTCGTGGCTGGCGTGCGTCGTCCCGACGTTCGAGGCCGGCCGCCGAGCCGGGCTGGGGGAGCCGTCCGGGGTCGATCTCGGGCCGGCCTGGGACGCCGCCAGCAGCACCGAGATCCGGCTTCCCGTCTACCATTCGTGGCGGTTCGCGACCGGCGAGCGCGGCGACTTCGAGTCCCTCGTGCGCCGGTTGCGGCCACGCGAGCTGCCCGCCGGTGTCGGCCGCCGGGACCTCGACCTGAGCGATCCGGGCGGCGGCCTGCCGGCCGTGCCCGGCGTCGTCGTCAGCTACCAGGGCGGCCTGGTCTCCCCGGCCGGTGGCTCCCGGCCGTGGCCCGTCGAGCACCGGGCGGCCACCAAGGCGGCGCTGCGGGACCGGCTCAACCGGCAGGCCCGGCGAGGCACCGCGCCGGTGCCGTACAGCGCCCTGCGCGACGATCCGGCGATCGGGCCACCCGCGTACGCCGCCGCCCAGGCGCAGCGGCGGCGGGTCCCGGCCGAGGGCAGCCCGCCGGTCTGGTTCGAGCAGGTCGCCACCGAGCCGGACCGGCGCGCGGTGGCCGGGCTCGGGGCCGAGGTGGTCCGGAACGACCAGGAGGACCTGATGGCCGCCGCCTGGGAGCACGCGGCCGGCCTGCGCGAGGTCAACCGGACGCTGACCGGCGCCCGGTTCGCCTGGGAGGTGGCACAGATCGCCGACCCGGCGTTCGCCTCGCTCGACGATGCCACCATCCTGCAGGTGGCCCGGCCGGCGATGGGCCGGCTGGCTGACCCGGCCGGTGACACCGTGCGGGGTGCCGTCGCGGCGTCCGCGTTGCCGGCCGACCTGCTGTCCGGGGCCTTCCGGCGCGCTACCCGGACTGTCCGGGCCTTCACCGCGACGGCCCGGCAGCCGGGTGGCGGGACGCTGCGGGTCGGGTCGACGACGGCGCTGACCACCGCGGTCCTGGCCGACCCGGTCGGTTTCGTCGCCAGGTGGGCGGACGCGTTCCCGCCGCTGGGCACCGAGGTCGAGGGCGCGCTGCCCGAGGACCTCGACCTTCCGGTGAACCCGGTCCGGGCGCGGACCGTGGCCCGCGGGCATGCCGCCGGCGATCCCGGTGCGGCCCGCGAACTGGGCGACGTCCAGCGGGCGGCCAGCACCGGATACGACTTCCCGCGGCCCGAGATCGATCTCGACCACGGGGTGCTGTACGACGGCACCACCGACTCGATCCCGGATCTGGCCGACAGTGTCCGGTCCGGGCTCGACCAGGCCGGCACGATCGTCGCGATGATCGAGACCCGGGTCACCGGACTGCCGTCCGACCGCGACCACGACGTCCCCGCCGGGCTCACCGCGCGGCCGGTGTTCACCACGCCAATGTCGCAGCGGCTGATCGCGCTCTCGGCGGAGTACCTCGTGCCGGGGCTTGGCCGGGTCGCCGACAACACCCTCGGCCTGCTGCAGGTCAATCGCGAGTTCCTCGAAGCGTTCCTGACCGGGTTCAACCATGAGCTCGGCCGCGAGTTCATCTGGCGTGAGTACCCGGCCAGGACGAGCACGACCTGGGCGCAGTACTTCTGGGACAGCGGCCCCGGCGGCCCACCCGACATCGCCCCGATCGGTGCCTGGGACCCGGCGCTCGGCATCGGGGGGCACCCGCCGGCGGACGCGCCGGCCAAGGCCGACCTGGTCCTGCTGATCAAGGGGGCGCTGCCGCGCCGGTACCCAGACCTGCGGGTCTACGCCGTCGAGGCGGAGTGGGCCGACGGCAAGCGCCGGGAGCGGGCCGGGGGCGCGGTCGCGTCGCCGCTGTTCGCCGGCCGGCTCGCGCCCGACGCGCACTTCTACGGCTTCGGGCTGACCGAGCGCCAGGCCCGCGGCAGCACCGACCCGGGGCGCCGGCCAGGCTGGTTCTTCGTGCTGGAGGAGCAGCCCAGAGCGTCCCGGTTCGGCCTCGACGTGCCGCAGGAACGGTTTCGCGGGACGGCGCCGGGGAACTGGTCGGACCTGTCCTGGGCGCACCTCGTCGGCGTGGACGACGCGCTGCCGGCGTTCGCCGACGTCACAGGACCGGACTGGCTGATTGCCGCCGGGCAGCTACCGGGCAACGGTCCGGCCGGGGAGCCGGACGCGTGGGGGACCGGTGCCGCGGCGATGGCCCGGATCACCTTCCAGCGCCCGGTGCGGATGCTGGTGCACGCCGACGCGATGCTCCCCGCAGCGTCCGAGCAAAGGACCCGGTGGTGACCGCGCGCAGGCGGCCGGGTGCGGCCCGGACAGCGGGCAACGCGACGCCGCTCGACGAGGCGTACCCGACGACGCCGGGCGGGTTCACCACCGGGTTGCAGCTGCCGGGCACGGACCTGGCGGCGCTGCCGTTCGCCGCCCTGGCCGCGGACCTGCCGCTGCTCCTGCTGCCGGTCCGGATCGAGACCCGGTACCGGCTCGACGCGGACCCGCCGGAACTGCGGATCCGGATCTACCCCGACCAGCTACACATCGACGCGGACACCCCAGTCCCCGGCCCGGTCGAGACCGACCTCGCGCGGAACTTCTGGCGGGAGTGGCACGCCGCGGCGCAGGAGCCGGGCCGGCAGCGCGCCTGGCGGACGCTGGTCCGGCGCGTCGGGCCGAACCGGGCCGGCTACCTCGCCCGGCAAACCCGGCCGCGCAGGACCGCGGCCGGTCTCGACTTCCCCGACTTCCCCGACCTGCCGGATCGCCCGGACCTGCCCGGCGGCACCGATCTGCCGAGCGGCAGCCCGGCCCGGCCGACGCTGCTGCCGGGACAGTGGCTCGCCGTCGGCTACTCCGCCGACGGCGTGCTATTCAGCCGGGAGAGCCGCACCGTCGACCCGGACCTGGGCACGGCGCCGGACCCGCAGGCCCCGCCTTGGCAGGTGCCCGGCAGCGGCGTGGTGACCGACGAGGCCCTGGCGTGGATGTTCGACTACGACCGGGCGGTCGAGGCCGGGATGGCGATCACCGTGCCGCTGACCGGAGACGCCACCCCGGCCCGCACCGAGATCAGCACGCTGCTGGTCGTGGGCGTGGACGCCGGCCGGACCCCGGCGCAGGCCGCCGCTGAGCTGGAGCGGCTGCTCGGCGTCCATGCCAGGACTGACGGGCTGGCCTTCGTCCCGCAGGGGACGCCGACGAACAACACCGAGACCGCGGCGTCCGGCTGGTCCGAGGCCGACCCCGAGCCGGCCACCCAGCCCGGCGCCGCCGTCACGACCCGCTCGGCGTCGGCCTTGGAGCTCGATCCGCCGCCGCCACCCCCGGTCCAGGGGGACAACGCCGCCCGGCTGGCGACGGCGCTCGGGCTCGCCGCCGACACCATCCTGCGCCGGGTCGCGCTCGGCACCGACACCGAGCGCAGCAGGTCGCGGGCCATGGTCCGGCTGGCCTTCGAGGCCGTCCTAGGGACGTTCGTGCGCGGCCTCCTGCGAGTCGGTGACACCGACGCGATCAGCTCCGACGCGATGGCCGCGATCCAGGACTGGTGCGTCCAGCACGTCACCGGCGGCGCGCCGTACGCCACCGTGCGGATCGGCCCGCAGCCGTACGGTGTCCTGCCCGTCATGCGCTCCACCGTGGCCGCGACGCCCTCGACGACGGCCGAGCACGTCCAGGCCGTGATCTCGCTCCTGATCGACGAGTGGCGACGTGCCGCGGCCCTGCTGCCGGTCCTCGACCCCGACCGGGCGGACGTCGCCGGCGGCGGCGATCCGAACGCGGACCCGGACGTCACCGAGGCGATCGCCACGATCCTCGCGACGCAGCCGCACCCGCAGCGCCTCTTCGTCCGCCGGCTGGACGACTTCGCCAGCTTCGAGGGCACGCCCGACGCGGCACTGACCCCGCAGGGCGCCTTCGTCAACCTGGTGATGGCCGGGCTCGACCCGACCACCAATCCCAACCTCGCCCCGCCGTATGAGGACATCGGGCAGCTCGTCGGCATCGCGAACCTGCTCAACCCGCCCGAGACGATCGACGAACAGATCGCGCTGTGGTCCAGCGTCGACGACTCGATCTTCGACTACATGCTGCAGACCTACGGCGGGCAGCCGGAGATCTTCGAGTACATCATCGACTCGCACCGCTACGTCGACGCGGTGCTGTCGATGCTCTCGTCGTACGAGCAGCGGCAGCGCCCGGTCCGCTGGCTCGGCCTGGATGCCTACGAGGGCGTGCTCGGCCAGCCGAACACCCGGCTCGTCGAGGGGATCCTGCGCGCCACACCGAGCGAGTGGGGCCCCGACGGCCTGATCCAGGACCGGGCAGCGGCACCCGGGCAGACCGCGGCCGACTACCTCGCCGACCTGCGGAACCGGCTCGCCGATCGGGTGGACACGTTGCCGCGCTCGGGGCTCCACCTGCACCCCGAACCCCTGCTGTACCAGCTGCTGAACCGCACCCTGGATCTCGTGCCGGACGACCCCCAGCACGTCCAGCAGGCCCTCAGCGCCCTCGACGAGCTCGCCACCCGGGACTCCGAGGAGCTCGAGTGGCTGTTGCGCGAGACGCTCGGGCTGGGCACCCACCGGCTCGATGCCTGGGCGACGTCGCTGGCCACGGAGCGGCTCGGCCGGCTCCGGGACAGCCGACCGGCCGGGATCCAGGTGGGCGCGTTCGGCTGGGTGACCGGGCTGGACCCACGCGCGTCGGCCCGGCTGAGCGAGGGTTTCGTGCACGCGCCGTCGATGGCGCACGCGACCACCGCGGCCCTGCTGCGCTCCGGCTGGCAGGCGCACGGCACCGATGACCCGCTGTCCCCGGTGGCCGTCGACCTCAGCTCGGCTCGGGTCCGCTCGGCGTCCTGGCTGCTGGACGGCGTCCGGGTCGGCCAGGACCTCGGCGCGCTGCTCGGCTACCAGTTCGAGCGGGCGCTCCACGACCTGGCCGCGAGCGAGCTGATCCGGCCCGTCCGGCAGCAGGTGCTGGTGGCGAGCCACCAGCCGGACGTGCCGCCGGACGAGCCCGTCGACGGGCTCGAGCTGCTCGACCTGTACCGCGCGGGCCGCCTGGTGAATGTCACCGGCCCGCTGCTGGCGGCGCTGGAGGACGTCGAGGGCGCGTTCGACGCGGTGAACGACATCGGGCTCTTCGAGTCCGTGCACCAGCTCGCGACCGGAAACCCCGAGCGGGCGGCCGCGATGCTGGACGTCGTCAGCACCGGCGTCCAGCGACCGCCTGAGCTGCGGGCGCCGCTGACCCCGCGCGCTGGCGTGCCGATCGAGCACCGGGTCCTGATCCTGCTCGATCCGGACGCCGGGCCGCCCGGCCGCGGCTGGCAGGCCGGCGTCCGGGACGCCGTCGCGCCCGCGCTGGAGGCCTGGGCAGGCTCGCTGCTGCCATCAGCGGCGGACGTCGGTTTCGCCGTCCAGGTGGAGCCGGCCAGCGCAGTCACGGCGCTGCGGCTCGACGCGCTGGGCCTGTCGGCGCTGGACGCGCTGTGGCTGGCCGGCGACGACCCGGCCGCGCCTAGCGCCGCGCTGCGCACGCTGGCCGCCGCCGCGCTCCCGCAGGCCGCCGGTCGCCCGGGGCGGATCGACCCGGCCGACTCCGGCGGCGCCGCGATCGCGCTGTCCGACTTCGCCGTGATGGCCACCGAGTTGCGCCGCGCCGTCGACGCCCTGCGGGTCGCCGACGCCCGCGACCTGCGGCCCGGTTCCGCACCCGGCGACCCGGACACCGACGACCAGGCAGCGCTGACCGCCGTCAACGCGCTGGTAGAGCGGTTCGGGACGGTAGCGGCCAGGCTGCGGGACGCCGTCGCGGCGGCGGACGCTGCCGCAGCGATCCCGCTCGTGCAGTGGCTGGCCCGGCTCGGCCTGGCGACCGGCGCGCCGCCGGCCGATCTCGAGGCTGCCGCGCGGCTGTCGGCCGACGCGGACCGCAGGCTGGCGGCCCTCACTGCAGCCGGGCAGGACGCTCCTGATCCGCGCACCGGGGCCGAGCGCGCGCTGGTCGCGCTCCTGGCGGGCCGGGTGCCGCTGCTCGGCCGGTTCCCGGTCACGCCGGTGACCGGCGGCGACGTCGTCGACCTGACCACCGCGCTGGCGACGGCCGACGACGTCGATGACTGGCTGGACGCCGTCGGCCGGGTCCGGCCGGACGTCGCCCGGCTGACCACCGCGGGGATGCTCAGCGAGCTGCTCAGCGCGACCGGTGGCCTGCACGCCGCAGTCGGCCAGACCCCACACGTGGCGGGCGATCGCTGGGCGGCGACCGCCCTGCCGACGGCCGAGACGGGACCGGCCGGGCGGCTGTCCGTCGTGGCGATCACCGGACCGGGCGGACCGCCCGCGCCGGGCGCGTCGGCCTGCGGGCTGGTCGTCGACCGCTGGGCGGAGCGGATCCCGCGCCCGGACCAGGTGACCGGGTTGGCGTTCCACTTTGACGCGCCGGGCAACCGGCCGCCGCAGTCGATGCTGCTCGCCGTCCCGCCCGACGGCGAGCCGTGGACCCTTGACTTGGTCTTGGACACGCTGCTGGAGACCCTGGAGTGGGCCACGCTGCGGGCCGTCGGGCCGGAGGACTTGCTCGACTACGGGCGGGCCGTCCCGACGGTGTTCGTGTCCGGTGACCTCACCACCTGGCCTCGGGAGAGCTGACATGGCGACCGGATGGGATCGGCTGGAGAGCATGGTCCGCACCGTCGAGCTGACGGGCGGCCTGGAGGCGCGGATCGCCGACCCGCTGTGGATGCTGGCCAGGCAATGGCAGGTCGGGGAGTTCCGCGGGGATGACGCCGCGCAGCCGGCCGCGATCAGGTTCCGCGGTCGTAGCGCTCCCCTGGCGACGTTCCGGGCCGGTCCCGCCGGTCCCGCCGGGCCCGACGCCGGGGGCGGCACCGGCGGCAGCGCCGGCGCGCAGCCCGTCCCGTTCCCGGCGGGCCGGCCGCTGGAAGCCGTGGCCGAGGCGACCCCGGAGCCCGGTTTCGGCTCCGCCCAGCTGCACGCGTCCGTCCAGGCCGGACGCCGGCTCGCCCGGCTGCTGCGGGAGGCGGGCCTGGGCGCGGCCGAGCGTGCCCTGCGCGCGCGGTTCCCGCTGGCCACACCCGCCGTCGGCGTGGAGGTGGGCAGTGCCGGCCGGGCCGCCGTGGAACTGCTGGCCCGGTGGGGGATCGACGCCACCAGCCTGGCCCGCACCCCCGCCGAGACGGTGCTGGGCGCCGTCCGTCCGGTCGTCGCCGCGGCGGACCTGCCGCGGATGCGCGGGATCCTCGCCGCGTGGCTGCGCTGGTACGCCGCGCGCGGCGGGTTCGTCCAGGAGCAGACCTGGGACGGCGAGCGGCTGGAGTACGCGTTCTCGCTCGGCGTGCGCGCGTCGGCGGGCGAGGTGGTCCTCAGCGCCCCGGAGCACGCAGGCGACCACCTGGACTGGTACTCCTTCGACGTCGCCACCGATCCTGCGGCCAGTCACGGGCTCGGCGCCGGGCCGGTGCCGACGCGCACGAAAGCCGCCGTACCCGCACCGGTGCGCTACGCCGGCATGCCCGCCCAGCGCTGGTGGGAGTTCGAGGACCGCAGCGTCGACTTCGGTGCCATCGAGGCCGGCCCGGCGGACCTCGCCCGGCTGCTCGTGGCGGAGTTCGCGACCAGCTACGGGCGGGACTGGTTCGTCGTCCCGGTCACCGTGCCGGTCGGCTCGCTGACCGAGCTGTCCGGCGTCGAGGTGATCGACACCTTCGGCGGCCTGACGCCGGTATCCTCGACGGCCAAGGCCGATCTGGACCGGACCGGCGGCGCGGATCGGGCCTGGCGGCTCTTCGAGCTCACCGGCGACCAGATCGGGGAGCGGCATCCCTCGCCCTGGCTGTTCGTCCCGCCGTCCCTGGCCAGCACGCTGGAGGGACCGGCGCTGGAACGGGTGGGCCTGACCCGGGACGAGGCGGCTAACCTCGC
>JAJKHX010000065.1 GCA_021154785.1 Nocardiopsis sp.
CTGGTGTGGGTGTGGTACTTGCCCTCCTTGTCCCGCACGATCACCGCGATCGCGTCGGGCTGGATGATCAGGTCCTGAGCCAGCCGCCTGGCCTCGGCGGCGGCGTCGTCCGCGGTGGTCTCGTCGGGGTAGCCGATCGCGATCAGGTCAGACATGTTTCTCTCTCTTTCGTCGCATGCCGACTAAGTGGCGCTAAGTCCATCAGTCGCGCCGCGGCCGCACCCCACCCGCGACGGGTGAAACACCAGGCGCTTAGATCAGCCCGAGTTCCCGGGCGCGGCGGACTGCCTCGCCGCGGTGCGTCGCGCCCAGCTTGCGGTAGATGCTCCTGAGGTGGGTCTTGACGGTATTTACCGACAGGTGCATCTGGCTGGCGATCTCGGCCGTGCTCAGCAGGCCCGACGCGAGCTTGAGCACCTCCCGCTCGCGCTCGCTGAGCTGCTCGACGACCAGCGCCGCCGCCTGGCCGTCCGGCGGCGTTCGCGGCAGCGGGACCATGTCCGCGCTTATCACGTCGGGCTCGAGCAGCTCGCGGTAGGCGTGGGCCAGTTCGGGGTCGCGCCGCAGAACCGGCCGTAGCCAGGCCCGCTCCATGATGAAGGGCAACCTTACCTGCTCGGGCGCGGCCATCCGCAGCGCGTGCTCCAGGCCGCGGCGGCCGCGCGTACCGTTCCCGGCGTCGTAGCTGAGCCGCGCGCCGGCCAGCCACCAGTCCAGGGAGCCTTCCGGGACCGTGTCCAGGACGGCAGCCGCCTCGACGTCGCCAGCCGTCCCGCCAGCGCGCGACTCCAGGAGCGTCAGCCTGAGCTCGAGCCAGCCAGGCGGCGACGGTGACCAGTCCTGACGCGCCTGACGGATCATCTCCAGCGCGGCCGCCGGCTGTCCCCCGGCCAGCCGGCGCTGCGCCGCCACCGTGCAGGCCAGCGCATTCACCAGCTTGTCCGGGCAGAGCCGCAGGGCCGCCTCGGCCAGCTTCAGCCGGGCGTGCGCCTCCTGCGCGTCGCCCCGCTGCAGGGACACCCAGGCCAGCGCGACGTCCGCGCCTGGGATGATGTGCTCGGTCAGGTCGTCGCCACCGCTGCCCATCGCCTCGGCGGCCTGCCCGGCCCGCGCGGCGGCGTCGCCGAGCCTGCCCCTGAGCGCCTCCGCCAGCGCGAGATACCCCAGGGCGTCGGCCCGTTCATACCCCGCGGGCGGAGCAGCGGACGCGGCTGCCTCGAAGCGGCGGGCCGCCTCATCCAGCTTCCCCGCCCACAGGTCGACGGCTCCGCGGGCGGTCACTAGCTGGGCCTGAAACTCCGGGTGCCGGGCGCATAGATCCTGCGGCAGCTGGCCGGACAGGGTCACTGCTCGCCCGGCCGCAGCGGCCGCCGCCGCCAGATCGCCGTCGCGGCGGGACAGCGCCAGCCGGATCAGCGCCGCGGCCAGCCGGGCCGGGACCTGCTCGTCGGCCGGCAGGCGCTCCAGGATGCCCTCGGCGGTGGTGAGCGAGTCGACGCAATCCCCGCCAGACAGCGCCATCGCGGCCAGCACGAGCCACGGTTGCGGTTGCGTCCAGCCCGGCTCGTTAGGCATGCCATTGAATGTCCCGGCCAGCAGCTGATCGCCGCGCAGTTCGATGAGCCGGGGTACGGCGAGTTCCGTCACGACCATGTCGGCCGCCAGCGGCCAGTCACCGGACCTGGCCGCGTACCGCACGGCCTCGCCGAGGGATCCGTTGCGCTGGTACCACCGGGCCGCCCGCCGGTAAAGATCGGGGACCTGCCCGCGGTGCTCGATCTGGAGCTTGAGGCGCAGCACCGCGGCCAGCAGCGAGTGGTACCGGTACCACCCTTGCCCGAGCGGGCGGACAAACGCGTTCGCCCGGGCCAGGACGGGCAGGATACCCGCTGCCGCCGGGTCACCGGTCAGCTCGCCGACGAGCTCGGCGTTGACGCTATCCAGGATGCTGGTCCGCAGCAGCATCTCGCGGACCGAAGGCGGCTGGGCGCCGAGCACCTCGTCCACCAGGTAGCCGGTGATGGCACTGTCCCCGGCCTCCAGTTCCTTCGCGAACTGCTCGGGGGCGTCGCGTCCTTGCAGGGACAGCGCGGCCAGGCGCATGCCCGCGGCCCACCCTTCGGTCCGCCCGGTGATCCGGTCCAGCACGTCCGCGGACAGGGTAATGCCGTGATGCGCGAGCAGCGAGCTGGACTCTTCGGTGCTGAAGGCGAGGTCATCGGCTCTGATCTCGGCCAGTTGCCCGGCGAGCCGGTAACGATGCAGCGGCAGCAGCGGGTCCATCCGCGAGGCGACCACCAGGTGCAGGCCCGGCCGGGCGTTCCGCAGCACGTAGGCGAGCACGTCCAGGATGGCTGGCTCGGCCAGCAGGTGAAGGTCGTCGAGGACCAGCACGACCGGCGGATCCTGCCCGGCCAGCACCGAAGCGAGCCGGGCCAGGAACACGTGATCGACGGCCACCCGGCCCGGCCCGGCCCGGACCTGCGGCGTGGCGACCCCGGCCTGCCGCAGGGCCGCCACGATATAGGACCAGAACACCCTGGGCCGGTTGTCGTGCTCGTCCACGGTGAGCCAGGCCAGGGTGCCGGGACGGTCACTGGCGGCCGCCCAGGCCGCGATGGCCATGGTCTTGCCCGCGCCGGGCGGGCCGGTGACCGAGGTCAGCGGGCCTCGCACGCCCTCGGTGATGAGCTTGTCGATACGAGGCCGGGTCACCGCCCAGCCGGGCAGGTCGGGCAGTGTGACCTTCGACGCCAGGACCGGGTCGCTAGCCTCGGCGGCCCCGCGCGAGCGCATCATCCCGGGCACGTCCGGACTGGACATCCGCGCTCCACCTTCCATCGGTATGTCCTTTGTCTCTTTTCAGCAGGTGAGAAGTCATCACCCTGCGGTGGATCTCACCAGGGTGACCGAACTCACCCGCCATGAGTGGCGCGCACCGGGCGACGAAGCGGAACCGTAGAAGCTTGACCTGGCCGCATGATTCCGAGTTGCTAGGGGTCCGCAGTGACATCGTCCTACTACGAGATCCGGGTATCCGGCGTTCTTCCGCCCGAGGTCCTGCTCGACTTCGAACGGCTCACCGCCTCGGTCGAGCCGGTCGAGACGGTCGTGCACGGCCCGATTCGGGACCAGGCGGCCCTGCAGGGCCTGCTCGCCCGGCTCGAGACCTTCGGCGTACAGGTCATCGAGGTCCGCCGTCTGCATCAGAGGGATCCGTCGGTCGGTGACACGGGCCGCCCGTGACCGATCCGGCCCGCGGCAGGCCGCGGGCCGGATCCGGGTTTCGAGGCCGGGCGAGCCGGAGATCACTCGCCCTGCTGACCGGCTATCGCCCCGATGGACTGGGGACCACCCGCGGCCCGTCCTGCCAGGCGGCCGCGCCGGCTGCCATCGCGGTCCTGGCCTGGGTCAACTTCAGCCTGGCCAGCTCACTGGGCGGAACTTCCATCTCGTTGATCCACTGGCGGGTGGCCGACAGCAGGTGCCCGCCGCCTATCGCCAGGCCGGCCAGCGCGATCAGTGTGCCGGCTCCCACCATCGCCGCGCTGGTGATCAGCGCGGCCGTGCTGAACTGCGGTCCGTTCCTGCGGTTCTCGCCATTGCTCATGGGACCCATCCTTCGTGTGACCTGATCTTTACTCTGGTCAGTCAAGTCACGTCGGGAATCATCCGTCCGGGGTGATCGGCCAGCCGTCCGCGGTATCCGGCTCCGGCGTCCACGGCGCATCATCCGCGCTGGGTGACGCGCGCTTTGCCCGCGTGGCAAATGGTGGCGCTGGGATTCGGTCGCTGGTAGCGCGCCCGGCCGGCAGCGTTCGGCCGGGCGCCGGCCTGGAGGAGGAAGCGATGGCTCGTTATCCGAATATCGCTGATCACGGACTTATCAGTGATCTGCAGACGGCGGCGCTGGTGACGACCGACGGCGTCCTCGACATGCTTGGGGTCGAGCTGGACGCGCTGCTACGTCTCTTGCGGAGCCGCCAATTCCAACAGAACGTGATCACGGGCATCATCGTCTTGGCGGCGCTTGCCCGTCTTGCCAAGGAAAGCCAGACTCACGGTATCGAGCGCCTCGTAGCCTAGGACAAGAAGCAGAATCTGCGCCGTCAGCGCAATGCCAGGACACGAAGGCCTAGACGATCAGCGGCCGAGCAGCTGGGCCTTTGCCGCCTCGAATTCCTCCAGGCTGAGTACGCCCGATTCGCGCAGCCTGGCCAGGTCGCCCAGCCTGGCCAGGTCGCCCAGCCGGGTCACCACGTCGTCGCCGCCGGTCGGCGGCCGGAACGTCGAGTACTGCTCGGCGGCGCGCTCCGCCGCTTCGGCCTCGGCTTCCCGCACCGCGGGCCTCCGACTCCGCCTGCCGGCGGCTTCGGTCCGAACCAGACGCGGCTGCCTCGATGTCCTCCTGTACCGCCTTCTCGAGAAACCCGTTCCTATCCAGCTTGACTTCACCCTTTTCCGCATGGCCGAGATGACCGCCCGGGACCCGTCCCTGGCCGGACGCCAGCCCTACCAGGCGGCGGTCGAGCGTGACTACCGGTGGCTGGGCGAGGCCGTGGTGAAGCACTACCACGGCGACGACGCTGACCTGCGGCTGCTCGAAGGTGCGGTCGGGTCGGCCTTCGCGGGCATGGGGGTGGAGGCGTTCGGCTCGAAGGTCATGGAATGGCTGACCACGACCTCTCATCCCGCGCTGGGCCGCCCCTACACGGCGTGCGGGTTCGCGCCCATGGTGGAACTGCTGCGTTACCTGGAGGCTGCTGGTCCTGCACGATGACGCGGACCGTGAGTTCGCCTATACCGCGGGCGCCGAGGACGCCCTCGACCGGGCGAAGACCCACGGCTGGACCGTCGTCAGCATGAAGGACGACTGGTCTGCGGTCTTCGCCGATGCCTGAGGCGATTTGCAATCACCACTGACGGATGATGCCGGGACGGCGAATATCCGCCAGCATGGTCTGATTGCCACCGGATCCTGAAAGGAGGCCTCGGTGACCAGGCACACCTACGAGATCAAGGTCATCGGCTCTCTCGGTCCGGCTAGCCGCGAGGCGTTCGCCGACATGGTGGTGGACATCGAGCCGACCATCACCGTGTTGTCGGGTGACCTGGACCAGCGCGGCCTGCACGCCGTGCTGAACCGGGTGCGTGCCCTGGGCCTGGAACTCGTCGAGATCAACCAGGCACCGCCCCGGTCCGGCTAGTTCGTGTTGTCGGTCAGACGGCTCAGCGCGACAAGCTCGAAGCCGAGCGACAGGATGCGGTTCAGCGTGCCGTACAAGGCCGCCTGGTCCAGCTCGCCGATCAGGACGGTGCTCGAGCTGTTGGCCTCGATACGGAAATCGCTGAATGCCTCGCGGCCGATCTCACCGAGACCACCAGCGACGGTGATCCGATAGGTGTGCGTGCGCACGTCCCCCTCCGCCTGGACATAGATGACCAGCACCGGAACTATTTAGGTCCGCCAGCGGGCGGCTACCCTTGTCAGCGTGCACAAATGCCCAAGCGCAACAACGAGCACATACGTCCAGACGTTACCAGGCGAAGTCTATGCGCTTACCGTTTGGTAGGTAAGTAAGTCACATGCTGAAGCCGCTGATCGCATCGCCGATCAGCTTGGCTCCGATAACCAGGCACAGGACGGCCATGATGACCGCGTTGTGCTGAGCCATCCAATCCCGCAGGCCGGCCAGGATCTGGCCGGACCGGTCGCCGAGAGCGAAGAACATAACGATCGGGGCCGCCACGCCCAGGGTAGCGATGACGGCGAAGACGGCATACGCGATGGCCTGGTCCGCGCCCCCCGTCCCGGTTTGCGCGATCGCCACCGCTGCGCCGATCGCGAGCAGGGTGTTCTTCGGATTGGCGCCGGACAGGACGACGCCCGCTCCGGCCGCCTTTCCCGGGCTGAAGCGCTCGACCGAGCCCATCCACTTCGGTGCCTCGACCTCGTGCCCCGGCTGCGGGCGGCCGCGCCACTGACGAGCCGTGAGCAGGACCAGCAGCAGGCCGATGACGAATACCGGTCCGTTCAGCCGGGCTCGCAGAACTTGCCCGATCGCATTGCCCATCGGAGCCTCCAGCCGCGGAACACCGTCCCTGAGCCACCATGCCGCGGTGCGCGCTCGCGTGCCTCACTCGCCGCGAGCGAAACCCTTTGTGTCTCGCACGACGCAGCGGAAGCCCAGGTGCGACGTTGACGTGTCGATCGGCTGCGCCATCCGGGCGGCCGGGCGGTAGCGGCGGCAGTAGTTCGGTGCGCACAGGTGCGAGCCGCCTTTCATGACTCTTCGCGGGACGCGCGCCGGATCCCGCGGGTCAACGCTGCGTTCGCGAGCCGCCCCGCTACAGCAGGGGGCGGCGCTGTCGGCATGACCCGCGTACCAGTCCGACGTCCACTCCCAGACGTTGCCGATCATGTCGTACAGGCCGTAGCCGTTGGCCGGGAATGCGCCGACTGGCGAGGTCCGCTCGTACCCGTCGCCCTGCGTGTTCCGCACCGGGAACTCACCCTGCCAGGTGTTCGCCATCCAGCTCCCGTCCGGGTTCAGTTCGTCTCCCCAGGCGAACTCGGCGCCGTCGAGGCCGCCCCGCGCGGCCAGTTCCCATTCCGGCTCGGCGGGGATTTCCTTGCCCGCCCAGCTGGCGTAAGCCAGGACGTCGGCCCAGGCCACATGCACGACCGGATGGTCCGGCAGGCTGCGGACGGAACTGCCGGGACCCACCGGATGCCGCCAGTCCGCGCCCCGGACCGGCTTCCACCAGTTGTACGGATCGGTGAGGTTGACCCGGTGCGGCGGCGCCACGAATACCGAGGAGAACGGGACGAGCAGTTCCGGTCGGGCGCCGGGGTAGTCCGCCGGATCCGGTGCCCTCTCGGCCACGGTGACATACCCGCTCTTGCGCACGAACCGGCTGAATTCCCGGTTCGTGACCGGGCCGGCGTCGATCCAGAACCCGTCGACCGTGACCTTGCGCGCCGGGCCTTCCTCGGGATAGTGCCGGTCCGAGCCCATCAGGAACGTGGCACCGGGTATCCATGCCATGCCGTCCATCGTTGCTCCTAGTAGTGCGCGGTGATGACGCCTCGAGTTTGCCCAGCGCCTTGTCCTTCCACGTGCTGCCGGAGACTCCTGAGTGTGCGGCCTGGGAAAGGAGTGGCCCTCATCCGCCGCGAGTGATTTCGGGGATCGGCCGCGGAGGGATACTGACACCGTGAATCCGCGCGACCGGCTGCTGCCGGTAGGCAGGCGAAATCCTGTGGAGGCTCTCGCCCAGCAGGTCACCGAGCGCGTCGTCGATCTCCTGGTCGGCGCGCTGGATGTCAATCAGCTCGCGGCCCGCGTCGATCTGAACGCCGTCCTGGCCCGCGTTGACATCGACGCCGTCCTGAAGAAGACCGACCTGAACGTCCTGCTGGACCAGGTGGACGTGAACGCCGTCCTGGCCCGGGTGGACCTCAAACCGGTCCTCGACCGGGTCGACGTCAACGACCTGGTGAGCCGGATAGACATGGACGCCCTGGTCGAGAAGACCGACCTCGGCGCGGTGATCGCCCGGTCGTCCGGAGGGGTGGCCACCGAGGCCCTCGACGCGACACGAGGCCAGGTGGTCGGGCTCGACCAGTTCGTAGACCGCTGGGTCCAGCGCCTGCTCCGGCGCGGGCATCCCGCACCGTCGGCGCCCCCCGCGCTGCTTCCCGCGCAGGCCGTGACCCTCGCGCCGGGCACCGCAATCCCCGCGCAGGCCGAACTGTGACCGCCCGCCCGTCCCTGGTCAGCTGCCAGGGGCACTACGCGGGCTCGGTGTCCCGGTTTACCGCCTACGCCATCGACCTGGCCGTGAGCACCGGCGTGTTCTCGCTTGCCCTGGCCGCCATCTCCTCCGGCGTCGAGGTCGTGACCAGGCACAACGTCAGCTGGAACCGGTCTGGTGCGGTCGGGGCCGTCATCTTCGTCGGCTGGCAGTTCGTGTACTTCGCCTACTCATGGGCGGTGGGCGGCCGGACCTTCGGCATGGCCGTGCTGGGCCTGCGCGTCGTCCGGGCCGATGGCACGAGCCTGGAGGCACGGCAGGGCATCATTCGCGCGCTGGTGTTCCCGCTCAGCTTCCTGCTCTGCGGGCTGGGGTTTCTCGGCATCCTCGTGCAGCGGGAGCACCGCGCCCTGCACGACCTCATCGCCGGCACGGCCGTCATCTACGCGTGGGATGCCCGCGCCGCGCGGCTCCGCTTCCTGGCCCGCCAGGCCGAACTCGCCGCGAGCCACAGCCTGCCCGGCGGCAAACCCGGTATCTGACATGGCCCGGAGCTTCGTTGCCATGGCGTTGACTCAAGGGTACGTTCTGAAGGGTGGAGCCGCAGATCATCGGCACGCCATCGGCTACTTCCGACGAAGATCGCGGAACCGCACCCGGGCTCACCTTCGAGCTCTTGGAGTCGAAGTTCCACCCCCCGGTGCCCCGTTCGGGAATTGTGGCCCGGACGGCGCTGATAAGCCGGTTGGCCACCGCGCAGGCGCCGATCATCACGATTGTCGCGCCTCCCGGTTACGGTAAGACAACACTCCTGGCCCAGTGGGCTGAACGCCGCTGGCCACGCGTGGCGTGGATCTCCTGCGACCACGCAGACAACGACCCCGTGGTCCTGCTGAGCGCCCTCGCCGTGGCGCTGGACCGGATCGAACCTATCGATCCCTCGGCGTTCCGGGCGCTCACCTCTCCCGGAGCCGATATCACCGTCATTCCCAGGTTCGTGTCCGCGATGGCCTCGATGCGCCGGCCCGTCACTTTGGTGCTCGATCATACCGAGGCTGTCACGAACAAAAAGTGCCTGGATACGATCACCGAGCTCGCCCTGCACCTGCCGCTTGGGTGGCGCTTCGCGCTGGCTTCCCGTACCAGAGTGCCGTTGCCGACGGCACGCCTACGCGCTCGTGGCATGATCATCGAGGTCGGCGCCGACGATCTGGCCATGAGCCCCCGGGAAGCATCCTCACTTCTGGAGGGCGCAGGCGTGACGCCCGACGTGGCGAGCACCGGCGAACTTGTCCTGCGAACCGAGGGATGGCCGGCCGGACTTTACATCGCCGCGCTCGCCATAAGGGCCGGCGGACGGCAAAGCGAAGCCGGTTTCACTTTCTCCGGCGACGACCGTTACATGGGCGAATACCTGCGCTCCGAACTCCTGGACCGAGTCTCGGATGATGAGGTGTCGTTCCTCACCCGCACTGCGGTCCTCGGCCGTATGTGCGGGTCACTCTGCGACGCGATCCTGGGCGCTACCGGATCAGGGCAGCTTCTCGGCCAGATGGAGAGCCGGAATCTCCTGGTCATCCCGCTGGACCGTCACCGCGAATGGTACCGCTACCACCACACGTTCCGAGAGCTGCTGCTGGCGGAACTCCGGCGACGAGAGCCCGATCTGCTTACGGATCTGCACGTCCGGGCCGCGGCGTGGTATGAGACGAACGGCATGCCGGAAGCAGCGGTCGAGCATGCTCAGGCGTCCGGCGACAAGGACCTGGTGGCCCGCCTGGTCCTGGATCTGCAACAACCCGTCTGGGCCAGCGGGCGCGTCGAAACCGTGCTGGGCTGGATGGAATGGCTCAAGGACGCGACGTCAGCAGAGCATTACGGCGCCATCGCCGTCCATGGCTCGTTGATCTTCGCGCTCCTCGGCCAGGCGAGTGCGGCCGAGCGCTGGGCCGCCGCCGCCGAGCGTGCGCCCGGTGCGGGAACTCTGCCCGATGGCAGCACGATGGAGGGCACGCTGGCGTACCTGCGTGCGATCCGGTGCTGTGACGGCATCGATCAGATGCGGCGCGACGCGCGGATCGCCTGGGAAGGACTAAGCCCGGCCAGTCCGTACCGAGCGACGATGCTGTATACCGAGGGCATCTCCTACCTATTGCAAGATGACCTCGATGCGGCGGCCCCGGTCCTCGCCCGCGCGTTC
>JAJKHX010000066.1 GCA_021154785.1 Nocardiopsis sp.
GTCAGGTAGACGAGCATTAATTGGCCCCGCTGGACGGTACGCAGTCCCGGCGGCTCGCCTGCGAACTCCCGCCCGTCGAGGAAGATCATCGACTCGCGGACGGTCAGTTCCCCGGCTACCTGACGGACCGCTGCCAGGGCGGCAGGCGGCAGCCCGTCGAGCAGGTCATCGGTGACGAGTTCCCAGTGCCACTCAGCCACCTGCGACCTCGCGGTAGGCGGCCTGGACGATCTCGGCGACTTCCCCGGACTGCCTGGTCCCGGACAGTGGGGTCGGGGTCGGCGAGGGCTCGTTCGGCGGCGTGGAGCCGGGCGGCGACCGAGTTCCGCCGCTCGATGGCGATGGCGGTGCCCCAGCGCTGGTAGAAGTGGCGGATGGGAAGACGCTGTCCTCGTCGTCAGCCTGGGTGAAGGCGTCCTGGATTTCCTGGAAGAACTCCGGCAGCCGGGACGGCACGACCGCGGCGACCGCTTGGCGCAGGGCGGGGAGCGACAGGGCAGGCATGGGAATCAACGGCTCGTCACCCTGCGGGTACTCAGCAGTCATCCCAGCCCGCCTCCTCTCACGTCCAGCAACAGAATGGGCCGTGCCAGGCCTCGAGGCGGCATCTGGCTACTCGAGATGGCCGCGCCATAGCATCAGCCGCGCTGTCGGCGGTGACGTTCTGTAGCTGGCATCCGGTGACCGCCATGGAATGCGTGGACCGGTTCGTGGACCGAGCCGTCGGTGCGACCAGTGCGATCAGGGCCGTCAGCGGCACGGCTCGGTGGTATCCGTGCAGGTAGTGCGTACGGTGCACGTGGCCGTGCTTCTCATAATCCGCCGGTCGTGGGTTCGAGCCCCACCCGCCCCACTAGCAGTCTTACCCTTGTTGATCATGGTTCCGTGGACCGATGTTATTGGTTCGAGCGACTCCCAGCGGATCCTGGCGCGTGAAGGTGTACGCCGGGACCGACCCGCTGACAGGTCGTGAGATCCGGTTCCGCAGGACCGGTTAGACCGAGTCTGGACCGTGGAGGGTCTGCTCAGGTGTGCGGCGGCCCAGCAACCCGACGGCGGTGTGACAGTTCTCCATGATGTTGAGCGTCTTGGTCAGGTTTGGCCCGCCATAGGGAACTTGCGTTCTGCAGGCGAGGAAGTCGCTGGTTCCACCCAGTTGCGCCCACCTGCGCTGGGTACTCCTCGGCGGGACGCCCGACGGTAACTCGATACTCGACTCGGTGTGCAGCACCCGGTCGACGCCGACCACCCGTTCCGGGCCGTACAGCGTGAACGAGCCGGTCAGTGGCAGGTTGTCCGACGCGCCGCCGATGCCGACGCGTATCTCGCCAGGCTCGACGATCCGCCGGCCGGACCGGCCAGAGAACGCGACCTGATCGGCATGCACCCGGAACCTCACCCGGCGTGCTTCACCCGGCTCGAGCGGGACCCGGATGAAGCCCGCCAGCCAGCGCCGCGGCCGCGCCACCGACGCCACCGGGTCGCCGAGATAGAGTTGCACCACCTCGGTGCCCGCCCGCGACCCGGTGTTACGGACCGTGCAGGCGATGTCCGCCCTGCCATCGGTGGGCACGTGTTCCGGAGACACGGCCAGGTCATCGTAGCCGAAGCTGGTATACGACAGGCCGTGCCCGAACCCGAACAGTGGCGACGGATCCACCGAGCTTCCGCCGTGCGGTCCAGCCAGCCTGGACCGGAGATAGGACGACGGCGGGGCGGCATCCGGACCCGGCATTTCGACGGGCAGCTTGCCGCTGGGCACGATCCGTCCGGACAGCACGCCTGCGATGGCCCGGCCGCCCTCCTCGCCGGGAAAGAACGCCTGCACGATCCCGGCCAGCCGGTCGGCTACGGCTCCGAGCGCGTAGGGTCGGCCGGTGACCAGCACCGCGATCACCGGAGTCCCGGTGTCGGCCAGCGCCAGGAGCAGATCCTCCTGGGCGCCAGGCAACCGCAGGCCGGTAACGTCGCAGCCCTCGCCGGACGTGCCGCGCCCGAACATCCCGGCCTCGTCCCCGACCACGGCGACCACGACCTCCGCCGCCTGGGCAGCGGCGATCGCTGCGGCGAAACCCGAGATGTTCCGCGACCGCACGTCGCAGCCGCGCTCATAGCTCACCGTGGCCGGCTTCCCGGCCAGTTCCGCGCCCTCGGCCGCTAGTTCGGAGCGAAGAGCGGACAGCAATGTGGTAACCGGCACGCTGACGGCCGCATCGGGATAAGTCTCGCCCAGATGCCGGGGCATGCTGTAACAGCCGAAGAACGCCAGCGGGTCGTCGGCGAGTGGCCCGACGACAGCGACCCGCGAGCCGGGCCGCAGCGGGAGCGCGCCTTGCGGGTTGGCCAGCATGACCACCGATTCCTCGGCCAGTCGGCCGGCTAGCCTCCGGTGCTCCGGCGGGTCCAGGTTGAGCGGGGCGGCGTCCTCGCGGTACGGCAGGGCCGTCCAGCCGGGGTCGAGCATGCCCAGCTCGCACTTGCGGGTCAGCACCCGCGTCGTGGCCAGGTCTACGGCCGCCTCGTCCACCAGGCCGGCCGCTATGGCCTTGCGCAATGGCGTGCCGTAACAGCGCAAGGTCGGCAACTCGACGTCGACGCCCGCGTGCAGCGCGGCGGCTCCGGCTTCCGCCGGACTAGCCGCCACGGAATGCTGCTGCTCCAGGAAGGACACGGCGTAATAGTCGGAGACGACCAGGCCGCCGAAGCCGAGCTCCTCCCGCAGCAGCCCGCTGATCAGCTCACCGTCGGCGGTGGCGGGTACGCCGTCCAGGTCGACGTAGGTCGGCATCACCGAGCGGGCGCCCCCCAGCCGGATGGCCATCTCGAAGGGCGGCAAGATCACGTCCGCGAACTCGCGCCTGCCGATGGACACCGGCGCCATGTTCCGCCCGCCCCGGGAGGCCGAGTAGCCGGCGAAGTGCTTGAGCGTCGCGTCCACCCCGGAGGCCTGGAGGCCGAGCACGTACGCGGTGCCGATTGTACCGACCAGGTACGGGTCCTCGCTGATGGTCTCCTCGGTGCGGCCCCACCGCGGATCCCGCGCCACATCGAGCACCGGCGCCAGGCCCTGGTGCACGCCGCAGGCCCGCATGCTGGCCCCGATCGCGGCAGCCATGTCCCGCACCAAGGGAGGGTCGAACGACGCGCCCCAGGCGAGCGGGGTAGGAAAGATCGTCGCCGACCAGGCCGCGAAACCGGTCAGGCACTCCTCATGGGCAATGGCCGGAATGCCGAGTCGGCTCGTCCTCATGATCTGCTGCTGCAACTCGGCCAGCGCGAGCATGCCCGCCGCCGGCGGGACCGGACGGGTGCCGAACACCCGGGTGAGCTGCCCCATGCCGTCCTGGAGCAGCTCGTCGAGCGGTGGCACTTCGGCACTGAACTCATGCTGCATCGGCGCGAACCCGTCGTCGGCTGCCCCGACCCACACGCTGCCGAGCTGAGCCAGCTTCTCGGCTAGCGTCATCCGTCCCAGCAGGTCGGCGACGCGCTCCGCGACCGGCCGGAACGGATCCCGCCAGGGCTCGGCGGCCGCCTCGGGGCCGGACGCCACCAAGGCCGTCATGAGGACACCGGGACGGGCGCCGCGGTCGACTCCCGGATGATCAGCTCGGTGAACAGCTCGATCCGGCTCGAATGGAGCGGACGCCCTTCGATCAGGTCACCGAGCATCTGGCCGGCGGCCCGGCCCATCTCGTCGAGCGGCTGCCGCACCGTGGTGAGCGGCGGGGGTACCCATTGAGAGATCGGCAGGTCGTCGAAGCCGACGACCGAGAGGTCCTGCGGTATCCGCAGGCCCCGCTGGCGGGCCGCCTCGTACAAGCCGAACGCCTGCTGGTCGCTGCCGGCGAAGATCGCCGTCGGAGGCTCGGGCAGGCCGAGCAGCTCGCCGCCGCAGGCGAAGCCGGCCTCGTGCTGGAAGTCACCGTTCCGGACCAGCTCCGGATCGAACCTGACGCCCGCCCGTTCCAGCGCGGACCGGTATCCGTCGGTTCTCGCCCGGCTGCACAGGTAGTCGGCCGGACCGGAGATCGCCCCGATCCGGCGGTGTCCCAGGCTCAGCAGGTGCTCGGTGGCGGCCAGTCCGCCGGCCCAGTTCGTGGCACCGACGCTGGGCAGGTCCGGAGGCGGCGGGTTCCCCGGGTCGAGGACGACCAGCGGGATATCAGCCTGCCGGAGCTGCTCCAGCTGGCTGCCGGTGAGCTCGGAGGTCACCAGGATCACGCCGTCGGTATCATGGCTCGCCAGCCCGCTCGTCCAGCTCGCCGGCCGGGCGTTGCCGTGACGTACCGCGGAAACCGCCACGGCGGTGGAGTGCCCGGTGGCCCACTCTTCCACCCCGCGCAGGATCTCCACCGCCCACGGGCTGTCCAGCCCGTTGAAGACCAGGTCGATGAGGCCGGACCGGCGATGCCGTCGGATGCCCGCCCGGGTGTACCGGCGCTCGTGAAGGAGCCGCTCGACAAGCGCGCGCGTCGCCGGGGCGACGTCTTGCCGTCCGTTCACTACCTTCGAGACCGTCGGCAGCGAGACGCCGGCCTCGGCGGCGATAGCCGCCAGGGTCGTCCGCCCGCGGTCCCTCCGGGCGGCCTGGCTGACCGCATTGCTCCTTGGAAGCACTGCACCACCTTTTCTCACCGTCGGCTCATCGCCGAGCCGGTAGGTCCGCACGGTGACCGTCAATATCCGAAAAACTTTCGATCATGGTATCGCGATTTCGGCCGAGAACGCCACTATCCGGGCGTCGCACAGCCTCACGCTGGAACGTAACACCTTAGAAACGAGGGGTTGACCGGTGACCTCACGGTTCCTATGATAACGAGAAATTCCGAAATATAAACATAAACTTTCGAGGTCCTTGTAAGGCGTCACCTGCGGTGGACGTCTGTCTTTTGGTCGTAACCATGGGGATCGTCGTAACCGCGGAGATCCCGGCATCCTCAGGAGATGAGCCTCATGCGACGTTTACCGAAACCCGTCATCGTCGCCATAGCGGTGGCGCAGTAGCGGCCACGATAGCGGCGTGCAGCAGCAGTAGCGGTACTTCGGCCGGCTCGAGCGCGTCGACGAGCTCGAGCGTCGGCGGCCGGGTCACCCTCAGCTGGTGGAACAACGCCACCGCCTGCCCGCTCAAGGGCGTCTGGGTCAGCGCCATAACCGCCTTCCACACCGCGCACCTGAACGTGACAATCCAGAACGTTCCGCACCAGAACAAGTTCTTTTGTCACCCTGACGCCACTTACCGTGATCAACCTTCGAAACTGAAGTTTGTGGTCGGGAACGCGCGAGTCGCGTCGCCAGAAGCGGGCTGGCATCCGACGGTCGGCCCCAGGTTTTTGCGCAAGTTCACCCGAGGAGTTTCTACGATGATGAAGAGAACCCGTACTGCGGCGATCGCCGCGCTTGGCCTGGGCGTCGCCCTGGCCGTCTCCGCCTGCGCCGGAGGTGGCAGCAGCAGCGGCGGCAGCGGCTCGTCCTCCAGCGGCAAGGTCACACTGACCTTCTGGACGAACGCCACCCCCGGCCCCGGTCTTACGTACTTCCAGAACGCCATCAAGACCTTCGAGAAGCTTCACCCGAACGTGACGATCAAGATGCAGAACATCCAGAACGAGGACTACGACGGCAAGCTGCAGACCGCGCTGAACTCGAACTCCACGCCGGACATCTTCTTCCAGCGCGGCGGCGGCAAGATGCTGGCCATGGTCAACGCGAGCAAGGTCCAGCCGCTGACCCTCACCGCCGCGGACCAGCAGAACCTCAGTGCGGCCGCGGTCACCAGCGAGAGCATCAACGGCAAGGTCTACGCCATACCGCTCGACGTCCAACCCGAGGGGATCTACTACAGCAAGGACCTCTTCAAGCAGGCGGGCATCACCGCGACGCCGACCACCATCCCCGAACTCGAGGCGGATGTCGCCAAGCTGAAGGCCAAGAGCGTCACGCCGATCGCGGTCGGCGCCAAGGACGCGTGGCCCGCCGCCCACTGGTACTACAACTTCGCCCTCCGCGAGTGCAGCCAGGCCACGATGAACACGACGGGCACGACCCTCAAGTTCACCGACCCGTGCTGGACGAAGGCCGGCAACGACCTGGCGGCGTTCCTGAAGGTCAAGCCGTTCCAGGCGGGTTTCCTGACGACCGCCGCGCAGGTGGGCGCGGGCTCCTCGGCCGGCCTCGTGGCCAACCACAAGGCGGCCATGGAGCTCATGGGCGCCTGGGACCCGGGGACGATCCAGACGCTCACCCCGAACCAGCAGCCGCTGCCCGACCTCGGCTGGTTCCCCTTCCCCGCGGTTCCCGGCGGCCAGGGCGACCCGAGCGCGATGATGGGCGGCATCGACGGCTACTCGCTGTCACCGAACGCCCCGAAGCAGGCCTTCGAGTTCCTTGAGTTCCTCGTGACCCCGGACCAGCAGAAGCTCTACTCCCAGGCATTCGTCACCATCCCGGTCAACAAGGCCTCGCAGTCGGTCGTGACCCAGCCGTACAGCGTCTCCGCACTGGAGGCCTTGAACAAGGCCGGCTACACGATGCAGTTCCTCGACACGCAGTACGGCCAGAACGTCGGCAACGCGATGAACGCCGCCGTGGTGGACCTGTTCGCGGGCAAGGGCACGCCCGCCGGCATCGTCAGCGCCACCAGCGAAGCTGCGGCGAAGGGCTGACCGGGAACAATGAGCGACACCCTGGGTACCGCGTCCGTCGGCCGCGGCCACCGGGGCGCCCTTCAGGCCGGGGACGCGGCGCACGCCGCGTCCCCGGCGCCGCGTCCGCGCAAGCGCCGTGGCCGAGGGCGCCTGCGGCTGGAAATCGCGCTCCTGTCCGGCCCCGCGATCATCGTGTTCGTGGGGCTCGTGATCTTCCCGGTCGTGCTCGCCGCCTACTACGGCTTCTACCGCTGGCAAGGCTACGGCGCGCCTACCGACTGGGTCGGCCTGAATAACTACAAGGTGATCTTCACCGACCCCGCCTTCCAGCAGGCGCTCGAGCACAACGGCTTCATCGTCGTGCTGTCCCTCGTCATCCAGGGGCCGCTGGCGCTCGCCCTCGCGCTGCTGCTGAACCAGAAGATTCGCGGCCGAGGGCTCATCCGTGTCCTGATCTTCGTCCCCTACGTGATCTCCGAGGTCATCGCCGGCACCGGCTTCAGCCTGATGCTCCAGGTCAACGGTGCGGTCAATGACGCGCTGCACAACATCGGCCTCGGTTTCCTCGCCACCGACTGGCTTGCTAACCCGAGCATCGCGATCTGGACCCTGATGGGCATCCTCACGTGGAAGTACGTCGGCTTCGCCGTCATCTTGATGCTGGCCGGCATGCAGGCGATCCCCGAAGAGCTCTCCGAGGCCGCGCGCATCGACGGCGCCTCCTACTGGCAGGTCCAGCGCCGCATCGTGGTGCCGCTGCTCGGCCCGACCATCCGCATCTGGGGGTTCCTGTCGATCATCGGCGCACTGCAGCTTTTCGACCTGGTCTACATCATCTGGGGTCAGTACATTTCCAGCACGGCCGGCACCTCGACCATGGCGACGTACATGGCCCTCAACGGCCGCCTCGCCGGAAACTACGGCTATGGCAGCGCGGTCGCCGTGGTCATGTTCCTGATCTCGCTCACCGTCGCGCTGCTCTACCAGCGCTTCGTCCTGCGCCGCGACATGCGGGGCGCTGTCACCGAGGGAGTTAACTGATGAGCGCGGTGACCTCCGGCGCACCGTTCCCGCGGGCCCGGTCCGGGAAGCGCAGCGACAGGCCGCAGAAGTGGGGTAACCCGGGCATCTACTTCATCGCCCTGCTGTTCATCGCGGTCAGCCTGGCTCCCGTCGTGTATATCGTCCTGGGCGGCTTCCGCACCAACTCGCAGATCACGGTCAGCCCGGCCGGCCTGCCGAACCCATGGGTCTTCAGCAACTACGCCGGCGTCCTGAAGACGGTGACCTTCTGGGGTGAATTCGCCAACTCGACGATCGTCGCGATCGCGAGCACGCTCGGCATCGTGCTGCTCGGCCTCATGGTGAGCTATGCGATCGCCCGCTACGACTTCAAGCTCAAGGGCGCGATGTACTCACTGTTCGCCGCGGGCCTGATGTTCCCGCTGGTGGTCGCGATCACCCCGGTCTACATCATCGTCAAGGACCTCGGCCTGGTCGACAACCTGATGGGCATCGTCGTCCCGCAGATCGCATTCGGCCTGCCGACGACGGTCATCATCCTGGTGCCCTTCCTGCGCGCCATCCCGAAGGAGATCGAGGAGGCTGCAGGCATCGACGGCATGAGCCGCCTCGGGTTCTTCTTCCGCATGGCCATCCCGCTGGCGCTGCCCGGCGTGATCACCGTCGCCATCCTTGCCTTCATCACCAGCTGGAACAACTACATCCTGCCGCTGTACGTCTTGAACTCGCAGGCGAACTACACGCTGCCGCTCGGCGTGCAGCAGTTCTCCTCGCAGTACTCGCAGGACACAGCGCGGGTCCTCGCGTTCACCTCGCTCTCGATGCTGCCCGCACTGGCGTTCTTCGCCGTCTTCCAGCGCCGCATCGTCGGGGGGCTCACCGGCGCGGTGAAGGGGTAGGCACACCGCGGGTCGCCGTCGGCGACCCGCGTCACCCGCCTGCGCCCCTAGGAAAGGATCATTTGATTGCCCCGCGCTCATATCGAGCTCGACAAGCGCGCCGTCATCGCGCCCGTCCGGCACCGCACCTTCGGCGCGTTCGTCGAGCACCTTGGCCGGTGCGTCTACACCGGGCTCTACGAGCCCGGGCACACGACCGCGAACGAGGACGGCTTCCGCATGGACGTCGTCGAGCTCGTCCGGGAACTCGGCAGCACGACCGTCCGCTACCCGGGCGGCAACTTCGTCTCGGGCTTCCGGTGGGAGGACTCGGTCGGCCCGCGGGAGGCGCGCCCGGTGCGCCGCGACCTCGCGTGGCACTCGCTCGAGTCGAACCAGGTCGGTCTCGACGAGTTCGCCCGCTGGCTGAAGCTAGCCGGCGCTGAGCTGATGCTTGCCGTGAACCTCGGCACCCGCGGCATCCTGCCCGCCCTCGACCTGCTCGAGTACGCCAACCATCCCTCCGGTACCGCGCTGTCGGACCTGCGCATCGCGAACGGCACACTGCAGCCGCACAACGTGCGCATGTGGTGCCTCGGCAATGAGATGGACGGCTCGTGGCAGCAGGGCTTCATGACCGCCGACGACTACGGAAAGATCGCCGCCCGCACCGCCGCCGCGATGAGGATGGCCGACAGGAACCTCGAGCTGGTGGTCTGCGGCTCCTCCGGTTCGTCCCTGCCGACCTTCGGCGACTGGGAGCGCACGGTACTCGAGCACAGTTACGAGTACGTTGACTACGTGTCGTGCCACGCGTACTACCAGGAGCTCGACGGCGATCTCGGCTCCTTCCTCGCCTCGGCGCTCGACATGGACTTCTTCATCGACACCGTCGTCGCGACGGCGGATCATGTCGGGCACAAGAAGCGCTCGAAGAAGAAGATGCAGCTCTCCTTTGATGAGTGGAATGTCTGGTACCTCAAGGAGTACCAGGAGGCCGCCGAGGTCAGCGACGAGTGGTCCTACGCGCCGCGCCTGCTTGAGGACGTCTACACGGTCGCGGATGCCGTCGTCGTCGGCAACCTGCTGATGACGCTGCTGCGGCACAGCGACCGCGTCACCTCGGCGTCGCTCGCCCAGCTGGTCAACGTGATCGCGCCGATCATGACCGAGCCAGGCGGGCCGGCCTGGCGGCAGACGACCTTCTTCCCGTTCGCGATCACGAGCCGGCTCGCGTCCGGCGAGGTGATCCGTCCGGTGATCGAGGGGCCGGCGTACGGCACGGCGCGCCACGGCGAGGCCCCCGTCATCGACGCCGTCGCGACCGTCGACGACGGCCGCGCCGCCGTGTTCCTCGTCAACCGCGACCTCAAAGAGACCGCGCGGGTGACGATTGACGTGCGCAGTCTCGCCTCCACCCAGATCACCGAGGCGGTCACGCTGGCCGACGCCGACATCTACGCGAAGAACACGCTCGCCGACCAGGAGCGCGTCAAGCCAGCCGCGAACGCGAGCGCGGCCCTCACCGACGGCGTGCTCACCATCGAGCTGCCGCCTGTCTCGTGGACGGCGGCCGCGCTGTGCTGAGAGGCGACCCGGCGGATGCCGAGATGAAAGAGGAGCAGACGATGACGACCCTGCATGTGGCGACGGACGGCGACGATTCCAAGGACGGTTCCGCGAGCAGCCCGCTGCGCACGATCAGCCGGGCGGCGGACCTCGCCCGGCCGGGCGACACCGTGCTGGTGCACGGGGGCGAGTACCGGGAGTGGGTGCGGCCGCGGCGCGGCGGGCTGAGTGCCACGCGGCGCATCACCTACCAGGCCGCGCCCGGCGAGCACGTCGTGGTCAAGGGATCGGAGCGGGTGACGGGCTGGGAGCAGGAAGCGGGGAACGTGTGGCGGGCGTCGGTGCCCAACTCGCTGTTCGGCGACTGGAACCCCTTCGCGCAGGAGATCGCGGGCGACTGGCTCGTCGAGCCCCAGCCGCCGCTGGCCAGGCACCTCGGCGAGATCTACCTGAACGGGCTCAGCTTCTACGAGGTGGGCACCTGCGACGAGGTGACCGACCCGCCGCTGCGCACCGAGGTCACCGACCACTGGACGCGCACGACCGATCGGGTGCGCAACCCCGCGCAGACCCGGCTCGTCTGGTACGCCGAGGTCGGCGCGGACACCACGACGGTCTGGGCCAACTTCGGCGGCGCCGACCCCAACGCCGAGCTCGCGGAGATCAACGTGCGCAAGTCGGTGTTCTCCCCCGTCGAGCACCACATCGACTACATCACCGTACGCGGCTTCGAGTTCGCGCAGGCGGTCTGCCCGTGGACCCCGCCCACTGCCGACCAGCCTGGGCTCATCGGCCCCAACTGGGCCAAGGGCTGGATCATCGAGGACAACGTGATCCACGACGCGAAATGCTCCGCCGTCTCACTCGGCAAGGGGGCCTCTACGGGCGACAACTACGCGACACTGCGCGGCGACAAGCAAGGCCACGAGTACCAGGTCGAAGCAGTGTTCTCCGGCCTGCAGATCGGCTGGGACCGCGAGCACATCGGCTCGCACGTGGTGCGGCGCAACACGATCTTCGACTGCGGGCAGAACGGCATCGTCGGCCACCTCGGCTGCGTCTTCTCCACGATCGAGGACAACCACATCTACAACATCGCGCTCAAGCGCGAGTTCTACGGATACGAGATCGCCGGCATCAAGCTGCACGCCGCGATCGACGTCGAGATCCGGCACAACCGCATCCACGACTGCTCGCTGGGCACCTGGCTCGACTGGCAGGCGCAGGGGACGCGCGTCTCGCGCAACCTCTACTACCGGAACAACCGGGACCTGTTCGTCGAGGTTAGCCATGGCCCGTACCTGGTGGAACACAACGTGCTCGCCTCACCAGTCTCGCTTGAACTGTTCAGCCAGGGCGGCGCCTTCGTCCACAACCTCATCGGCGGCACCGTGCGTCTAGTGCCCGTCCACGACCGGGCCACCCCCTACCACCGACCGCACAGCACGCAGGTCAAGGGCTACGCCATCATCTACAGCGGCGACGACCGCTGGATCGGCAACGTCTTCCTCGGCGGCGACATTGCCAAGGCATACGGGTACGACACGACGCAGGACGCCGAACCCGCAGCGGGCTACGGCACCGCCGCCTACGACGGCAGCCCGACATCCCTCAAGTACTACATCTACCGCATCGCCAACCCGCCCGAAGGCAACGACAGTCGCATCCCCGGCGTGCGGGAGCCGGCCTACCTGCGCGACAACGTCTACGCGCCGGGCGCCAGCGCCTTTGCTGACGAGTCCTCCGCGCGGGCGCTCACCGGCCAGGTGTCGTTCGAGGTTGTCGAGGAGGGTGACGAGGTCTACCTGCAGGCGCAGCTGCCGCAGGCCTTCAGCGGCGTCCGCGTAGGCGTTGTCACCGGCGCCGACCTCCCCCGCCCCCGCCTCGTCGACGCGGACTTCGAAGAGCACGAC
>JAJKHX010000067.1 GCA_021154785.1 Nocardiopsis sp.
GGTGCGGTGCGGGCTAGCCGGGGCCGGGCCGGGCCGGCGGCGGGGTGGTCACCGGGCCGGGCTGGATGCCGGGGTGGCGGGCTGGTGCTGGTTCTTGCGGGCGCGGATAATCGCGCGGGTGATGATGGGCGCGGCGACGGCGGAGGGCAGGAACCAGAAGGACAGGGCGGGCAGGCGGTCCCACAGCGGCAGGTGCGGCCCGTTGTCGACGTAAAACGCGGTGAGCATGGCGGCGTACGCGATGCCCATGCCGGCGATGTGGCTGGTGTCGCCGGGGCGGTGGCGGCGGCGGTGCAGGTACCCGATGGTGGCGGCGGTGAACGCCACGGCGCCGATGATGAGCAGGTAGTAGTCCTGCGCCCAGCGCATGGCGGCCAGGCCGACGGCGGTGGCGAACACGGCGGTGACGGCCCGGTAGTACCAGCGGCCGGCCCGGATGTGGCGGGGGCTTCCCTTGCGGGCCAGCGCGGCAATCGCCCCGGCGAGGACGGCGGCCAGGCCGGCGATCACGTGGACGGCCAGGATGGCCAGGAATGCGGGGGCGGTGGAGCCGACCTGCTCGCCCAGGACGCGGCTGGCGGTGATCATCTCCTGTCTTCCTTCCGCTGTCCCGGCAGCCTATACGTAGGGACGCTACTTATAGGTGTCACGGTATCAGGCGGATTGCCTGGCCGGAAGGGTTAAAGTAGCATTGCTACTTATGCGGGCCGAGGAGCTGAAGGGGCATCTGGACGCGATGCTGCTGGCCGCGCTGGAAGGCGGTCCGAGGCATGGCTACGCGGTGATCGAGGCGCTGCGGGCCGGCACCGGCGGGCGGCTGGACCTGCCAACCGGGACGATCTACCCGGCGCTGCGGCGGCTGGAGAACGCGGGCCTGATCGCCGGGTCGTGGTCGGTGGTGACCGGGCGGCGGCGGCGGTACTACCGGCTTACCCCGGCCGGGCAGCGGGCGCTGGCGGGCCGGCGGGCGGACTGGCGGGATTTCGCCGCCACGGTCAGCGCGGTCCTGGAGGGCGGCCCATGCCCGGACCCGGCCTGATCGCGGGCTACCTGGATGCCCTGTCGGGGCAGCTGCCCCGACAGGTGATAGACGAGCTAGCCGACGGGCTGGACCAGACCTACCGGCGCTACCTGGGGCTGGGCCTGTCCCCGGACGCAGCCGCCGAGGCGGCCGTAGCCGAGTTCGGGGCACCGGAGCTGATCGCGGCCGAGTTCGGCCGCGCGCACCCCGCCCGCCGGGCCGGCCGCACCCTGCTGGGGATCGGCCCGGCGGTGGGTGCCTGCTGGGCGGCGGCGCTGATCACCGGCCGCGCGTGGACATGGCCGGCCCCGGCCGCAGCGGCCATCGTGCCCGGGGTTGCGCTCCTGGCCGCCGTGGCGCTGCTGGCCATCGCCGCGTGCAGCACCCGGTACCGCTCCGTCGGCCGCGCCGGGCTGGCCGGATGCCTCGGCATCGCCGCGCTGGACGCCTCGATGATCATCATCGTGATAGCCGCTGATCCAGCCATCGGACGGGCGGCGCTGGCGGCCATGGCCGCCAGCGCCGCCCGGCTCGGGCTCAGCGCGCGGCTGCTGCGCCCCATCTTTGCCTGGAGCAGCGGCTCCTGCTGACGCTTCCGCCGCCCGCGGGAAAGCGCGAAGGTCGGCGTCGCCGCCGCGTTTCCCGTGATCGCGAAGGGTTTTCGTCTGTCCGGACTAAGAACCCTTCACGATCATGAAGGGACGCCCGGAAACGCGGGACCGGAGGGAGCCAGCGGGCGGGTGCGTTTATATGCGCGGCCGCGAGGCGAAAGGCTGTCATGCCGGCCGCTGCCCGCGGGCGGATCAGAGCCGGATCGCCGCCTCAGCCGCCAGACGGCGAGACCGGCTCACGCTTTCGGATTCGGGATCCTTCCCTTTTTCACGGTAGCGGCCCACGACGGCAGGCGATGTAACAGCAGTGACTCCTGGGGCACACGTCCGCGGTGTCCACACTCGTATCGACAGCACCCAGACCCCGCGCTCTGTGCCCCGCCTGACGTGCCAAGTCACAGCGTCCAAGCCTCTGACCTGGGCATCCACACCTAGTGACCTGCCCATTTCCGGACCATCAATAAAAGATCCGTCAGCTGACCGATGTTTCGCGCTGCAACTTGCAGCAGCATTTTCATTGCAACAGGACAAGCCAGTTGCGGGACCCTGCTTTGATCTTCGCATCGGAGCAGCCTCGCGAGAAGGCGAACAGCCCCGGCCCCTTAAGGAACTGATGAACGTGATGACGTCGACACTGGTCCACTCCGGCCGCGCGCAGGCCGCTTCCGGCCACGCGCAGGCCGCTTCCGCCTGCCGAGGACTGGCCACCGCCAGGGCCGCAGCCACCGCGACCGCCACCGCCAGGGCTGCAGCCACCGCCACCGCCGCGGTCACCGTCGCCGCTGCGGCCGCGGTGACCGACGGCCCCGCGGGCGACGAGGACCTGATGACCCGCCGGCAGGTAGCGGTGTTGTTCCGGGTGACCTCGGCGGTGGTGGCGACCTGGGCGCGGCGCGGCCGGCTGCCCGAGGTCCGCAACGAGGACGGCAGGCCCCGGTACCGCCGCGGGGACGTGGAGCAGTTGTTCCGCAGCGAAGTAGCCCGGAGGCTCCGGTGACCAGCCCGTACGACCTTCACCCAACGCTCCTGCCGGAAGGAACGCCGGAAGGCGCCGACGAGCAGGTAGCAGAGACGCGGCAGTGCGGGCGCTGCGGCGGGGTCGGCACGCACTACCTGACATGCCCCGCCCTGCGGCTGCCGAAAGGCTACCGGATCAACGACCGGATCAATGACCGGATCAATGACCGGATCAATGACCGGATCAATGACCGGATCAATGACCGGATCGGCGACCCCGACCGCAGGCCGCGCTAACCCGCCCCCGGCTCAGCCGGCATAATGCTCTAAATGAGCCGACGGGCGAAGATCGTATGCACTCTCGGTCCCGCCACGTCCAGCCCGGACCAGGTCAGTGCCCTGGTTAAAGCTGGCCTGGACGTAGCCCGGCTGAACATGAGCCACGGCGACCACGACGGGCACCAGGCCGTCTACCAGGCCGTCCGCGCGGCCGGGGACGCGAGCGGCCGCAGTGTGGGCGTGCTGGTAGACCTGCAAGGCCCCAAGATCCGTCTGGGCCGGTTCGCCGGCGGCCTGGTGACGCTCACAGCCGGCCAGGAGTTCACCGTCACCGGCGAGGACGTGCCGGGGGACCAGGCCGAGGTCTCCGTCACCTACCCGGGGCTGGCCGGCGATGTCCGGCCGGGAACCCAGCTGCTGGTAGATGACGGCCGGGTAGTGCTCGAGGTGACCGCGGTGCAAGGACTGAAGGTCCGCACCCGGGTGCTGACCGGCGGCCCGGTCTCGGACCACAAGGGCCTCAACCTGCCCGGGGTCAAGGTCAGCGTGCCCGCCCTGACCGATAAGGACGCGGTCGACCTGCGCTGGGCGCTCGGCCTGCGGGCCGACCTGATCGCCCTGTCCTTCGTGCAGGGACCCGAGGATGCCGGGCCGGTCCGCGCGATCATGGACGAGGTGGGCGTCCGGCTGCCGCGCATCGCGAAGATCGAGAAACCCCAGGCGGTGGCGGCGCTCGAGGAGGTCGTGGCCGCGTTCGACGGGATCATGGTCGCCCGCGGGGACCTGGGCGTGGAATACCCGCTGGAACAGGTGCCGCTGGTGCAGAAGCGCGCGATCCGGCTGGCCCGGCGGGCGGCCAAGCCGGTCATCGTGGCTACCCAGATGCTCGAGTCGATGATCAGCGCACCGCGGCCGACCCGGGCCGAGGCCTCCGACGTCGCCAACGCCGTGCTCGACGGCACCGACGCGCTCATGCTCTCCGCCGAGACCAGCGTCGGCGCCTACCCGGTCGAAGCAGTGGCCACCATGGCCCGGATCATCGTGGCCGCCGAGCAGTCCTGGCCGTTCACCCCGGAGACCCCCGGGGCCGCCACGGCCGCGCCGGAAACCGTCGGCTCGGCCATCGCCCAGGCGGCCGCCGAGGTCGGGGCGATGGTAGGCGCCAGGGCGCTGGTGGCGTTCACCATGACCGGGGGGACCGCCCGGCGGCTGGCCCGGAACCGGTCGCCCATCCCGCTGCTGGCCTTCACCACCGAGGCCGCGACCCGCAGCCAGCTGGCGCTGACCTGGGGCGCCGAGACGTTCCTGGTGCCGGCGGTGCACCACACCGACGACATGGTCCGCCAGGTCGAGACGGCCCTGCGCGCCATCGGCCGCTGCACCGACGGCGACCTCGTGGTTCTCGTGGCGGGCAGCCCGCCCGGCACCCCCGGCCGGACCAACGCGCTGCGCGTGCACCGCATCGGTGACGCCATCGACTCCTAAGACCCAAAAACCATCAATCATCCCGAACGGGCTCGTACCACCCCCCACTCCCGGTACCCCAGGCCCCGGCCGGGAAGATCACCTTCATGGCACCGATCTCTATCGTCGTCGCCGGGGCAGGTAACCGCGGCACCGGCTACGCCCGCTGGGCGCTCGAGCACCCCGATCGCGCGCGAGTCGTCGCCGTCGCCGAACCCCGCGATGTCCGCCGCGCCCGCTTCGCCGCCGAGCACGGCATCCCGGCCGCGGATACGGTCGCCTCCTGGAAAGACCTGGCCGCCCGCCCCCGGTTCGCCGACGCGGTCCTGATCTGCACGCAGGACCAGATGCACGAAGCCCCGGCTGAGGCGTTCGCCGCGGCCGGCTATCACATCTTGCTGGAAAAGCCGATGGCGCCGGACGAGGCGGGGTGCCGGCGGATCGTGGCGGCGGTGGAGCGGGCCGGGGTCATGCTCGCCGTGGGCCACGTGATGCGGTACACGTCGTACACGCGCGCGGTCAAGGAGATCGTGGACTCCGGGGCGCTCGGCGACATCATGAGCGTCCAGCACCTGGAGCCGGTGGGGTTCTGGCACCAGGCCCATTCCTTCGTCCGCGGCAACTGGCGGCGCGCCGACCTGGCCAACACGATGCTGATGGCCAAGTCCTGCCACGACCTGGACTGGCTGGCGTACATCCTGGGCCGGGCGCCGGACCGGGTCTCCAGCTTCGGCCACCTGACCCACTTCACCGCGGCTAACCGCCCGGTCGCCGCCGCCGACCGCTGCGTGACCTGCCCGGTCGAGGCGAGCTGCGCCTATTCGGCGACGCGGCTCTACGGCGGGCTGCTGGAACGGGGCGAGCACGGCTGGCCGCTGCACGTCGTGCTCGATGAGTTCACGCCCGCCGCACTCGACGAGGCGCTGCGCGACGGCCCGTACGGCCGCTGCGTCTACGCCTGCGACAACGACGTCGTCGACCACCAGGTGGTGGCGCTGGACTACCCGGGCGCGACCACGGCCACGTTTACCATGACCGCGTTCTGCCAGGCCGCCGACCGGAGCACCCGGCTGTTCGGCACCCGCGGGGAGCTGTCAGGCGACGGCCGCACCATCCGGGTCCACGACTTCCTCACCCAGTCCGAACGCCAGGTCAATTCCGCCCCGGCGGGCGCGATGAACGCTGCCGAGGGTCACGGCGGCGGCGACAGCGGGCTGATGGACGCGTTCACCGCGGCCGTCGCCACCGGGAACCGGGACCTGATCCTGTCCGGTCCGCGCGAGTCCCTGGCCAGCCACCTGGCCGTCTTCGCGGCCGAACGCGCCCGCCGCGCCGGCACGGTCGAGACCCTCTCCCGGGCGTCTGACGGCTGAGGTTCCCAGCGTTACCGGTCGCCCGGGCGCTGCCGCCAGAACACCTGCTCGCCGGTATAGACCAGCCCGGCCGCGGCCACCAGGATCGCCGCGAACACGGCTACGCCCGGCCAGCCCCAGTGCTGGCTGACGGGCCCGGCGGCGGCGGACGCCGCCGCGCCCCCCGCGAAGATGGTGGTCATGTACACCGAGTTCATCCGGGCGCGGGCATCGGGGCGCAGCGCGTAGATGTCACGCATGTTCATCACGTGGCCGCCCTGGACCGCGAAGTCGAGCAGGACCGCGGACAGCGCGAGCACGATCAGGCTGGCGGCCTCGGTCGCGGCGAGCGCCAGCGCGGCCACGCCGAGCGCGATGGCCAGCCCGCGAATGGGCAC
>JAJKHX010000068.1 GCA_021154785.1 Nocardiopsis sp.
TCCGCTTCCGGCTGCGTTCAGCCTTAACGGGGCGATCACGGCGCTGCGGTCAGGGCGCGCTGCTATTAGCTCAGCTGATCACTAGGTCTATCTGACCCCATGCATCACAAAGCTAGATAGCACGCCCCCGCAATTTCTTAGTCCCCATAACTTATTTGCTTAAAGGTCTTTGCTGAGCTTGTGATCATGTTTCTTATTCGATATCATGTTTATAAGCATTGTTTCTTCCGAACGGGGGTGGCGCGTGGACTCAGGTTCCGCTTCTCCTGTTCCCGGCCCGGACGAGGATCTGGCGTTCACCCGCCCAGATCCGATGTCATCCGACGAGTGGGAGGCGTTGCTGGCGGCGAGCCTGGATGAGGTCGAGCCGCCCGAGGACGGCGAGGAGCATCTCGACCCGGAGGGATGTGTCCTGCCGCCGGATGAGGACCTGGCCGCGCTCGAGGCCGAGACGGACCGGTTCGCGGCGGAGCATGCCGCGGACGCGGTGTACCTGGCCCAGGCGGAGACCGCCGAGCTGGCCGGGAGGGTAGCTGCGGATCAGGCCCGCAAGCGCGGTCCCCGCGGTCCGGGGCTGCCGGGGTCCGGGGAGGTGATTCCCGGCATCTCGGCTGGCCCGGCGGGCGGGTTCAGTGCTGGGGAATGCCTGGACACTGCCCCCGGGTCGGCGGTGCTGCACGCTTTCCTGGAGACCGCGGCCGACAGCGGCCGGCTCAGTGAGGCGTCCGAGGACGAGGTCATCGGTCTGATCACGGCGGCGGACCGGGCCGAGGCGGCGGCCTGCGCTGTTAAGCACGCCGCCGCGGCGGAGCTGATCCGCCGGCGCCCCGCTCCCGGCTGCACGCTGACGGGCCGGGCGCGGATGCCGGAGTCGTACCTGGACTCGGCTGGGGATGAGGTCAAGTGGGCGCTGGCCGAGATCCGGTCCGTCGCGGACGGGGTGCTGTCGCTGGCGCATGACCTGGAGGTCAAGCTGCCCGGGACCCGGGCGCTGTTCCGGGCGGGGCGGCTGCGGCACTCCAAGGTCGTCATCATCGCCCGCCAGACCGCATTGCTGGACCCGGACGAGGCCCGCCAGGCCGAGGAGCTGATCCTGGGCCGGGCCCCGGCCCTGAGCCCGGGCGCCCTGCGCCGCGCCGCCGCGCTAGCGGCCGCGCAGGTCAACCCGGCCAAGGCGAAGAAGGCGCGGGAGCACGGGGCGCGGGACGCGCGGGTGGAACGCTGGCGGGAAGACTCCGGCAACGCGGGCCTGGCCGGGCGGGAGCTCCCGGCCGCACAGGTCCTCGCGATGGACCAGCGGATCACCTGGTGGGCCCGCGAGCTGCAGGCGGCCGGGGTGCCGGGCGGCATGGACCTGCTCCGCGCCCGCGCCCTGACCGACCTGCTGCTGAACCAGGACTCACGCCCCGCCGCCTGCCGCGGCACCACCCCGCACGACACTGGCGCCGATCACCCGGCCGGGCCGCACCGGGCGCCCGGTTCTGGCGCCGGCCCGGTCCCCGGCGGGATTCCCCCGATCCCCGCCGGGTACGCCGGCCGGAACCACCTCACTACCCCGCTGACCACCCTGCTCGGCCTCGCCGACCGGCCCGGCCTGCTCGACGGGCTCGGGCCGGTAGACCCGTGGCAGGCCCGCGACCTCGCCCGCGGCTCCGCCGCCAGCCCGCAGACGACGTGGTGCCTGACCGTCACCGACCACCGGGGCCGAGCTACCGGCCACGCCTGCGCCCGGCCCGAACCCCGCAAACACGCCAGGGGACGCAAACGAGGACCGCCCAGCGGGACCAGCCCGCCCGGCACCACCAGCACCGGGTTCACCCTCACCCCCGCCGGCCCCGGACCGCCCGGCGGATACGGCACCTGGCGGTTCACCACGGGGGTCCCCGGCCAGCGGCCCTGGATCCTCGAGATCCACCCCATCCCGGCCGGGCCCTGCGACCACGGCTACCAAGCCCACGGCCACGACCCCGGTACCAGGCTCCGCCACCTGACCCAGATCCGGCACGCCGCGTGCACGGCCCCCATGTGCGGGTGCCCCTCGACCCGCGCCGACTTCGAGCACAACATCCCGTACGAGGCAGGCGGCCGGACGTGCCTGTGCAACGGCGGCCCGAAGTGCCGGCACGACCATCAGCTCAAGCAAGAGCCCCGCTGGAAGGTCGAACAGCACCCCGACGGCACCTTTGACTGGACCACCCCGGCCGGCCGGACCTACACCACCGGACCCACCGAGTACCCGATATAGCCCGGTGCCAGTGGCCAGACCGCAACCGCGTATTTTGACAATAAAGACCGTTTAACTAGAGAATGGGCCGCAACCCTGAGCTCCTCGCCCCCGGAGGCCCGATGTCGCTCGACACGCTTATCGCCGACACCCGCAAGGTCATCTCCGACGACGCCGCCAGCGCGCAGGCGGTATTCACCGTGCACGGAACGCTCGTCGGGGTCACCGAGGTGGACATCAAGACGGGGACGCACACCTTCAAGGTCGACGAACCGGCCGTCCTGGGCGGCGCGGACATCGCCGCCAACCCGGTGCAGTACGCGCTGGCCTCGCTCGGGTCCTGCCAGGCCATCACGTACCGCTTCTGGGCCGCTCAGCTCGGCGTGGAGCTGGACACGCTGAGCGTGCGGGTCGAAGGCGACCTGGACCTCCGCGGGTTCTTCGGTGTCGACGACGACGTGCGGCCAGGCTTTACCTCGGTCCGGGTAGAGGTGACCGTGGCTGGCCCGGAGAGCGAGCAGCGCTACGCTGAGCTGGCCGCGGCCGTGGACGAGCACTGCCCCGTCCTCGACCTGTTCAAGAACCCGGTGCCGGTGTCCCGCGCCCTCGTCACCTCGGCCTGAGACGCCGGACCGGTGTCACCGCTCGAGTCGGCCGAATGCGCCGCCATGGCCAAGCGGGCCGCCGCCCTCGTGGACGTGGCCACGCTGCCCCGGACCGGCACCGGCGAGTCCTTCGTGCTCTGGCAGGACGAGGAATCGGTCGCCTGGCTCAACGTCGTGCCCGAACGCCGGGACACCGGCTATCACGACCACGACGGCTCCGCCGTCGGCGTGTACGTGCTCGAGGGAAGCGTGACGAACGAGGGACTGCCAGTCGGCGCCCCGCGCCGGGCCCGTCGCTACGGGCCCGGCGATTCGTTCCATATCCCGGGCTCGGGCATTCACCGGATGTACCACGACACCGGGGCGGTCACGATCCACGTCTACTCGCCGCCGCTGCGCGCCATCGGCTACTACGAGGTCGTCGACGGCTTGCTCCAGCGCACGCCGGGTCCACCCGACGAGGCCTCCCCCGAGAGCCCGCGGCTGCTGGCGTCACTCACGGACCGCTAAGCCCGCGAGGTGCCCGCGCCGCCGGGCAGGCCGGTGAGCTCGTCAGCCAGCTGGCGGAAGGTCATTTCTCCTGGTCGCCGACGACCGCGTCGGCGTCCCAGCTTTCCCACAGCCGGTAGACGACCTCCACGAACTCCTCGGCCCGGGCCTGACCGACCAGATCGCCCCGGAACCCGGCTGGCGACCTGGCAATTCCACTATGCCTAGCGAAATACTCAATAAAGCGATCCCGTTATATCCACACGCCCTGACCGGAGAAGGATCCAGCGGAATCCTCACCCGAAACGGAGTTCATGGTGCCCACCAAGGCCCCTTTGCACCTGGCGGTTGCGCTCGACGGCGCGGGCTGGCATCCCGCCGCGTGGCGCGAACCCGATGCCCAGCCGGAACGGCTGCTCACGGCCGGCTACTGGAGCGAGCTGGCCCAGCAGGCTGAACGCGGCCTGCTGGACTTCCTCACCATCGAGGACGGGCTTGACCTCCAGTCCGACGACCACTTCGATGGTGATTCCCGCACCGACCGGGTCCGGGGCCGCCTGGACGCGGTGCTGATCGCGGCCCGGGTCGCCCCGGCAACCCGGAACATCGGGTTCGTGCCGACCGCGATCACCACCCACACCGAGCCGTTCCACCTATCCAAGGCCATCGCCACCCTGGACTACGTGAGCACCGGCCGGGCCGGGATCCGGATCCAGATCGGGGCCCGCGCCCGCGCGGCGGCTCACTTCGGCCGCCGGGAGATCCCGCCGCTATCAGCGGACCGCCGCGACGACCCGGACGTGCAGCAGCTGATCGCCGATCATTTCGATGAGGCGGCCGACTACGTGGAGGTGCTGCGCCGGCTCTGGGACAGCTGGGAAGACGACGCGGAGATCCGTGACGTGGCCACCGGCCGCTTCATCGACCGGGACAAGCTGCACTACATCGACTTCGAAGGCCGCTGGTTCTCGGTACGGGGGCCCTCCATCACCCCGCGGCCGCCGCAGGGCCAGCCGGTCGTCGCCGCTCTCGGCCACGCCAGCGTGCCGTACCGGCTGATCGCCCGCTCGGCCGACGTCGGATTCGTCACCCCGCGCGACGCGGCCCACGCCGCCGAGATCGTGGCGCAGATCCGCGCCGAGCAGGCCAGCGCTGGCCGCAAGGACCAGACGGTGCACATCTTCGGCGACCTGGTGGTCTTCCTGGACGAGACCAAGGCGGCCGCCGTGGCCCGCCGGGAGCGCCTGGACGAACGGGCCGGGATCCAGTACCGCAGCGACGCGCACATCTTCGCCGGCACCGCCATCGGCCTGGCCGACCTGCTTCACGAGTGGTACGACGCCGGGCTGTCCGGGTTCCGGCTGCGCCCGGCCGCGCTGCCGCACGACCTGACCGGGATCACCGAGCGCCTGGTACCCGAGTTGCGGCGCCGGAGCCTGTTCCGGGTCCGCTACGAGGCGGACACGCTGCGCGGGCTGCTCGGCCTGAGCCGCCCCGCCAACCGCTACGCCGCTGTCTAGACGGACGCCATCGACAGAGGACACGAACCATGACCAAGCAGATTCACCTGGCCGCGCATTTCCCCGGCGTGAACAACACGACCGTGTGGAGCGACCCCGCGGCCGGCAGCCACATCGAGTTCGACTCGTTCCGCCAGTTCGCCCAGATCGCCGAGCGCGGCAAGTTCGACTTCCTGTTCCTGGCCGAGGGCCTGCGGCTGCGCGAGCAGAACGGGAAGATCTACGACCTGGACGTGGTCGGCCGGCCCGACACCTTCACGATCCTGGCGGCGCTGGCCGCGGTGACCGAGCACATCGGGCTGACCGGCACGATCAACTCCACGTTCAACGAGCCGTACGAGGTGGCGCGCCAGTTCGCCAGCCTGGACCA
>JAJKHX010000069.1 GCA_021154785.1 Nocardiopsis sp.
CCGGCGGCGCCCTCGGCGAAGAACGCCAGCGTCCCGCCCCCGGGCAGCGCATCCAGCACGTTCCCCGCCGCGAACCCGGACACCTGGCCTATCCACGCCCCGGGCTCCGGGCCAGGCTCCTCGTCCTCGCCAAAGACGGGCGGCTCGTCACCGGCCGCGGTGGCATCACACCACGCCTCCCACTCCGCCGCCGACATCCAGTCCGGAGCAGGAACGGGATCGCCGGGCTCTGAGGCGGCATCCGCGTGAGCCGGTCCTGAAGGCATCACACCTCCCTCGTCCGGGAGAATCTATCTATCGAACACTATAGCGATAAACCGTTCGTAAGGCAACTAAATAAGGCGTCTGATACGGCGTGTCGCGCCACCGTCCGGCCGTCCCGGAACCACACGCTTCCAGTGCACCAGGCGCGTTCCGTCCAACGGCGCCGCACGCGCTTCCCCCCGAAAGCACCGCACGCGTTTCCCCGAAGCGCCTTACACGCTTCTCCGGAAAGCCACGCGCTTCCCCTAAGCACCCGCGCGCGCCCTCGCCCCTATCCCCGCCGCCGCCCGGCTGCTAGCGTCGGCTTCAGTTGACGAAGACACTCGAAACCCCAAAAGAACCCCAGCTGACCTGCCCCTCAGCGGCGAGGAGGACCATCCATGGCCGACATCAACGGGACCTGCGACGAACGGTTCGCGGCGGTGCGCGATGCCCTAGCGAAGAACGTGGACTCCGGGGACGAACTCGGCGCGTCGATCGTCGTGGACCTCGACGGGGACATCGCGGTCGACTTGTGGGGCGGCTTCCGCGACCCGGCGAAGACGACGCCGTGGGACGAGCACACCATCACGAACGTCTGGTCCACCACCAAGACCATTACCAGCCTGGCTGCCCTCATGCTCGCCGAACGCGGCCAGCTCGACGTGGACGCACCCGTCTCGACGTATTGGCCCGAGTTCGCGGCCAACGGCAAGGAAGGCGTCCTGGTCCGGCACCTGATGTCGCACGCGTCCGGGGTTTCCGGGCTCGACCAGCCGGCCACCGTCGAGGACCTCTACGACTGGGAGGAGTCCACCTCCCGGATGGCCGCCCAGGCGCCGTGGTGGGAGCCGGGCACCGCGTCCGGGTACCACGCCCTCAACTTCGGGCACCTCATCGGCGAGGTGGTCCGGCGGATCAGCGGCAAGCCGCTGAAGCAGTTCGTCGCCGAGGAGATCGCCGGCCCGCTGGGGGCTGACTTCCAGATCGGCGCGGCGGAAAAGGACTGGGGCCGGATCGCCAACGTTATCCCGCCGCCGCCGCTGCCGTTCGACCTGGCCGCTCTCGGCCTGGAGAGCCCGGCGGTCAGGACGTTCACCGGACCCACCCCGAACGCCGACGACGCTAACACGCCCGGCTGGCGGAACGCGGACATCGGCGCGGCCAACGGGCACGCCAACGCCCGGTCGGTCGCCCGGATCATGTCCGTGATATCCCGCGGCGGCGAGGTCGACGGCGTCAAGCTGCTCAGCCCGAAAACCATCGACCTGATCTTCCGTGAGCAGCAGAACGGCGTGGACCTGGTGCTGGGCGCCCCGCTGCGCTTCGGCATCGGGTACGGGCTGCCCCAGGCCGACGCGGTGCCCTTCATCCCGGACGGGAGGATCTGCTTCTGGGGCGGCTGGGGCGGTTCCCTCATCATCATGGACACCGACCGCCGGATGACCATCGCCTACATGATGAACCTGATGGGCTCGGGCGTGGTCGGCTCCGACCGCGGCGCCCAGTACGTGCAGGCGATCTACGACGCGGTCTCGGCCTGAGGCGGGAAACGCCCCAGCCAGGGAAACGCCCCAAGCAGGAAATACAAAGCGGGCCCGGGAAATCCCGGGCCCGCTTTGCCGTTCCGTCAGCTAGTTACGCGTGAAGAACGCGGGGCCCCGCGGGGTGCCCACGCCGGTCTCGTCGTCGTAACCGGGCAGGTCGTGCAGGGTCGTGGTCTGCACGTCGATGTGCTGCAGCTTGTACAGCTTGCCCTGCTGGTTGTTCACGCCGTTCACGTACTCGGTGCGGACCTGGAACAGCGGTGACTTCGGCGCCACGATGTCGTGCAGCGCCGAGGTGCCGATCATTCTGTAGTACAGCGGGTTGATGAAGCCGAGCGCCTTGTGATGCGCCTGGTCGGCCACCGCCACCAGGCCGGCCAGCAGCGGGGAGGCGAGGCTGGTGCCGCCGATCCGGTACTGGTCCCAGAAGGTCCCGCTCGGGAACACCTGGGTCTCGCCGACGATCATGCCGGTGTTGGGGTCGGCGTCCATCGCGATGTCGGGCACCGTCCGCATCGGGACCTTGCTCCAGTACTCCGACTCACTCGTCGGCACCTTGCCCTGCTGGTACCAGGGCTGGGTGAACAGCGTGCTGGTGCCGCCGCCGCCACCGGAGTTGTAGACCGGGGCGCCCCACGTGCCGTTCTTCAGCGCCGAGTACGAGGTCTGCCAGCCCTGCTCGCCGACCCACTGGCCCTTGCTGCCGATGAACAGGCTGCTGCCGCCGACGCCGGTGACGTAGGGCAGGTCGGCCGGGAACTCGACCGTCTTGGCGGCCAGGTTGGTGCCGCCGACGCTGTCGTCACCGTCGTCGCCGGAGGAGAAGTTGACCGTGATGCCGGTGATCGCGGCCTCGGTGGAGAACTGCTCGTAGAACGTCACGTAGGCGTTGCTCAGCAGGGAGATGTCATCGATGCCGTCGTTCCAGGAGTTGGTGACCACGTCGGCGAAGTGGCTGTCGATGATGTTGGCCCAGGCGTCGTCCAGTCCGTTGAGGCAGTCAGCCGCCCCGACGTAGATGATCTTGGCGCCGGGTGCCATCGCGTGCACGGCCTCGACGTCGAGGGACTCCTCGCCGTACCAGCCCTGCGCCCCGCACAGGTCGGTGTTGTCGTAGCCGTCCGCCTCCGGGGTGATCTGGGAGTACTGGCCCGGGGTGAACAGCGGCTGGTGATGCACCTGGTTGTACTTCTGCGCGTCCTCGAGCATCGTCGGCGCGGCATAGGCGTCGGTGATGGCCACGGTGACCCCGTGCCCGTCGATGCCCTTCTTGATCAGCGAGCTCTCCCCGTACGCGGACTGGAGCTGCGACGGCGTGTAACCGCAGACCGCGTAGGGCTGGTGCTTGCCGCCGGCGGCCGGCTTACTGGTGGCGATCTTCTGCCCGTAGTACGCCGAGCACGGCTGGACCCCGAACCGGGCGCCTGGCGGCGGGCCGGGCTCGGTGTCGGCGATGGTCTTCAGCTCGGAGCCCTGGTCGATGCCGATCACGCCGCTGACCGTGCCGGTCACCGCGGCCGGGGTACCGGCCGGCAGCGACAGCTGGCCGTTGTTGGCGAAGACCTGCTTGCCCAGGTACGAGTAGTTGTGGATCTTCGTCCCGAAGGTGCTCTGGACCTGGCCGACGGTCCCGCTGACCTCGACGTACATCCCGCTGGGGAGCGTCTTGTCGATCGTGAAGCCCTGGTCGCGCAGCCAGTTCCGCACCGCGGTCACCGAGGACCTGGCCGGGGCGTACGTCGCGTCGAACTGCTTGTTGCTCAGGTAGTGGCCGTAGCTGGCGCTGGACGGGTCGGATACCGCCTTCAGCTTGGCGAGGGCGCCAGATTCGTCCCGCATGCCCAGCAGGATGCCGAAGTTCACCGGGTCGGTCGTCACGGTGGTGCCCATGTCGCGGGCGTGCGACAGCCACTTCGGCGTGCTGCCGGTGAGCGGGTGGCGGGCCGACGGCGCGGCCGAGGCGGACCCGGCGGTCAGCGAGAGGCCGAAGGCGGTCGCCCCGGCCAGCAGTCCGACGGCAACTCGACGCGCAAAACGAGACGAGCCCATACGCAGGCCCCCTTAATAAGAAGAAAGCTGACAAAAGCAAACGGACTCTAGCTAACACTGCAGGTCAGAGAGCCGTCAAGCGACAGGCTGAGAGTGATGCGCCATTGAGACATCAAGATGTGACTCTCGGCTACCGCCCACTCAGGCTACGCTTAGTCATGAAGAAGACCACGTAGCGTGGCCATGGCGTCGTGTACGGTGCTCGCGGCGGTGATGTCCGGGTCTCTCCCTGACAGGTCCGCAACACCCAGTTCTTTACTACCGAACGAGTGGGGTAACCCCCTCCGGCACCCTGAATCGCGGTACTCAGGATCAAGCGAACCTCATGCGCCCCGCGACACCCCCAGAACCTCAACCCGAGCGTGATCCCAACCGGCTCTATGCTCCATCGATCCGGTGATAACCGGCTCTATGCTCCATCGATCCGGTCCCGACCTAGCCGTGCCGCTTGCCGAACCCGTGCCCGTTGCCGTGCCCGTGCCCGTTGCCGGTGCGCCCGCTGGCGTCCCCGCTGCCCCGGACCACGGCGATCACGCCGAGCAGCGCGGCCAGCGGGACGGCCACCGCGATGAAGTCGGACGAGGTGAAGTTGCCCAGCGCGTCCAGCGACCCGGAGAATCCCACGATCAGCACCGACACCACGACCAGGCCCCAGCCGTGCAGGAACAGCCGCAGCGCGAACGGCGGCGACGGATCCGGCACCTCGGGCACCGCGGTGATGGTCTTGGTGGCCCGCCGCTCGGTCAGGCCCTCGCGGATCCGGGCGATGAGGGTCAGCTCACCCGGCTGATCGGCGATCAGCAGCAGGTCGCCGGGGTGCGCCTGGTCGGGCGCGTGCGATACCGCCCCGGCCCCGCCGACCGCCCACGTCACGACCTGGTGCGGACCCAGCGACTGGACCCGGAACCTGGCCTGCTCCCCGGCCACTACCTCGTCCGGCCCCTCGATCAAATCCGGCGGCGTCTTCTTGGCCCGCGCCGCACTCTCCCGTGCCATGGCCTCGCCGGCTGCGTCCCCGTCACCGCCGCTGGCGCCCTCGAGCTCATCCCGGGCCCGGATGATGCCGCCGGAAATGACGAACTGCCGCTTGGCCAGCTGCTCGGCCAGCTTGATCTGCCGGACGTTCACGCTCCACGCCATGGCCACCACCACCGCGGCGACCCCCACCGTGCCCACCGCGAGCCACGCGGCTACGGCGGGATGACTGGCACCTTGAGCGAGAGCTTCGAACATGTCAGCTATTAAAACACGTAATCGAACACCCTGGGAACCCGTTCGGCTCACTCGAACTGAACGGGTCCCACGGTCCTGGCCCAGGCCCACAAGAACTACTGACCCGCGGCCAGCGTCCCAGCTAGCTCTTCCCTGTCAGCTCGGCCGGGGACTGACCGAGCTCAGCGCGTCGTCCAGCATCGCGGGGAACGTGTCCGGGTGCTTGGCCAGCAGGTAGGTCACGACGGAGACCAGATCGGAGCCGTTGAGCGCCTCGACCCGGGAGAGCCGCAGCTCGGCCTCGGTCTCGTGGGTGTCGGTTTCGTGGGTGTCAGAGTCGGTCATGCGTCCCCTACTACCCTCATTCGCCAGCTCAATGCAGGTTCCTGGTTACCGGGCGGTGGTGCCGGAAGCGGCCGGCGGCGGGCCGCTGGAGCGCAGGCTGTTGAGCTTGACCAGCAGGCCGAACCAGAACTGGGCCCCGGGCGTGAGCGCGACGATCGTGACCAGGAAACCGAGGAGGACCAGGATGACCCGCCAGGGCGAGCCGCCCTCCGGGTTGGTGATCCCGTGCTGCGCCAGCCAGCCGCAGTGCGCGCCCTCCTCGGCACAGGCCGGGACGGTTCCCCAGCCGAGCGGCAGCCCGGCCTGGGCCGCGTTCGACACTTCGGTCTCCAGCTGGGACAGGCAGGCCGCCTGGGTCGTCGGGCACGGGGGGTTCTTAGCCGCCGCGGTGCTCACCGCCGAGTGGACGGCGCTGTCGCCGTACAGCGCGTGCCCGATGGTGATCGTGTTGATGTTGAGCAGCAGGACGAGGATCGCTCCGGCCAGGGTGGTGATGAGGGCGGCGCGTCGCTTGTACCAGCCGGACACGCGGTCCATGTGGTTGTCGTACCACTGCTCCACCGAGGTGCGGAACCGGCCGACGTCGTCGCCCGCGTTGGTGGCCAGGGACTGCAGCGAGCCTCGCAGCGGGCCCATCGAATCGGGCAGCTGGCCGAGGCAATGCCGGATCACGACCATGTCGGTCTGGCCGGACTTGTCCGGGACCACCATGTCGATGATCGCCTCGGCGAACGACTGGGCCGGGATGTAGGACGGCAGGCTACGGCGCAGGCCCAGGCCGCCCGCGGGCAGGGGAACCTTGCTGCGGCCGGGCCTGGCGGCCTTGAGCGTCAGCGGCCGGCTGGCGATCTGGCCGGTCATGCCCTGGCTGCTCAGGATCGGGCTCCCGAGCAGGGCGCTGGTCGCCGACGTCGGCTGGGCCTCCAGGTCAGCCGACGCGCTCCCGGCCGTGCCGGTGCCCGCCCGGCTCGCGCCTGCCCGGCCAGAGCCTGCCGTGGCCGTGACCGGACGGGCCGCCTTGACCTCGGGCGGTTCCTGCACCGTGTTGACGATGTCCCGCACCTTGGTGAAGTCGTTCTTCGCCTGGTCGAGCACCACCGGCGTCGTGCTGCTGTCCAGCAGCTCGCGCAGGCCGAGCAGCAGGTACGCCCCGCGCAGGCCGAGGAAACGCGCGATCAGCTCGGTGATGACCGCGGCGAGAGCGGCGGTGACGCCGAAGATGAAGACCAGCCCGATGGCCAGATCGATGATCCCGGAACTTAACACGATTCCCCCCGGTGACACAGCTGCCTCTTCTTTAGACCGGGAGCCGTCATCCCGTCAAGTAATCGCGGACGGACGCCTCGTCGGCCGGGATGCCGCTGACGTAAAGCGGCGGCGCCATCGTGTGCGAGTCGGCCGCGACGATCCTGACGTCGGGCAGTCCGATCGCCAGGTCGGCGGCCCGGCAGGCCAGGATGTCCCGGACGGCCGCGGCGGCCCGGCCCAGCGCGGCGGCGGGGGCGCCGGCGTGGTGGCCCACCACCATGTGCAGGTCGTTGTCGACGTCGCCGGGGTGAGCGTGGTAGCGGTGCAGCAGGCCGGCCGCGTTCATCTCACGCCGCAAGTCGTCCAGCGGCCGGGCCGGCCCGCCGTCCAGCGACTCGGCCGGCCAGCCCACCAGGACGAACGCCCGGTCCTGGACGGAGAAGGACCGCTGCGCCGGATGCTGGCCCCGGCTGGTGAACGGGGGAGCCTGGTCCGGCCGGAAGCCGCCGATCCGCACCGGCAGCGGCGTGGCGAACCGGCGGGCGAGGATGTCCATCACCCGCGGCAGGTCCATCTCCCGCCGCTGCCCGGCCAGCTCGAGCATGTACTCGTTGACCACGGTGCCGCCATCGCGCACGCCGTTGAGCGCGATCAGCGTGGCGTGCACCTGCTCGGGCGTGTACGGCCGGAAATCGCCGCCGACGTGCCCGGCGATCAGGTCCTGCACGCCGGCCACGAGCTCGCGCAGCCGGCCGGCCTTCGGCCCGTAGAAGGCCACGGCGGAGATGAAACGGCTTCCCACCGCCCCGATGGTACGGGCGCCGGCGGGACGGGGACAGCGGGACGGGGATAGCGTACGGAAATGAAGTTCGGCCTCTCCTACAACACCGGTTTCCTCGGCAACGACCCCGACCTGCTGGTCGCGGCCGCCCGGCACGCGGAGGCCTGCGGCTTCGAGTCCTTCTACGTCCCCGAGCACATCGCGCTGTACCCCGGCGCGGCCATGGGCACGTTTACCATCCCGGCCACCACGCCGGTCGCCGATCCGCTCCAGTGCCTGAGCTTCGTCGCGGCGGTCACCACCCGCATCCTGCTCGGCACCGGCGTCCTGCTGCTGCCCTACCACCACCCGGTCGCCCTGGCCAAGCGGCTGGCCACGCTCGACGTGCTGTCCAAGGGGCGGATGCGGCTGCTCACCGTGGGCGTGGGCGCGCTGCCGGGGGAGGCGGCGGCGGGCGGCGTCGACTACGCCACCCGGGGCCGTCGCGCGGACGAGGCCATCGACGTGCTGCGGCTGCTGTGGTCCGGCGGCGAGAACGGCGTCAGCTTCGACGGGGAGTTCTACTCCTTCACCAGCCTGTGCAGCTACCCCAAGCCGCTCGCCCGGCTGCCGATCCACGTCGGCGGGTCCAGCCCGGCCGCGGCCCGCCGGGCCGGCCTGCGCGGCGACGGCTACTTCCCGGGCGGCCGCCTCACCCCGGCCGAGCGCGACGCCCAGCTCGACCTGATGCGCGCTACCGCGCGCGCCGCGGGCCGGGACGCCAGCGCGCTGGAGTGCACCCGGTGGGGGTCCATCGACATGACCGCCGACGACGTGGCCGCCCACGCCGCGCAGGGCACGACGCGGCTCGTCGTGGCCCCGGCCGCGACCGACCAAGCCGGCCAGCGCGACGAGCTCGCGGCCTTCGCGGCCCGCCTCGGCCTGGCTGGCTAGAACCAAGGGCGGGCTAGATCTCGACGGGCGCGGCCAGGCTGTCCCGGGCCAGCTGCCGCAGCTGGCTCAGACTGTCGCCGGAGCGGCCGGTCAGCACCGCCAGCCCGGCCGCTGACCTGGTGATCTCCGCCGCCGCGGCGGCCAGCGAGGCCGCCTCCGTCATGGCCGACGACAGCACGACGAGCCCGGCCCCGGCCTCGCGGGCCAGCCCGGTCACCTCGGCGACCGGCAGGTCGGACGCCAGGTGATGCACGAGCCAGTGGTCCTCGCGCAGGCATGCCGTCGCCATCAGGGCCGGGAGGCCGTGCCGTTCTCCGGGGGGCGTGGTCACCACCGCGATACCGCGCGGGCGCCCCTGCGGCTGGTGCGTGCGGGCCGCGATGAGCCGTTCGCAGATGGCGCTCGCCCGGTGCTCGGCCGCGATCGACACCTCGCCGGCGGCCCATTCGTCGCCGACGCGGCGCAGCACGGGCGCGATGACCCGCTCGCACAGCTCGGTCAGCGGCACGCCGCGGGCCAGCCGGTCAAGCAGGTGCCGGGCCTGGGTCTCGTCCCCGGCCATGACCGCCGCGTGCAGCCGGTTCGCCTGGGCGTCCCAGTCACGCACCCGGATGTCCAGCCGCGGCGCGGTGCCCGCCGCCCGGCGCGCCGCCAGCGCGCTGACGTCGCTCTCGCTGACGTCGTAGCCGCGGCCGGTCTTCCGGGCCGGGAGCACTCCTTGCCGCACCCACGCGTAGGCGGTCTGGTAATGCACGCCGAGGACGTCGGCGGCGTCGCGTAGCTGCATGTACCTTCCCGTGATCAGCGATCAGAAGCTTTCGGGCCCGAAGCTTTAGTGTAATTTAGCATTATTAAAGGGTAACCTAGCGTTGAAATAATGAGGGGAAACGCTATGGGACTGACGTACTCCAGTGTGGTGGACGCGAGCGTGGCCGACGTGTTCTCCTGGCATACCAGGCCAGGGGCGGTCACGCGGCTGACTCCGCCCTGGCTGCCGGTCCGGGTGCTGCGCGAGGCGTCCTCGCTCCGGGACGGCGAGGCCGTGCTCGGCCTGCCCGGCGGGCTGCGCTGGACCGCCGTCCACCAGCCGGGCGACTACGACCCGCCGCACGCGTTCGCCGACGAACTGACCTCCCCGCTGCTGCCCTGGCGGCACCTGCACCAGTTCAGCGTGGCGGGGGAGCGGACCACGCTGGTGACCGACGTGGTCGAGACCCCGCTGCCCGCCCGGGCACTGCGGTCCATGTTCGTCTACCGGCACCGCCAGCTCGCCGCCGACCTGGCCGCGCTGGCCCGGGCCGGCCAGATCGGCCCCGGGACGGGCGCCGCGACGGGCGCCGACCCGCTGACCATCGCCGTCACCGGCTCCGGCGGCCTGATCGGCACCGCGCTGACCGCGCTGCTGACCACCAGCGGGCATCAGGTCATCCGGCTGGTCCGGCGGCCGCCCCGGCACGCGGGGGAACGCTACTGGCGGCCGGAAGACCCGGCCCCGGGGCTGCTGGACGGGGTCGACGCGGTGATCCACCTGGCCGGCGCCTCGATCGGCGGCCGGTTCACCCCGGAGCGCAAGGCCGAGATCCGCGACAGCCGGATCCTGCCCACCCGCCGCCTGGCCGAGCTGGCCGCCAGCAACGCGGCGAGCAGCGCCGCCAGCAGCCTGGCCGGCTCGGCCGGGGGCAGCGGCACCCTGAAGGCCTTTGTCACCGCCTCGGCAATCGGCATCTACGGCCCCGACCGGGGCGATGAGGTCCTGACCGAGGACAGCGCCCGGGGCGAGGGTTTCCTGGCCGACGTGGTGGCGGACTGGGAGGACGCCACTGCCCCCGCCGCCGCGGCCGGCCTGCGGGCGGTCCAGGTCCGCACCGGCATCGTGCAGACGCCCCGCGGCGGCATGCTGCGCCTGCTCAGCCCGCTGTTCGAGGCGGGCCTGGGCGGCCGGCTCGGATCCGGCAAGCAGTGGCTGGCCTGGATCGGGCTGGACGACCTGCTCGACATCTACCTGCGGGCGGTCCTCGATCCGCAGCTGACCGGGCCGGTCAACGCGGTCGCCCCGGAGCCGGCCCGGAACGCCGACTACACCCGGACGCTGGCCGCCGTGCTGCACCGCCCGGCCCTGCTGCCCGTCCCGGGCGTCGGGCCGCGGCTGCTCCTCGGCGCGGAGGGAGCCCGGGAAATCGCCCAGGCCAGCCAGAACGTCCGCCCGGAACGGCTGATCGAGGCCGGGCACGAGTTCCGTCAGCCGGAGCTGGAGGGCGCCCTGCGCCACCTGTTCGGCCGCGGGTGAGCCTGCCGCGCCCAAGCCGGCCAGGACCGGGCCAATCCGGGAGGCGTCTGCTCCCAGCTAGGAAGCGGGCGCCGGAACGGCGTGCCGCAGGCCCAGCCCAGCCGGGAAAGGGCTGAGGTAGGTCTGCTCCGCCAGCCACGGGAAGTCCCCGCCGCTCGCGTAGTGCGCCAGCAGCGCCACCGGGACGCTCAGCGGCTCCTCGCCGCGCCGGTAGGCCTCGATCCGGGCCAGCAGGTCGGCCCGGCGCGGCCGGCCGAGCTCGCGCCCGATCCGGCTGTACGCGTGCTGCAGCGCGTTCGCGTTCCGCCCCGCCGTAGCCGGCCGGGCCAGGGCGGCCAGGAACAGGTCCCGGTACGCCAAAGATGTGACCGAACGGGGTGCCGTTCCCGCCCCCGCCACCACCCTCCCGGCCGCGCGGTACCGGGCCGGATCGTGGGCCAGCAGCTGCAGCTTGTGCCGCGCGTGGAAGCTCACCAGCTCGCCCGCACCCCACTCCCCGTCCACACCCGGGGCGCCCAGCAGCGCGCGCAGCCGCCCCGTCGCGAAGATCCGCTCCACGAACGCCTCGCGCAGCCCCGGGTCGTTCAGCCGCCCCTCGTCCTCCACCGCCAGCAGCGGGAACGCGTCCAGCACCCGGGCGGCGTAGAGCCCGCGCCCGCTGTGGTCGGCGGCCACCCCGTCCTCCCGGTACCGCGGGATCGCCCGGATGCCGCAGCTCGGCGACTTCGCCTTGAACACGTACCCGTCGAGCTGCGGAGCCGGCCCTGCCCCCGGCAGCGGCAGTCCCGCCATGGAAGCCGTGTGATCGGCGGTGCCGTCCCGGTTGACCAGGCGGCCGTCCGCGGTCAGCCGGATCGGCTCGCGCGGGGTGCCCAGCCCGATCGAGACCTCCGGGCAGTACGGTACCCAGTCCACGTGCGGGCCGAGCTCGTCGGTCAGGAACCGGTACCGCTTGTGCCCGCCGTTGAACCGGACTTCCTCGCCGAGCAGGCAGCTCGACACCCCGACCTGGGGACGGTCCGTCATGTTCCCACCCTAAGCTGTGTGCGCAGCGTAATCGAAGGAGGCCGATGGACACCGCGATCGTGGTCTTCACCCGTGATCTGAGGGTGCACGACAACCCGGCGCTGCACCAGGCGCGCAGCCGGGCCCGGCGGGTCGTGCCGCTGTTCGTGGCCGACCCGGCCCTCGACGCGACCAAGCGGAGCCCGAACCGGGCCCGCTTCCTGGCCGAGTCCCTGGCCGGCCTGCGTGAGGCCCTGCGCGAACGCGGCGCCGACCTGATCCTGCGCGCGGGCGAGCCCGCGGCTGAGGTGATCCGGCTGGTCAGCGAGGTAAAAGCGGGTGCCGTCTACCTCGCCGACGACGTTTCGCGCTACGCGGCCGCGCGCCGCGCCGCACTCGAGCGCGAATGCGCCCGCCACCGGATCGACCTGGTGTTCACCCCGGGCCTGACCGTCGTCGCGCCCGGCGACCTCGCCCCGGCCGGCGGCGGCTACTACCGGGTCTTCACCCCGTACTGGCGCGCCTGGCGCGCGGCCGCCTGGCGCCAGCGCTGCCCGCCGCCGGAGCGCCTCGAGATGCCGTCCGTGACGACCGCCGGCCAGCTTCCCGCCCAGCCCGCCGGCTCGCCCGGCCTGGCCGCGGGTGGCGAGCAGGCCGGCCGCCAGCGGTTCGTCAGCTGGCGGCAGCGCCTGCTGGTCGGCTACGACGAGAACCACGACGACCTGGCCGGCGACCAGACCTCCCGCCTGTCCGCCTACCTGCGCTTCGGCTGCGTCTCGCCGCTGGAGGTGGCGATCGGCGCGCTCGGCCGGCCCGGCGGCGAGCCGTTCGCCCGCCAGCTCGCCTGGCGGGATTTCTTCTACCAGGTGACCGCGGCGTTCCCCGACATCGCCCGGAAGAACTACCGCCCCGGCGCGGCCTGGCATCAGGATCAGCACGCCCTGGACGCCTGGCAGGCGGGCCAGACCGGGATCCCGGTCGTGGACGCCGGAATGCGCCAGCTGGCTGCCGAAGGCTTCATGCACAACCGGGCCCGCATGGTCACCGCCTCGTTCCTCACCCGCAACCTCGGCATCGACTGGCGGCACGGGTACCGGCACTTCGACTACTTCCTGGCCGACGGCGACGTGGCCAATAACGCGGGCAACTGGCAGTGGGTGGCCGGGACCGGCAACAACACCCGGCCCAACCGGGTGATGAACCCGCTGCGCCAGGCCCAGCGCTTCGACAAGTCCGGCGAGTACGTCCGCCGCTACGTGCCCGAGCTGGCTCACCTGGCCAGCACCGCGATCCAGGCTCCCTGGAAGCTGCCGTCCGCGCAGCGCGAGCGCCTCGGCTACCCGGGCCCCATCGTGGAGCTTAGCTAGCCGAGACGCCGGCGCCTCGGTCCTAGGACGACGGGGGCATCAGCACGGTGTCGATGATGTAGACCGTCGCGTTGGACGTCTGCACGTTCCCGCAGACCACGGTGGCCTTGTTGACGCTGTAGGTGCCGTTCGCCAGGGCCGGCGTGACCATGCCGCCCTCCAGGGTCTTGAGCCCCATGCCCATGGCCAGGTCAGCCGGGGTCTGGCGGCCGCTGGCCACGTGGTAGGTGAGGATCTGGGTCAGTTCCTTCTTGTCCGCCAGCACCTTGGCCAAGGTGGCCTTGGGCAGCTTGGCGAACGCGGCGTTGTCCGGCGCGAACACGGTGATGTTGGACGCGGAGTTGAGCGTGTCCACCAGGCCGGCCTTCTTGACCGCGGTGACCAGCGTGGACAGCAGCGGATTGGCGGAGGCGGCGGTGGCCACCGGCGCGGTCGCCATGCCGGTGAAGCTGCCCGCGCCTGACGCCGGCACCGACGCGCAGCCCGGCCCGAAGTTCTTGGCGGCCGTGGCCGCGGAGGACGACGCCATCGGCGACGAGGCCGAGGTCATCGGCGAGGACGACGACGAGGCCGGGGCAGCGGCGGTGGAGGACGAGGACGAGCCGCACGCGGCGGTGGCCAGGCTGAGGCCGGCGACGAGGCCGGTAGCGGCGATAAGACGGTACTTCTGCATGACTGCATCTCCTTGATTGATTTTCTAGCCACTTGCTACGGGATGAGGTCATCCCGCGGATGCGGGTGCCGCCGTCAGATGACGGTCACCACGGTGGAGTCCCAGCCGCTCGCGCCGTTGGGAACGGGACCGGCCCGCCGCGCGGTCTGCGTCGTGCCGGTCTTGTCGGTGGCCCGCACGCGCAGCGTGTGCAGGCCGGGGGCGGCGTCCCAGTCCCAGCGCCACTGGCGCCAGGTGTCGAGCCCGCCGGCGGCGGCCAGCGTGGCCTGGTGCCAGGGCCCGTTGTCCGTGCTGACCTCGACCGCGGCGATGCCCTTGCGGGGCGCCCAGGCCACCCCGGCGACGGTCACCGGCCCGGCCTTGACCTGGGCCAGCGGCCTGGGCACGTCGATCCGGGACTCGGTCTTGACCGGCGCCTGGGCGGTGTAGCCGCGCTGCGTCCAGTAGGCCTTCTGCCGCGTGAACGTGGTCAGGGTCAGCTTGGTGACCCACTTGGTCGCGGACACGTAGCCGTACAGCCCGGGGACGACCATGCGGGCCGGGAAGCCGTGCGCGACCGGCAGCGGCTGGCCGTTCATCCCCACCGCCAGCAGCGCGCTCTGCCCGCCAGGAGGGGGGCCATCCATGATCGTCTCGACCGGGGTCGAGATGGTCATCCCGTCGGTGGCCGAGGACAGCACCTGGTCGGCGCCGGCCTGTACCCCGGCCCGGCGCAGCAGCCCGGCCAGCGGCACCCCGAGCCAGCGAGCGTTGCCGTTGTACGTGCCGCCGACCTGGTTCGACACGCAGACCAGGGTGATGTCGGCCTCGGTCAGCGGCATCCGGAGCAGCTCGGCGAAGCTGATCTCCAGCTCGCGGTTGACCATCCCGTCGATCGTCAGCGTCCAGTCCTCCGGCGACAGCTGCGGCAGCACCAGGTCGGTGTCCACCCGGTAGAAGCTGGCGTTCGGCGTGACGAAGGGCGTGAGCCCCGGTATCCGCAGGCCGGCCCCGGCCGGCCCGCCCGCTGCCCGGAGGGCGGGAGCGGGCAGCCGGACCTGCCCGGGCGCAGCCCCCCCGCGCCCCAGCAGCAGGC
>JAJKHX010000070.1 GCA_021154785.1 Nocardiopsis sp.
CAGGTGCCGGTGAACGTGACCGGGACGCCGTGCGCCCGCCCGGCCAGCACCGCGTACCGGCGCAGCGACTCGGCCAGCCCGGCCGTCTCCAGGTCGGGCGGGGCCAGCCCGTCGATCACCGCGCGCAGCTCGGCGTGGGCCTCGGCGCCGAGCTCGCCGACGACCTCGATCTCGGCCCGCACCCGCCCGGTGTCCACCGGGTCCCGGCCGGCCAGCACCGCGGCGGCCCGGGCGTGCGCCCGGATGCTGAACAGCTTCTGCGTGACCGCGTCGTGCAGCTCCCGGGCCAGCCGGGCGCGTTCGGTGATCACGGACAGCTCGCGGCTGCGCTCGTACAGCCGGGCGTTGGTCAGCGCGATCGCGGCGTGCGCGGCGAACAGCGCCAGGATCTCCTCGTCGCGCTCGGTGAAGCCGCGGCCCGCGGCGGCGGCCGAGGTCTTGTTGGCCGCGAAGATGATGCCGAGCACCTGGTCGCCGTCGCGCACCGGCATCCCGAGGAAGTGCGACATCTTCGGGTGCGCGGACGGCCAGCCCTCGAACCGGGCATCGGACCTGATGTCCGCCAGGCGTTCCGGCTTGCCCTCGTCGAGCAGCACGCGGAGCATGCCGTGGCGGCGCGGCAGCGGGCCGATGGCCTCCCATTCGGCGTCGCTGATGCCGTCCACGACGAACTCGGCGAACGAGTCGCCCTCGTCGGGCACGCCGAGCGCGGCGTAGCGCGCGCCGACCAGCGACCGCGCCGACCGCACGATGACCTGCAGCACGTCACGGACGGACATCTGCCGGGTCACCGACAGCACCGCCTGGCTCACTCGATACAGCTCATCGAGTTCTGTCACGCTCTGACGTTAGCCCGGGCAGTGCGGCGGGCGCATCCGGCGGGGGTCCTAGGACCATGGGCGCAGGACGGAGCCGGCGGCGGACCGATGTGCCGGGCCGGGGCGCGGCCTAGCGTTCGTGACATTAACAACCCGACAGCCCTGATCACGGGAGCCTCCCGCGGGCTGGGCCTGGCCCTGGCGGCCGGCCTGGCCCGGGAAGGCTTCGACCTCATCATCGACGCGCGGGATCCGGCCGCGCTGGACGCATCCGCGGGGGCGCTGCGTACAGCCGGCCCCGCCGCGCAGCGGCCAGGCAGCAGAGCGGTCACCGTCATTCCCGGGGACATCACTGACCCGGCCCACCGGGCGGCGCTGATCGCCGCCGCCGGGGACCGGCTCGACCTGCTCGTCAACAACGCGGGGACGCTCGGCGCCAGCCCGCTGCCCGCGCTGGCCGACTACCCGCCGGACGAGCTGCGGGCCGCGTTCGAGGTGAACGTGATCGCGCCGATCGCGCTGACCCAGCTGGCGCTGCCGCTGCTGCGGGCCAGCGGCGGCGCGGTGCTGAACATCACCTCGGACGCCGCCGTGGAGGCCTACGCCGGCTGGGGCGGCTACGGCGCGGCCAAGGCCGCCCTCGAGCAGGCCTCGAACGTGCTGGCCGCCGAGGAGCTCGCGGTCCGCGTCTGGTGGGCCGACCCCGGCGACCTCCGCACCGACATGCACCAGCTGGCCTTCCCCGGCGAGGACATCTCGGACCGGCCCGAGCCGGCCGCGGTCGTCCCGGCGTTCGTCCGGCTGGTCACCGAACGACTGCCGAGCGGCCGGTACCGGGCCGCGCACCTGCTGCCGGTGACGTCATGAGCAGCAGCCTGGCCCTAGCGGAGTTCACCCTGCCGGCCGAGCTCGAGGCGCACGACCCGCCGGAGGCGCGCGGCGTGGCCCGCGACGGCGTGCGGCTGCTGGTCAGCCGCACCGCCGCCGGCGAGATCAGCCACCACCGCTTCCGCCAGCTGCCCAGCCTGCTGCTGCCCGGCGACCTGCTCGTGGTCAACACCAGCCAGACGCTGCCGGCTCAGGTCCGGGTTACCACCGAGCTCGCGGTGCACTTCTCCAGCCCGCGTCCGGATGGATCATGGCTGGTCGAGCTGCGCCAGCTAGAAAACAAGATCTCACGGCCGAACGGGGCAGGCTCACCCGGTCAGTCCCTCACCCTGCCCGGCGGCGCGGTCCTGACCCTGCTGGACCGGGAAACTACCCGGCTGTGGCGGGCCACGCTGTCCGTCGCCGTCGTGCCGTACCTGCTCAGGCACGGCGTCCCGATCAGGTACGCCTACGTGCCACGGGACTGGCCGCTGACGGCCTACCAGACGGTCTTCGCCCACTCCCCCGGGAGTGCCGAGATGCCCAGCGCCAGTCGCCCGTTCAGTCTGCCGGTGGTGGCTCAGCTGGTCACGCGCGGGGTGCTGATCGCCCCGCTCGCCTTGCACTGCGGGGTGTCCTCGCTGGAGGGTACGGAGGATCCGTACCCGGAGCCGTACGCGGTGCCGCCCGCCACGGCCGACCTGGTCAACCATGTGCGGGCGCGCGGCGGGCGGGTCATCGCGGGCGGCACCACCGTGGTGCGGGCGCTCGAGACGGCCGCTGGTCCTGATGGCCGGGTGAGCGCCTCGGCGGGCTGGACGTCGCATGTGGTTACGCCGGAAACCGGGGTGCGGGCGGTGGACGGGCTGCTCACCGGGCTGCACGAGCCGCGCTCCTCGCACCTGCGGATGCTGGCCGCGTTCGCCGGGCCCGAGCTGCTCGGCCGGTGCTACCAGGCCGCGATCGACTCGTCGTACCTGTGGCATGAGTTCGGCGACGTTCACCTGCTGCTGCCGTAACGTTCAGGCCGGTGGGGTAGCCTGACGCCCGCGATGACTACTCCGCGGACCTCGCTGCTCATCACGCTGACCGGCCGGGACCGGCCGGGCGTGACCTCCCGGCTGTTCGGCGTGCTGGCCCGGCACCCGCTCAGCGTCCTGGACGTGGAGCAGGTGGTGATCCGGGGGCGGCTGGTGCTCGGCGTGCTGCTCGGCTGCGACCCGGCGCCCGACCTGACCGGCATCCACGCCGCCGTCAGCGCGCTGGCCGCCGACCTCGGCCTGGAGGCCGAGATCACCACCGGCTCCGGTTCGGTTTCGGGTGACGTGGCCTCGCGGGGCGCCTTGCTGCACGTCACGCTGCTGGGCAGCCCGCTGGCGCCCGGCGCGATCAACGCCATCGCCGGCCGGATCGCGGCCAGCGGAGCCAACATCGACCGCATCGGCCGGCTGGCGCAGCAGCCGGTGACCTGCATCGAGCTGGACGTCTCGGGCGGGGACCCGGCCATGCTGCGGGAGGACCTGGCCCGGGCCGCGGTGGAGCACGGGATCGACGTGGCCGTCCAGCGCGGCGGGCTGCACCGGCGCGCGCTGCGGCTGATCGTGATGGACGTGGACTCCACCCTGGTCCAGGGCGAGGTGATCGACCTGCTGGCCGAGCGGGCCGGCTGCGCCGACGAGGTGGCCAAGGTCACCGCGGCCGCGATGCGCGGCGACCTCGACTTCACCGCGTCCCTCCGCGAGCGGGTAGCGCTGCTGGCCGGGCTGCCCGCTGCTGTCCTGGACGAGGTCAGGACCGGGCTGCGGCTGACGGCGGGCGCGCGGACGCTGATTTCCACGCTGGGTGGCCTGGGCTTCAAGTCGGGCATCGTCAGCGGCGGGTTCGTCCAGGTGATCGGGCCGCTGGCGGCCGAGCTCGGGATCGGCTACGTGGCCGCCAACGAGCTGGAGATCGCTGACGGCAAGCTGACCGGGCGGCTTCGGGGGGCGGTGATCGACCGGGCCGGCAAGGCGGCGGCGCTGCGCCGGTTCGCCGCGGACGCCGGGGTGCCGCTGTCCCAGACGGTGGCGGTCGGCGACGGCGCCAACGACCTCGACATGATCGCCGCCGCCGGGCTCGGCGTGGCGTTCAACGCCAAGCCCGTGGTGCGCGACGCGGCCGACACCTCGCTGAGCGTCCCGTACCTGGACGCCATCTTGTACCTGCTCGGCATCTCCAGCGACGACGTAGCCGACGCCTTCTAGCCCGGCCCCGATCACCTGTCACAGCCCCAGCGGAGTCGGTGTGCCCCCGCCCACGTTCTTAGGCAGGCAGGGGCACACCGACCCGGGCGTCCCGGCCCCGAGACGCGCTGAGGCCCGGGTTCCAGGGGAACCCGGGCCTCAGGATCTGCCGTGCGGCGTTACTCGGTGTGCTTGGCGGCGGGGGCGCGGTCGGCCTCGTCGGCAGCGGCGGCCGACTCGACGGGCGGCGCTGGCTCGACGGGAGCCTGGGTGGCGCCCTCGACGGCCGGCGATACGGCGCCGGTGACCTCGGCGGCCGCCGGGGTCACCTCGCCCATGCCGTGCGAGCGGCGCTTGGAGATCACGATCGCCGCGACGATGATGACCACGGCGCCGACCGCGACGCCGACCCGCAGGCCGGTGTTGCCGCTGTACTTGACCACGCTGGTCGCGATCAGCAGGGATACCAGGTTCATCACCTTGATGAGCGGGTTGATGGCCGGGCCCGCGGTGTCCTTGAACGGGTCGCCCACGGTGTCGCCGACGACGGTGGCGGCGTGCGCCTCGGAGCCCTTGCCGCCGTGGTTGCCGTCCTCGACCAGCTTCTTGGCGTTGTCCCAGGCGCCGCCCGAGTTGGCCAGGAATACCGCCATCAGCACGCCTGCCGCGATCGCGCCGGCCAGGTAGGAGCCGAGCGGGCCGTAGCCGAGCGCGAAGCCGACCGCGATCGGGGCCAGCACCGCGAGCAGGCCGGGGGTGACCAGCTCGCGCAGCGAGTCCTTGGTGACGATGTCGACCACCCGGCTGTAGTCGGGCTTCTCCTCGTAGGTCATGATGCCCGGGTGGTTGCGGAACTGGTTCCGCACCTCGAGCACCACCCGCTGCGCGGCCCGGCCCACCGACGAGATCAGCAGGCTGGAGAACAGGAACACGATCGACGCGCCGATGATGACGCCGACCAGGACGTTCGGCTTGGCCACGTCCAGGTTGAAGGTGCCGGCCGCCTTGCCGGTCAGCGTCGACTCGACCTGGGTGCGGAACGAGCCGAACAGCGCGGTCGCGGCCAGTACCGCGGTCGCGATCGCGATGCCCTTGGTGATCGCCTTGGTGGTGTTGCCGATCGCGTCCAGCGTGGTCAGCGCCTGCGCGGCGTCGCCGTCGACGTCGCCGGACATCTCCGCGATGCCCTGCGCGTTGTCGGTGACCGGGCCGAAGGAGTCCATCGACACGATCACGCCGACCGTGGTCAGCAGGCCGAGGCCGGCCATGGCCACCGCGAACAGCGCGATGGTGGCGTTGCCGGTGGCCAGCAGGTAGGCGCCGAACACCGCGCCGGCGATGAGCAGCGCGGAGTACACGGCGGACTCCATCCCGATCGCGATGCCCGACAGGATGACGGTGGCCGCGCCGGTCTCCGAGCTTTCCCCGATGTCCTTGACCGGGCGCCGGGTGGTCTCGGTGAAGTACCCGGTCAGCAGCTGGATGGCGCTGGCCAGCACGATGCCGATGAGGATCGCGCCGAGCGCGATCCAGCGCGGGTTGCCGTGGTAGGTCAGGATGCCCGGGTCGGTGACGCCCTTGAAGCTGCTGAAATGCGCGGGCAGGAAAGTGAAGCAGGCGACGGCCACACCGATGGCCGAGATGATCGCGGAGATGAAGAAGCCGCGGTTGATCGCCGTCATCCCGCTGCGGTCACTGGTCCGTGGCGCGACCGAGAAGATGCCGATGATCGCGGTCAGGATCCCGATGGCCGGCACGATCAGCGGGAAGACCAAGCCCTTGTCACCGAACGCCACCTTGCCCAGGATCAGCGAGGCGACCAGCATGACCGCGTAAGACTCGAACAGGTCGGCCGCCATGCCCGCGCAGTCGCCCACGTTGTCGCCCACGTTGTCGGCGATGGTGGCGGCGTTGCGCGGGTCATCCTCGGGGATGCCCTGCTCGACCTTGCCGACCAGGTCCGCGCCGACGTCGGCGGCCTTGGTGTAGATGCCGCCGCCGACACGCATGAACAGCGCCAGCAGGGCCGCGCCGAAGCCAAAGCCCTCCAGGACGCTCGGCGCGTTGCTCTTGTAGATCAGCACCACCAGGGCGGCGCCGAACAGGCCCAGCCCGACGGTGAACATGCCGGCCACGCCGCCGGTGCGGAACGCGAGCCGGAACGCGGGCTTCTCGCCGCCCTCGCGGGCCGCGGCCGCCACCCGGACGTTGCCGCGCACGCACAGCGACATGCCGGTGAACCCGGTCAGCGCCGAGAACAGCGCCCCGACCAGGAAGAAGATGCTGCGGCCCCAGCGCACCCCGCTGCCGTCCGCGGGCAGCACGAGCAGCACGAAGAAGATGACGACCACGAAAATGCCGAGAGTCCTGAACTGCCGGCGCAGGTACGCCGCCGCGCCTTCCTGCACGGCAAGGCTGATCTCCTGCATCCGCTGGGTTCCCTTGCTGGCCGCGAGCACTTCCCGCACCAGCGCGCCCGCCACGCCGAGGGCAAGCAGCCCGACGACGGCGACGATGATAACCCAGGTCAGGTTGGAGCCGCTCACGCTGACGGGGTTCGCCGCCAGCGCAGAGACATGCCTGAACATTCGACCTCCTGGAACTCCGAACGGAAGACGTTGCCGATCGGGACTAAACGAGTGGCCGGGAGTCTACGCACGCACGCGCCGAACCACTAACATCGGACCGTTCCTAACGGTTCCGTGATTCGTTCGTTATCGTGGCGACACGTCAGTGTAACCGGCCGGAACGGGGCGGAAAAAAGGCAGGACCCGTCGACGGCCCGGTGAGCGCGGCGTCCTGCGCCGTGCCCGCCGGCCCGCCCCGGGCCCTGCGGTGTACCGGTCCGGCGCTGTCCTTCAGGCCGTGAGAACGGCTGACGGCCAGCTCATCCGGACACTCACGCCGGTGCTGGTCGACGAGACGCTCACGTCGTCGGCCAGGCCAGAGATGACGGCCAGCCCGAACCCGGCCGGGATGCCGGCCTCCTCGGCCCCCTGAACCAGGGCCACGGCGTCGGCGACTGGATCGTGGCGGACAGCGTGGCCGTTGCTGCCGTTGGCACCGACCGACACGGGCGCGCTGCCGGGGGCATGGTCGCTCACCACGACGACGAACCGCTCGCCCTGGTCGGTCATCTCGATCTTGACCGGCTCGGCCGGGCAGTGCCGCCGGTGCGCCTCGACGGCGCGCGAGCAGGCCTCGCCGACGGCCAGGCGCACCTCGTCGAGCAGCGCTTCGTCCACGCCGCTACGCCGCGCGACCGCGGTGGCGACGAGGCGTGCGGTGCGGACATGCGCGGGCAGCGGCGTGAATGTGACTTCTACGGTGGGCATGGCTTTCAGGAGGCTCGTCGGGACCCGGCTTACTTGTCGCCTTTAGCCGCGATGGCGTCGTCGACCGTGTTGTGGATGCCGAACACCTTCGTCAGCCCGGTGATGCGGAAGATCTTGAGGATCCGCTCCTGGGTGCAGACGAGGTCCAGGGAACCGTCGTGCGCACGGACCCGCTTCAGGCCGCCGACCAGGACGCCGAGACCGGTCGAGTCGAGGAACTCGACCTTCTCCATGTTGACGACCAGCTGGTAGTTGTTCTTGTTGACGAGATCGATGAGCAGCTCGCGGAGCCGCGGGGCCGTATAGACGTCGATCTCGCCTTCGACGTCGACGACCTCGATGCCGTCCTTGTTGTAATGACCAAGCTTCAGATCCACAAATCCTCCAGCGCCGTACATGGCGTCATCTCAGGGTCCCGCCCTGGCGCGCGGGCTCACCCACCAGAGCCGAGGGCGTGACCCTCTGCGGCATTCAACCACGCTCCGGTGTCATGTCTATACGAAATCATGCCTCCGAGCATCCCCCAACGGGGCGACACACGGAAAATCTCCAACCATCGCCGGGCAGGATGTCACACTGAAATAGCTGTGTCCACACTCGCTCCCCTGCCCCCAGCCGGACCCGTTATGCGCGGGCCCGGGTCCGGTGGCGGCAACCGCGCCCTGGGCATCTTGCTGGATGAGACCCAGGCGGGGCGCCCCGTGCACGTCTAGCACATACCGGCCCGGCCGGGCCGGGAAGCGCCCTGGCCGTCCTGGGTCCCGGCGGAGGTCACCGGCGCCTTCGCGGCGCGCGGCATCCAGGCGCCGTGGAGTCACCAGGCCCAGGCCGCGGACCACGCCCAGGCCGGCCGGAACGTGATCATCTCCACCGCCGCGGCGTCCGGCAAGTCGCTGGGCTACCTGATGCCGGCGCTCACCTCGGTGCTGGCGGGCGACACCGTGCTCTACGTCACGCCCACCAAGGCCCTGGCGGCGGACCAGCTCGCGTCGATCCGCGCGCTCGGCCTGCCGGGGGTGCAGGCGGCAACCTTCGACGGCGACTCCACCTACGCCGAGCGGGCCTGGGCCCGCAGCCACGCCCGGTACCTGCTGACCACTCCGGACATGCTGCACCGGGCGCTGCTGCCCGGGCACGCCCGCTGGTCGGGATTCTTCAGCCGGCTGCGGTACGTCGTGATCGACGAGTGCCACGGCTACCGCGGGGTGTTCGGCTCCCACGTGGCCCACGTGCTGCGGCGGCTGCGCCGCGTGGTGGCGCACCACGCCCCGCCGGGCGCCGCGCCGCGCCCGGTCTTCGTGCTCGCCTCGGCCACGGTGGGAGCGCCGGGCGTCTGTGCCCGGCTGCTGACCGGCCTGGACGCCGAGGAAGTGACCGAGGACGGCTCGCCCCGCGGTCCGCTGGCCTTCGCCCTGTGGGAGCCGCCGCTGACCGACGCGCGGGGCGAGGCGGGCGCCCGGCTGCGCCGCACCGCCACCGCGCAGGCCGCGGACCTGCTTGGCCGGCTGGTCAGCGAGAACGTCCAGACGCTGGCCTTCATCAGGTCCCGGCGGGGCGCCGAGGCGGTCGCCCTGGCCGCCCGCCGCTCGCTCGGCGCCCTCGAGGCCAGCTCGCCGGAGACCGGTTCCCCGGGGACGGGCGCGTCGAAGGTGGCGGCCTACCGGTCGGGTTACCTGCCCGAGGACCGGCGCCGGCTGGAGGCCGAGCTGTCCGACGGGCGCCTGGTGGGGCTGGCTACCACCACCGCGCTCGAGCTCGGGGTCAACATCACCGGCCTGGACGCGGTGCTGATCGCGGGCTGGCCGGGAACGTGGAGCTCGCTGTGGCAGCAGGCCGGCCGGGCCGGGCGCAGCGGCCAGTCGGCGGCGGCGGTCCTGATCGCCCGGGACGACCCGCTCGACACCTACCTGATCCGCCACCCCGAGCTGCTGCTCCGGCACCCGGTCGAAGCCACCGTGCTGGACCCGGCCAACCCGTACGTGCTCAGCCCGCACCTGTGCGCGGCCGCCGCCGAGCTCCCGCTGACCGAGGCCGACCTGGACACGTTCGGCCCGGCGGCCCGGCCGTGCGTCGAGGACCTCACCCGCGCGGGGCGGCTGCGCCGGCGCGAGAGGGGCTGGTACGGCCTGCGCCGGGACGCGGCCCGCGCGGTGAACCTGCGCGGCGCCGGGCTGGCGCCGGTCCGGGTGGTGGAGCAGGCGACCGGCCGGCTGGTCGGTACGGTCGACGAGCCGTCGGCCTACCTGCTCGTGCACGAGGGCGCCATCTACGTCCACCAGGGCGACAGCTACCTGGTGACCACGCTCGACCTCGCCGACCAGGTCGCGCTGGTGGAGCCGGGCGAGCCCGGCTACACCACCACGGCCAAGACCGTGACCCAGATCGAGGTACGCGGCGAGCTGCGCGCGATGACCTGGGGCAGCGCCCGCGTCAGCTTCGGCGACGTCCAGGTCACCCGGCAGGTCACCAGCTTCACCCGGCGCGGCGCCGAGTCCGGCGCGGCCCTCGGCGAGACGCCGCTGGACCTGCCGCCCCGGCACCTGCTGACCCGGGCGGTGTGGTGGGCGATCCCCGGCGAGGCGGCCGAGGCCCTCACCGCGGCCGGCCTCGACCTGGCCGGCGCCGCGCACGCGGCCGAGCACGCCTCGATCGGCCTGCTGCCGCTGTTCGCCACCTGCGACCGCTGGGACATCGGCGGGGTCTCCGCTGCCCGGCACCCGGCCACCGGGCAGCTCACCGTCTTCGTCTACGACGGGCACGACGGCGGCGCCGGGTTCGCCGAGCGCGGCTACGGCGCCGCCGCCGCCTGGCTGCGCGCCACCCGGCAGGCCATCGCCAGCTGCGACTGCGAAGCCGGCTGCCCCTCCTGCGTGCAGTCACCCAAATGCGGCAACGGCAACCACCCGCTCTCCAAGCGGGGCGCGGTCGCCCTGCTCGACACCCTGCTGGCCGACGCCCCGGCTTAATCAGCGGCTTAATCAGCCCCGGGGACGGGGGAATTGCCGCCTATGCGGAACAGGGAAGAGCTCGCTCATTGCGTATCCGGACAGCGGTTTTTCGCGCTAAGGCGCGGGACTCATCAGACACTGTCCGCAAACACGAGACGCAGGCCGGCGCGGCCTCATGGCCGCACGCGATTGCGCATACCTCGACTTTTTCCGAGCGGCCACCGGGCCGTGGATAACGGACTGTAGCCAGCAGCCGACCGGATCACAACTCGATAACGAGCGGGTCCAGCGGATCGTCCGGGATCCGGTCGACCCTGACGTTCATGTCAGGGATGAGGTTTTACTCTAGCCGTACCCGGCCTCAGTCGCCTGCCGGGCAAGGTCGGCGGAACTTTTCATTCACTCTATGCGATAACAAAGTGACTGTAAGTGAAGTAAGCGGGCATGTTCTGCGGGCCCGGGGCACCGCTCCGGCGCTGTCCCAGTCTGTCCCGCTCCCGGCCGGGACCAGCACTAACTCCTAGAGCAAACGATTGGGGACGAAGCGCGGCCGCATCGGGGCAGGGGTTAAGCAGCAACGATGAGCGGAAGAGATTTAGGCATCCGTACTCAATCGCCACACAGGCAACGAGACAGCGAAGACGTAACCACAGCAGGCACAGCCACGACTGGCGTTGCAGGGGACGGGGAAACGACCCGGGGAAAAAAGAGGCGGGCGCCACCGGGGGGGAGAGTGGCGCCCGCGCGCACGGTCCGGCCCTGGGGGGGGAGGCCGGTCCCGTCCTTATATAAGCTTAACTGCAAAGTGCCCCCGTATGCGACCACCAGTATCGGTTTCCCAGC
>JAJKHX010000071.1 GCA_021154785.1 Nocardiopsis sp.
CGACTTCCTAGGGCTGCCTCCGTCCATTGTCCTGGCGGTGATCCGCGGGTGCCCGCGGATCACCGCCCGTCGGAGCCGGGCCGGTCCCTGGCTAGCCGTTGCGCGTGCCCACGCCGGCCTGGACCGGCGTGACGTCCAGGTAGACGGGTCCGGCGTGCGAGCAGGCTTCCACGTTGAAGGCGGCGAAGGTCGCATGACGCTGGCCCGGCGGGAAGACGCGCAGCTCCAGCATGCTGGACACCGGGTGGCAGCGCGGCGCCGTGGCGACCTCGACATCGCCATAGCGCAGGATGTCATGCGCCGTAGCCCCGGGGGCCAGCACCACGGTACGGACCGGCCGGGTGTGATCCCAGCCCGCCGGGCTGCCGAGCTGGTGGCCGTTGCGGTCGACGGCGGACACCCCGGGGAAGCCGCGCATCGCGCAGGCGTGCCGGCTCAGGTTGGTGAACTGCAGCGGGTAGAAGATGCTCCCCGCGGCGCCGTCGCTCTGGCTGATGGCGACCCAGGCGCCGAGGTCGTCCGCCGTGCAGGCCGGGACCGCGGCCGCGGTGGTGCGCGCGGTGTCCGAGGCCAGCACGGCACCTGACGAGCCCGCCGCGGAGGCGGCGATCAGCCCGGCAGCGGAGGCGGTAGCGATGACCGCGGTGACCCGCCGGGCGGTTCTCGGGATGGTGGGGAGGTACTTCATTTCAGGCCGTCCTGTTCGTCTACGGAATCCGCTGTTTACGGCGTTCTCTGCTTATTAAGACTGAGATGACCGGCCTGCGGTTGGGGCGTGTCTGGAGCGGCATCCCGTTCGGGCAGACTAGTGCGATGACAGGACGGGCAGAGCTCACGCGCCGGGCGCAGGCGCACGGGGTGGCGGTCTCCTACCAGAACTGGCGGGGCCGTCACGTCGAGGTCCCGGACGAGACGCTGGCGGCGGTCCTCGGCGCGCTGGGTGATTACGAGCCGCCCGCCGCCTCCGCCGACGCCCAGGTCTCCGCCCGGGCGCCGTTCCCGGCCCGGCGGTCGTGGGGCTTCACGGTGCAGCTGTACTCGGTGCGCTCGCGCGCTTCCTGGGGCCACGGCGACCTGCATGACCTGGCCGAGCTCGCCAGCTGGAGCGGCGGTGACCTGGGGGCGGACTTCGTGCTCGTCAACCCGTTGCACGCGGCCGAGCCGCGGCCGCCGGTGAGCTCGTCCCCGTACCTGCCGATGAGCCGCCGCCAGATCAGCCCGCTCTACCTGCGCATCGAGGACATCCCCGAGTACCAGGAGCTGAGCGCGGCCGACCGGGCCCGGGTGGAGGCGCTGGCCGCCCCGCTGCGAGCCGCGAGCGCCACCGCGGCGCTCATCGACCGGGACGCGGTCTGGGCCGCCAAGCTCGCCGCGCTCGAGCTGATCCGCGCGGTCCCGCTGGCCGGCGCCCGGCGCGACGAGCTGGATGCCTTCCTGGCCCGCGACGGCCGCGCGGTCGGCGACTGGGCGGCCTGGTGCGCCATCACCGAGATACACGGGCCCGACTGGAGAGCGTGGCCCGCGGCGCTGGCCGACCCCGGCTCGGCCGAGGTCGCCGCGCTCAGGCAGACGCTGGCCGACCGGATCGATTTCCATGCCTGGGTGCAGTGGCTGACCGCCGGGCAGTTCGCCGCGGCGCAGCGGGCGGCCCGGCGGGCCGGCATGGGCATCGGCGTCATCACCGACCTCGCGGTCGGCGCGCACCCGGGCGGCGCCGACGCCTGGGCCCGCCAGGACGTCATCGTCCCGGGCATCAGCGTGGGCGCGCCACCGGACGAGTTCAACCAGCTGGGCCAGAACTGGACGCTGCCGCCGTGGCACCCCGGGCGGCTCGCCGCCCAGGCCGGGCGGCCGCTGGCCGACCTGATCGCGGCCTGCGCGCGCAACGCCGGCGGGCTGCGCGTGGACCACGTCATGGGGCTGGCCCGGCTCTGGTGGATACCGGCCGGGATGACGCCGGTCCAGGGCACCTACGTGCGGTACGACCATGAGCTGATGGGCGGCATGCTGGCGGCGGAGGTCGCGCGGGCCGGCGCGCTGGCCATCGGCGAGGACCTCGGCACGGTGGAACCGTGGCTGCGCAAGTTCCTGGCCGAGCGCCGGGTGCTCGGCACGTCCATGCTGTGGTTCGAGCGCCGCGCGGACGGCAGCCCGCGCCGGCCGGGCGGCTGGCGGCGCGGCTGCCTGGCCATGGTCGGCACCCACGACATGCCGCCGGCCGCGGCGTTCCTCACCGGCGATCAGGTGACGATCCGGTCCGAGCTGGGGCTGCTGACCCGGCCCGAGGCGCAGGAGCGGGCCGCGGCCCAGGAGGAACTGGCCGGGTGGCTGGCGATGCTGTCCGATGAGGGACTGCTCTCGCTGTCAGGGCGGCCTTCGGCGGCGGACTTCACGACCGCGCTCTACGCCCACCTGACCCGGACGCCGGCCGTGCTGATCGGCGTGTCGCTGGCCGATGCCGCGGGGGAACGGCGGACGCAGAACATGCCGGGCACGGTGGACGAGTACCCCAACTGGCGGATCCCGCTCGGCGACGCCGACGGGAAAGCGCTGCTGCTCGAGGACCTGCCCGCGCACGAGGGCGTGCGGGCCGTCGCGGTGGCGGTGTCCGGCGGCCTGCAGCGGTAACCCGGACGCCGCCGGGGCGCCCGCCTGGCTGGCGGGCGCCCCGGCGCTTGCTCGCTAGCGGTTAGATCGGGCCGCGGCAGACACCTGAGCCTTCGGGGTTGGCCACGACCGGGCTGGTGCTCGTGCCGGCGAACCTGGCTACGTCAGGCACTCCGTACTGGGCGTCCTTCCCGAAGGTCTGGAAGGTCCTCGGCAGGACGTTGCCGAAGTTCCACACGCACGAGGTGATGCGCGACCCGAGCGCCGAAGGCTGCGGGCTGAGCGACCAGAACGGGTAGAACTTCGAGCCGGCCGGCGGGACGGTGCAGCCGGCGCCTGTGGTGGTGTTGCACAGGGCCTCGGACGCGCCGACGTTGGTCTCGAACTGGATCTGCGGGTACAGCTTGCCGTTGGCTTGGAACGGCCCCGCGTAGTCGAACGCCGTGGGATGCTTCCTGCTGCCGTTCGGCCAGGTGAAGGACTGGTAGCTGGTGCCGTCGAAGTCCAGGTCACCATTCTGGAACCGCCCGGCCAGGCAGAAGTTGGCCGCCGAGAACTCCGTCACCGGCGCGCCGTTGATCGTGGCCGTGCGGGCGCCCTGCTGGAAGCACGAGCCGTCGGCGAACTCGCACAGCGCGCCGCTGTTCGAGTCGTTAGTGGGACAGGCCACCGGCCCGTTCGGTCCCTCGGTTGTCGCGTTCTGGCAGATGCCGGTCGCGTCGCACGGCCCCTCGCCCTTGGCGTTCGGGCCCTCGGTCCCGCCCACGCAGGTGTCGAAGTTGTTCGGGTCGCTGAAGGTCTGGCTGCCGCCGGTGAACGCGAGTGGGTCCTTGTTGGTCACCGAGTTGCAGACCTCGGCGTGGCCGATCTCCTGCTGCATCAGGACGCCGCCCTCGAGCGCCGCCCACGGCACCTGGTTCTGCTGCTTCGCGGTGCTGTACTCGGCGTGGAAGGTGAACGGCGTGCCGGAGCAGTCGGCCATGCTGGTGTCGGCGAAGCCGTTCGCCGCGCTGGCGGTCATGAACCCGGTCTGATGGGTCGTCAGGTCCCGGATTGTCGTGGTGAAGCCCTGCGGCGGATCGGTGATGGAAACCCGGAGCACGTCGCCGCCATTGATCTTCAGCGTGTGGGCGTTCGGGGTGAACGTGCTGACGTCGGTCTGCTGCGGGTTGGGCGGCCCGGGCGGGACGCCGTTGGTCTGCAGGTAGGAGAAGTTGACCGGCTCGATGCAGTCGTTGTTGCAGGCGCCGTTGGCGCTGCACTCGAGGCTGTCGATGTTCAGCGCCGCGCACCACTGCGTCTTGCTGCAGCTCATACTGTCGACGAACGGCGTGTAACCCGGCGGGTACAGCTGCAGTTCCATGAACGCCGAGCCGGCGCCGTTCGGGTTGTTGGCGTCGCTGTCGGGGACGCAGGCGCCCTGGGGGAAGGAGAGCGGGTCGCACATCGGCAGCCCGAACCACGGCGCCACGGAGAGCTCACCGTAGTTGGTGACGCTGCCGGACGGGGTCGGGGACTTCCTCGGGTCCACCGGGATCTTGGTCAGGTAGGTCATCGTGTTGCCGGAGCCGGGGGTGCTCGAGATGAACTTGACGCTGGGCTCGTCGTGGCCGATGTACTGCTCGTTGTCCTCGAAGCGGAAGCGTTTTCCGTTGACCACCTTGACCGGGTCCGTACAGGTGGCGGCCATCGCCCTGATCGTGGCGTACTTGGGGCTGCGGGCGTTGCAGTCGAGTTCGCCGGCCTTGTTGGGCGCGATGCTGCCCGCGGTCGCCGCCTTGGCCGTGGTCGCGACGGCCGCAGCCCCCGCCGTACCCGTCAGGCTCAGCTGGCAGATGACCGCGAGGCCCATCGCGGTTATCAGCAGCAGCCGCCATCTCCGTCTTCTTGCGGGCGGCGATCCCCTCCCGGTTCTTGTTGAGATCCGTCCTGACCAGGAAATGCGCATGTGCGATCCTTCTCGCTCATGCGTGACGTCGCGCCAGTCCGTCCTTCAGGCTCAGAGGTCACGCCGGTGTGACCGTCTCGCGAATCGAGACGCTTCCGGACGGAATCTAACAATCGCCGGAAAGCTCCGTCAACGACTTCTCTAACCGTTTTTCACCGCAAAATCACAAAATCATAACCTGACCGGACCGCGCCCGTTTTAGGTAAATAGATAATATAAACACATGCCGCTCGTTCTGTCACTGGACTAACTTTCCGGCTCATGGCCACCAGTAACTACCCGGTGCCCCAGCACCGCAACGCGGACATGAGGGCGCACAGGTGACAAAACGCGCATGCTGGCACGAGGTACCGGAACTCACCAACCCGGACTGGCGACGCCAGGTCAGCCCGCTCGCCCGGGCTCACTCTCGTCCGTCGCGTAAGGACCCAGGCGCCGCCGCCGCAGCCATCGCCGGTACGTCCGGACGGGATGCGCCATGGACGCGAACCGCTCCCGGCCGGCCGGGCCTGAGCTGAGCCAGTCAACGGGAATGCCCATCATCCGCTGCGGTTCCTCGCCGTGCCGGGCATTCGCCGGTGAGCCGACGGGCATGCCGAGGAACCGGTTCGGTTCGTAGTGATCACGGGCCATCGGCGCGCTCCGGGGTCGTCACAGCTCGCCCCCAGGATGACGTGGCCCCGCGAGACCCGCAAGGGGCAGGCGGTAGAGTCCACGGGTGACCCGTGATGAACTGGACGCGCTGTCCTCGCGTGAGCTGCATGACCTCGCCGTACGGCGCGCGTTGCACCACGTCGACGTGGAGTTTCTCTGGCAGCTGCTGCGCGCCATCCCGGCGGCTGAGGCTTCCGAGGGGCATACGTCCGAGGCCGGGCGGGACGTCACCCATCTGTCCGTGCTGATCGACGACGCGATCGACGCCGGAGACGGCGACGTGGCCGAGGCGCTGCGTCCGCTGTACCTCGACTACCTCGTCAGGCACAACGTCGCGAGCTAGCGCGGTGAACCCGGACAGCAGCGTGGGCCGGAGGACCGCCCCGCGGTCCTCCGGCCCACGCCCGGTCGTGCGTACCGGGTCCGGCTTACTCGTCCTTGGCCAGCACGCCCTCGATCTCAAGGGTGATCGTGACCTTCTCGCTGACGGCGACGCCGCCACCGGGGATCGGGCCGTTGTAGCTGACGCCGAAGTCGTTCCGGTTGATCTCGCCGCTGGCCGAGAAGCCCGCCCGGGTGCCGCCGTAGGCATCCGGGCCGAAGCCGTTCACCTCGAGCTTGAGGGTGACCGGCTTGGTGGTGCCGCGGATGGTGAGGTCGCCGTCGAGCAGGAAGTCCTCACCGTCGTGACGCACGCCGGTGGACCGGAACGTCAGCGTGGGGTGCGACTCGACCTCGAAGAAGTCCGCGCTCCTGATGTGGTTGTCGCGGTTGGGCTCGCCGGTGTTGACCGAGCTCAGGTCGACGGTGGCGGTGACGCTGGACTGCAGCGGGTCCGCCGCGGTGACGATGGTCCCCTCGAACTTGTCGAAACGGCCGCGCACCTTGCTCACCATCATGTGCCGGACGACGAAGGACACCTCGGAGTGGACGGGATCTATGGCCCAGGTCCCGGCGACGTAGCCGGGAATCTCCACGGCGGTCTCGGTCATCATTCCTCCAGTAGACGGTTCTTAGTTGTATGGGACTTCACACGCGTACCTAACTTCCTTATAGTAACTGTATGATCGTTGAAGGGTCAAGGATCGGGAGGACGCACTGCGACCTAGGCCAGACCTGCTGAACCGAAGTAACCTGGGGTACCAGGGAGGGGATTGTCCTTGAATACCGGGCCAGCAGACCCGGGCTACGAACTGCCGGGGACGGCAGGTGCGATACCGGAGGCAGCCGGGGAGCTGGATGCCGCCTGCGAGGCAGAAGCAGCCTGTGAGACCGCCGAAGCAGCCTGTGAGGCACTGGCTGACCAGGCAACGCCTCCGGGAAACCTGGCCGGGGAGACGAAGGCGGTCATACCGACGACCTGCCGGGCGCGCGAGGTCCTCCAGCGCGTCGGCGACAAGTGGTCGGTACTGGCCATCGACCTGCTCGGCCAGGGCACCATGCGGTTCACCGAGCTGCATCGCGCCATCGACGGCATCACCGCCAGGATGCTGACCGTCACGTTGCGCGGCCTGGAACGGGATGGCATCGTGACCCGGACCATCCACCCGGTCATCCCGCCGCGGGTCGAGTACGCGCTCACCCCGATGGGTCGTACCCTGCTCAACACCATCGGCCAGCTGGTCAGCTGGACCGACAGCCACCTGCCCGAGATCGAGGCCGCGCGGGCCGCCTACGACGCCAGGCACCCGGCCGAATAAGCTCGCTCGCGTGAGCGATCAGGCCGGGATGGCGGGCAGGGAAAGCGAAGCCGAGACAGCCGAACGACTGCGGCACGGCTCCTCGTTCGGCGCCGCGGCGGCCGCCTACGCCGAGCACCGCCCGGTGTACGCCGAGGCCGCGGTCGAGTGGGCGCTGGGACCGGTCCGGGACCGGCGGCCGCTCCGGGTGGCCGACATCGGCGCGGGCACCGGGAAGCTGACGGCCATGCTGGCCGGCCTGGACGCCGACGTGACCGCGGTGGAGCCGGACCCGCAGATGCTGGCCCAGCTGCGGCGGACGCTGCCCGGGGTACGTTCGGTGCCGGGCAGCGCGGAAGAGCTGCCGCTGGCCGACGCGAGCGTGGATGCCGTCCTGGCCGGCCAGGCGATGCACTGGTTCGACCTCGACCGCGCGCTGCCCGAGCTGCACCGGGTGCTGCGGCCGGGCGGCGAGCTCTACGTCGCCGAGCCGCTCCCGGAGGGCGACTTCTTCGA
>JAJKHX010000072.1 GCA_021154785.1 Nocardiopsis sp.
AGCTGTTCGGCCAGGCCCGGTACCGGATGCTGGACACGATCAGAGAGTACGCGGCGCTGCGGCTGGAGCAGGCCGGGGAGACGGAGACGTACCGGGGGCGGCTCCGCGACTACGTGCTGCGGACCGCCGAGCTCAACCAGACGATCGGGATGGCTCGCATCCCGGCCCCGTGGTCGGCCCGGGTGGACGTCTTCCGCCGGTACGACGTCGACCGGGGCAACGTGGTTCAGGTCCTGGGCTGGTGCAGGGAGCAGGGCAACGCGGAAGCCGGGCTGCGGATCTGCGCCGCGGTCAGCCCGTGCTGGATCGTCTGGGGCACGTTCGCTGAGGGCAGCGAATGGCTGCGCTCGCTGCTGGCCCTCGACATGTCCGCGGTCCCGGCCTGGGCGCAGGGCGCGGCCACCGTGGTGCGCGGGCAGCTGGCCCTGTCCAGCGATCCGGCCGCCGCCTGGCCGCTGGCCGCGGACGGGCTGAAGCTGTGCCGGGACGCCGCCGACGGGTACTGGACCGCGGTGGCGCTGAACCTGCTGGCCGAGATCGCGCTGCATACCGGGCGGCTGGACGAGGCCGTGGCCAGCGCGGACGAGGCGCTGGCGAGCGCCCAGGCGGCCGGTGACGGCTGGAACGAGGGCTACGCGCTCGGCACCCGGGGCGCCATCGCTGCCCGGCAGGGCAAGCTGCGCGAGGCCGAGCAGCTGGCCACCGCCTCGGTGGCGGTGATGCGGCGGATCGACCAGCAGTGGGGCGCCGCCCGGGCCCTGCTCGGCCTGGGTGACCTGGCGCGGTTCCGCAGCCACCCGGGCGAGGCGCACGGCTGGTACGTGGAGGCGCTGGCCATCCTGCGGGAGATCGGAGCCCGCCCGGAGATCGCCCGCTGCCTGGCCGGCCTGGGCCGGGTGGCCATGGACCTCGGCGCGATCGAGCAGGCCAGGCGGCACCTGACCAGGAGCCTGCGGCTCAGCCACGCCACCGGCGCGCGGATCGGCGTGGCCCGTGGCCTGGAGGCGTTCGCGGCGCTGGCCGGGCGCGAGGGCCAGGCCGACCTGGCCGTGCAGCTGGCCGCGGCGGCGGCCGCCCTGCGCGAGACCGCGGGCCTGCCCGCGCTGGCCGGCGCGCGCGTCGAGAGCTACCTCGCCCCGGCCCGCCACCAGCTCGGCGACGTCGCCGTGGCCCGGCTCTGGGCCAGCGGGCAGGCGACGGATAGCGAGGCCGCGATCGCGCTGGCCCTCGGCGCGTCACCGGACATCGAGCCGGAGACGGCGCCGCACCCGGAGGCGGGCGACGAGGATCAGTCCCTGACCGTGGTGCGCGGCATCCCGGTGGCCTCGGCGCCGCCGAGCTCGCTGACCCAGCGGGAGCACCAGATCGCCGAGCTGCTGGCCAGCGGCCGCAGCAACAAGGCCATCGCGGACGAGCTGTCCATCAGCCACACCACCGCGGCCCGGCATGTCGCCAACATCATGGCCAAGCTGGGATTCAACTCGCGGACCCAGATCGCCGCGTGGATCATGAACCAGCCGCAGGGCCCGGGCCGGGCCGGCGGCCCGGCTGGATCTGGGTAGCCCCGCGGGCCGGCTGATCCGCCGACGGGCCGATACCGCCAGATACGCCCGCGAAAAGGTCTTGACGTAAGTGAAATCCTGTGAAAGATGATAGTGGCGGGATAATTTCCTGTTAAACATCTCGCCTTAAGGAAAATAAATCTCGGCCGGGTGTATCAGATGCGCCGAGGCGCTCTCTGAGTTAGAAACAGATGATTATCACCCGACCGAGGTGCTGATCATGGTGGAGGACAAGCTGGCCAGGACCGGCCATGCGTGACGACCCGCGGGTCGTCGCGCTGGTAACCCGTGCGTCCGGAGGCGACCAGGACGCGTGGCATGAACTTGTCGACCGCTATGCAGCGCTGGTGTATACAATCTGCACCCGGTACCGGCTGAGCAATCATGACATCGAGGACGTGGGGCAAAATGTCTGGCTCTTGCTGGTGGAACAGCTCGGCAAGCTCCGTGAGCCTGCCGCGCTGCCCGGCTGGCTGGCGACGACCACCGCACGAGAATGCCTCCGTGTCGTGACCGCAGCGAGCAAAACTGACCGCCTGGCTACGGGACTGGATGATTCCGTGCTGTTCGTGGACGACGCGGTGATCGACGAGGAGCTCCTGCTGGCCGAGCGGAACGCGGCGCTGCGCGCTGCCTTCGCCGAGCTGCCGCCCCGGTGCCAGCAGCTGCTGTCCATGCTCGTCAGCGATCCGCCGCACTCCTACACGGAGATCAACGCCAAGACCGGCATTCCCGTCGGGAGCATAGGACCGCAGCGCGCCCGTTGCCTGGATCGCCTGCGCCGGTCAGGTTCCCTGGCCGCCCTCGGCGACGGAGACGAGAAAATCGGCATACGGGGAGGCGAGCCAGATGCGTAACGGCTGGGATGACGAGCGGCTCCTGGCGGCCCTGAGCGAGGCCATGAAGGCCCGCGCCGCCGTCCCCTCATGGTTTATCGAGACAGGCAAGAACGCCTTTGCCTGGCATAACATCGACGCCGAACTGGCGCAGCTCACCTACGACTCCAACGAGGACCTGCGTGAGGCCGCGGCGATGCGGTCGGAGACTGCCTCGATCCGGGCGCTCACCTTCACCTCGGAGCATCTCACCCTGGAGCTCGAGGTCACCGGGAACTCGCTGCTCGGCCAGCTCTTCCCGGCGCGAGCGGGGGTGCTCGAGATCCACAGCCGGGCGGGTGAGATCACCACGACCGAGGTGGACGAGATCGGCTGCTTCTCGGTCGACCCCATCCCGGACAGCCCGTTCCGGCTACGCAGCCGCACGTCTGACGGCACCCACGTGCTGACCGGGTGGATCACGATCTAGGCAGGGCGTCTTTACCCGGACTTTCCGCCAGCAGGTGTATCAAACCGGGCCACCGGGTCCTCCGTATCAATGTCCGAGCCCGTGAGGGCCGGGGGGACTCACGGGCTCGGTTTTTCTCTTGCCGGCCCGAAGGGCTGGGGGCGCGGCCGCCTGACTATTTCCCGGCGTGCTGCTTGACGGCGGCTTTCAGGGCCGGCCAGGGAAGCCAGCCGTCGTGCGTCCAGACGATCTTGCCGGAGGCGGAGACCAGGGCGAACCAGGGCTGGTCCTGGACCTGGTAGCCGTCGGCCACCCGGCCCGCGGTGTCCAGCCCGACCGGGTAGTCCAGCTTGGTGCCGAGGCTGCCCAGGTAGGAGCGGACGGTGGCGGCGGAGGGCTCGACTACCGTCTCGTCCACCGCCGTCAGCGGGGGCAGCCCCTCGCGGCGGGCCGCCGCCACGTAGCCGTTGGCCCCGGTGAGCTCGGATTTCAGGTTCGCCAGCTCGGACAGCCAGGTAGCGAAGAACATGACCAGATGCGGCTGCCCGGGGCCCAGCGTGACGGGAGCGTCCCCGGACCCGGCGGCCGGCAGCGTGACGTGATCCGCCGGGCCCTGGACGGCGATCGACGCCAGCGACTGCTGGCTGGCGACCTTGGGATGGCCGGGCAGCAGGGTGGCGATCTCGTCCGCGAGCACCTGCGCGGACTGCCCGACGCTGGAGTAGGCCATCTGCGTCAGGTAGAGCCTGCGCTCGCGGCCCTGCTGGTCGATCACGAACAAGGCCGGGGTGTGGTCGATCTGGTCGTTCTCGATCTGGACGGCGACGTGGTACTTGGTCCAGGTGGACTTCAGCTCGGCCAGCGAGCCGGTCACGAAGTTCCACTGGTTGACCAGGCCGTGCGTCCGCGAGTAAGAGAGCACGTCGGCGGTGCTGATGGCGTCGGGATTGGCGTCGATGCCGAGCAGCTGCACCTGGCTGCCCGCCGGGCCGAGCAGCTGCTTGGCCTCCAGCATGCTCTGCGTGGTCAGCGGGCAGACCGTGGTGCACTCGGAGTCCTCGAAGGCCAGCATGACGACCTTGCCGCGGAACTGGCTCAGCGACATCGGCTGGCCGAACTGGTTCCGCAGCCGGAAGTCCGGCGCCGGCTTGTTCCCGAGCGAGGAGCCGAGGTCCAGGTTGGGATTGTCCATCGCGGCCGTGTCCGACCCCGCGGACTGCGAGTTCCCCGACGAGGCCGCCGGGCTCGAGCTGCATCCGGCCAGGGCGGCGCCCGCGCCCAGGACGCCGAGGAGGGTGACGGCTGACAGCGCGGTCCGCGCACGGTACCTGTTCATGACGAGACCAGCCTACTGCGGGCAATTCGGTTCGGGCCGATAAACTACTACAGTCTGTAGGAATAAATTTTTGCTGGCCACTGGGAGCTGCCGGGCGTCGACGGGCTCGTCTCCCACGATCACTGTCCCGCCGTGTCCCCAGCACAGGTACCGGTAAGTCAAGTTGATCAAAGTGATCACCCGGTTGCGCCCGCCGAGCAGGTAAACCAGGTGCAGGGCGAACCACGCGAGCCAGGCCAGCGTGCCGCGCAGGCGCAGCCCGCCGGCCAGCTGGACCACGGCGGACCGCCGCCCGATCGTGGCCATGGTGCCCTTGTCGTGGTACCGGAACGGCTCGGTGGCCGCCCCCTTCTCCAGCCGGACGATTTGCGCGGCGGCGTGCCGCCCGCTCTGGATCGCGGGCTGGGCCAGCTGCGGGGTGGGATTGTCCGGGTTCACCGCGATGTCCCCCACCGCGAAGATCCGGTCCTGGCCCTGCACCCGCAGGTCGGGGCCGACCACGAGGCGGCCGCCCTTGCCCTGCGGCAGGCCCCAGGCGGCCACCCCCGGGCCGGCCGCCACGCCGGCCGCCCATACGGTGATGTCGCTGGGCAGGTCCTCGCCGTGGACGAGCTTGACATGGTCCGCGGTGACCTCGCTGATGCGGGTGTCCAGCCGCACGTCGACGGCACGGCCCAGCAGCTGGGCCTTGGCGTACTCGCGCAGCTTCTCGTCGAACGGCCCGAGCAGGTACGGCGCCATCTCGACCAGGTGGACGCGGACCCGGGCCGGATCGACGTCGGGGAAGGTGGAGGCGAGCACGGTGCGGCGCAGCTCGGCCAGCGTGCCGGCCAGCTCCACGCCGGTGGCCCCGCCGCCGACCACGGTGACGTGCAGGTCGCCGTCCTCGACGCTGAGCCGCTCGAAGCCGGCCATCAGGTGATCCCGGAGCACGATGGCGTCGGTCCGGGTGTACAGGCCGAACGTGTTTTCCGCCGCGCCCTTGACCCCGTAGAACGCGGTCGTCACCCCGGTCGCCAGGATGAGGTAGTCGTAGCCGAGGTCACGGCCGTTGCTGAGCTTGATCCGGCGGGACACCGGGTCGATCGCGGCCAGCTCCCCGCGGCGGAAGACTGCCCCGTACCGGCGCGCGAAGCCGCCCGCCGGGTAAGCCACGTCGCCGGGGTTCAGGCCCGCGGTGGCGACCTGGTAGAGCAGTGGCTGGAAGGTGCTGTACAGGTGGCCGTCCACCAGGGTCACCCGCATTCCTGCGCGAGTGAGCCCACGGATGGCAGACAGTCCGCCGAACCCCGCGCCGCAGATGACCACGTGCGGCGCGTCCGGGTCAGCCTGACTTTTTCTCGCCATCGTCCTCACCTTTCACCGTCATGTACCACGTTAATCTCGACCAAGTAGAGGGCCGGCTCCGCCTCCGGCTTGTTCATGCCAGGGCGGCCTACCCAGACTCTGCGACTCCATCCAGGGAAGTGCTACAAGTCGAGGGCGATCAGCTCGGGGTGCAGGCAGTCCTGGCCGCTCCCCGCCGGGGCGGATGAGCTGGCGCCGGGGCTGGGGG
>JAJKHX010000073.1 GCA_021154785.1 Nocardiopsis sp.
CAGCAGCACAAGTACTTCACGGTCGAGTCCTGGCGGGTCATCGTAGAACGCCACCCCGATCAAAGGATGACCAGCGAGGCCACGGTGCGCCTGGAGGCCAAGGGCGAGCGGCAGGTCGCGGTGGGCGAGGGCAACGGCCCGGTGAACGCGCTCGACAAGGCGCTGCGGGCCGCGCTCGAGCAGCTCTACCCCGAGCTCGCCCGCCTCGAGCTCACCGACTACAAGGTCCGCATCCTGGCCGGGACGCACGGCACCGACGCGGTGACCCGGGTCCTCATCGAGTCCGGCGACGGCAGCGGCGACAGCTGGAGCACGGTCGGCGTGGACGAGAACATCATCGCCGCCTCCTGGCACGCCCTGGAAGAAGCCGTCACCTACGGCCTGCTCCGAGCCGGCCGCGAACCCAGTTAGCGACACGAAAAGCACGATACGAGGCCCGGGTTCCGCGCGGAACCCGGGCCTCGCCGTACGCGAGCTAGCCCGGCACCTTGTCCAGGAAGCCGTAGACGCTGCGGAGCCGGCCGTTCCCGTCCAGGACGGCGACGTCGAAGCCGATCACGACCGGCTCGGGCGCCCCCGCGGGCCCCAGGTGCCAGCTGAACCGCGCCTGGTCGTGGTGCGCGTCCACCGCCCCGCCGAGCGTGAACACGAAGTCCGGGAACTGCGCCTGTACCGCGCCGATGAGCCCGTCGATCTCGGCGCGCCCGTGCGCGTCGGCCAGCGGGTCGGTGTAGCTGCCGTCCGGTGCCCACAGCTCATCCACGAGCGAGCGCCGCTTGGCCGCGTCCTTCTCGTTCCACGCGGCGAGGTAGCGCTCGGCGATCTCCTGCATTGTTTTCTCCCTCCGTAGGTACCGCCCAGCCTGCCGACCGCAGGGAAGCACGGCAATTACCTGTGAGGTAATGCAATTGCCAACACATGCGGCTATGCTCACGAAGATGCACGCCGGGGACCTGATCCGCGAATGGCGCCAGCGCCGCCGCCTCAGCCAGCTCGACCTGGCCATCGCGGCCAGCGTCTCGTCCCGGCACCTGAGCTTCGTCGAGACCGGCCGGTCCAAGCCGACCAGCGAGATGATCCTGCACCTGGCCGAGCACCTGGACGTGCCGCTGCGCGACCGCAACGCCCTGCTGCTAGCCGGCGGCTACGCGCCCGCCTACCCCGAACGCGGCCTGGACGAGCCCGAGCTCAAGGCGGTCAGCCACGCCCTCGGGCGCGTCCTGGTCAGCCACGAGCCCTACCCCGCGGTGGTGGTGAACCGCTGGTGGGAGCTGGTCGACGCGAACAGCGGCATCGCCCGGTTCACCCGCCACGTCAGCAGCAAGCTGCTCGAGCCGCCGGTCAACGTGCTCCGGCTGAGCCTGCACCCGGACGGGATGGCCCCCCGGATCACCAACCTGCCCGAGTGGCGCGCCCACCTGCTGACCCGGCTGCACCGCCAGGCCGAGACCACCGGCGACGAGCGGCTGAAAGCCCTGCACGACGAACTCAGCGGCTACCCCGGCGGCGAGACCGCGCGGCCCGACCGGACCGACGTCGTGGTCCCGCTGCGCTACCACGCCGACCACGCCGAGCTCAGTTTCCTCAGCATCACCGCCATGATCGGCACGCCGATGGACATCACCGTCGAGGAGCTGGCCATCGAGTCGTTCTACCCCGCCGACGACCGCACCGCCGCCGCGCTCGCCGCCCATGCCCCGTGACCAAAGACCAGCCCCGGCCCCCCGCGCTCCGTACGTCGGGCTCCAGGCCAGGCTCGCCCGTTTCCGTCCCGAGCACCTCGAAAATCTTTTGACCGAACGAGTTGCCCTCCGCGCCACCTCATGCGCAACACGGTCCATTTGGTAGCCGCCGAGGACTACATCCGCTTCCGCTCCCTGTTCCAGCCCCCGATGGACCGCGCCCTCTCCGGCGCCTTCGGAGGCCGCCTGTCCGGCGTCGACCTGGACGAGCTCGCCGCGGTCGCGACCGGCCTGCTGAGCGGGACTCCGCTGACCCGCGGGGAGCTGGGCCGGGCCCTGGCCCCGCGCTGGCCGGACCACGACCCGGCCGCGCTTGCCTACGCCGCTAGCCACCAGCTCCCGCTGGTCCAGGTCCCGCCCCGGGGCCTTTGGCGGCAGTCCGGCCCGGCCGCGTTCGTCCTGGCCAGCGCATGGCTAGGCGGCCGCTCGGCCGCCGCCCCATCAAGCCCGCGAGCCACTGCGCCGGACCTCGCGGCCGCCGCCGGGGAACTAGTGCTGCGGTACCTGGCCGCGTACGGGCCGGCCACCGTAGCCGACATCCAGGCCTGGTCCGGGCTGACCCGGCTGCGCGAGGTGACCGAGCGCCTGAGCGCTCGCTCACCCGCCCGGCTACGCCCGCGGGCCGGACCAGGCGGTGCCCCGCTGCTCGACCTGGCCGACGCGCCGCCGGACCCCGACCCTGATAGCCCGGCCCCGCCCCGGTTCCTGCCCGAGTACGACAACCTCCTGCTCTCCTACGCCGAACGTTCCCGGGTCATCCCGCACCGCCGCCCCGTCCCGCTGCCGCCCGGCCACGGGGCCACTGGCGGCACGCTGCTGGTCGACGGCTTCTGGCAGGCCGACTGGAAGATCTCCAAGGACCGGGGCGTCCTTGAGATCCGCCCGTTCGCCGCGCTGGGCGCCGCCGACCGGGCCGCCATCACGGCCGGGGCAGAGCGGCTGCTGGACTTCGCCGGGCCTGCCGGGACCGCCCGGGATGTGCGCTTCGTCCCGGATGGAAATTAGCAATTAACGGACCCGTGGCCGCAGCAGGACGGCCAGGGATTTACGGTAGGGGCATGGAGGACAAGGAGATCATGGCTCACATCAGCGAGCTGATCGCGACCGAGCACGCGCTCCGCGAGCAGCACGCGGCCGGTGAGCTGACCGGTACGCAGGAGCGGGAGCAACTGCGGTCGGCCGAAGAGGCGCTGGATCAATACTGGGACCTGCTGCGTCAGCGGCGTGCCCGCCGCGAGTTCGGGGAGAGCCCGGACGAGGCGGCGGCGCGGCCAGTCAGCGAGGTCGAGGGTTACCAGCAGTAGCAGTGCTGGCCCAGCTCAGCTAGCACAGTTCAATACACGAGGAGTGGCGTGCGTATCGCGAGATTCGCCAAGGGCGACGGAGTCGCGTACGGCGTAGTCGAGGGCGAGCCAGAAAGCGGCGGCCGGCCACCGCGGCCCGGACTGACGATCGCGGAACTGCACGGGCACCCGTTCGGGGTAGATCCCGGCGGGGTCCGGCTGACCGGGAGCAGGTTCCCGCTGGCCGAGGTGAGACTCCTCGCGCCGGTGCTGCCGAGCAAGGTGGTGGCCGCGGGCCGGAACTACGCGTCGCACGCGCGGGAGATGAACGGCGAGCCGCCCGCCAGGGGCCCGGCACCGAGCAACGCCGAGCCGGTCATCTTCCTCAAGCCGTCCACCTCGGTGACCGGCCCGGGGGACGCCATCAAGTACCCGGTCAAGATCACCGACCGGGTCGACTTCGAGGGCGAGCTCGCGGTCATCATCGGCCGGCTCTGCCGCCAGGTGCCGCGCGAGCGGGCCGAGGAAGTGGTGTTCGGCTACACCTGCGCCAACGACGTCACCGCGCGGGACCTGCAGGCCAGGGACGGCCAGTGGACCCGGGCCAAGGGCTTCGACACGTTCTGCCCGCTCGGGCCGTGGATCGAGACCGGGACCAACCCGACCGACCTCGAGCTGACCACCACGGTCAACGGCGAGGTCCGCCAGCAGGCCCGCACCTCCGAGCTGCTGTGCGACGTGCCCGGGCTGATCGCGCACGTCAGCCAGGTGATGACGCTGCTGCCAGGGGACGTCCTGCTGACCGGGACGCCGGCCGGGGTCGGGCCGCTGACCGACGGGGACGAGGTGTCGGTGACGATCGAGAGCATTGGCACCCTGACGAACCGCGTGGTAATCGGCGACTGACATTCGGGTCATCTACCGCGATGCCCGGCAAAAGCGATCTCTATCGCAAGCCGGCGCGGCTAGTTTAAGATTGGCGTTCGGAGCAGGCGTACGCTCGCGATCAGCCGGGGAAACTCCGCGGACGGGGCAGCTGGGGGCGGCGGACCCTGGCCCGCGACCTATTCCGTCGTGATCGCGGAAAGGGTGGGCGTTATGGGTGGGGGCTACATTCCTAATTCCGGCCGGCCGCCCGGCGGGAAATCCCCGGAGTATTCCTTCTCCTCGCTCGTGCCGGTGCGGCACTGGCTGCGGGACCCGGCGCTGCGCAGCTGGCCGGTGCTGCTGCTGGTCGCCCTGGTCAGCGTGCCGCCCCTCGGCTTGGTGCTGCTCAACAACGCGACCGAGGCCAGGATCCGCGACATCGCCTGGATCTTCGCGGCCTACTTCGCGGTGGCCTGGCTGCTGCTGCTCGGTGTCGTCGTCCGCCCGCAGCACGTGAGCCGGGCCATGCTGGCCACGGTCGCGGTGGTCGGCATCGTCACCCAGGCGCCCATCGCGATCTGGCTCGAGACCGAACTGCACGCCGGCACCAGCAGCCTGCTCGACGTCTTCACCATCGGCGTCCCTGAGGAACTGGCCAAGGCCATCCCGATCGTGGTGGTGGCGTGGATCTGGCGGCGCTTCTGGCACACCCAGACGCCGCGCGACTACCTGTTCCTCGGCGCGGTGAGCGGCCTGGTGTTCGGCGCGGCCGAGGTCGTGCACTACTTCACCGACGTGCTCGGCTCGCTGTCCGGCACCGTCAACGGCCTGGACCTGCAGACCCTGACCATCCAGTACATATGGCGCTTCCTTACCGACCCGATCGACCACGCCTGCTGGGCCGGCATCACCGGCTACTTCATCGGGCTGGCCATCACCGGCCCGAGCCGGAAGTACGCGGTCGCCCCGATCGGGATCGGCATCGCGGCCATCCTGCACGGCCTCAACGACTGGAACCCGATCAACAGCCACCTCGCCTGGGTGCTGATCACGCTGATCAGCGTGCTGCTGTTCCTCGGCTACGCCCGGGCCGGGGCCTGGCTGCCTGAGCAGGCGATGG
>JAJKHX010000074.1 GCA_021154785.1 Nocardiopsis sp.
ACGCACCGCCCTCGATGCACAGCACGGCCAGCCCCAAAGCGCCCGGCGACAAGTGCAGCCGCTCCTGCGTGGCCGGGATCCGCGCCGCCCACGTGGCGGACACCAGGCCGGTCACCGAGAAGATGACGGCTGCGGCGGCGATCCGCCCTGGTCGGGTAGCCATGTCTTCAGTCCACGTGGCTGTGCCTATAAAGGCAAATACGGATAATGCATGTCAGTTCTAAACTGAGTGCATGCTCGAGGTCGACAAACTGGCCACCTTGCGGGCGGTGCTCGCGCACGGATCGTTCTCCGCCGCCGCTCAGCAGCTGCATCTCACCCAGCCGGCGGTATCGCGCCAGGTCTCCCAGCTCGAGCGCCGGCTAGGCGTCCAGCTGGTCCACCGCACCCAGCGCGGTGTCTACCCGACCGAAGCCGGGCAGCTGCTAGCCCAGCACGCCCAGGCGGTGATTGACCGGCTCAGTCTGGCCGAGGCCGAGCTCGCGCAGCTGGCCGGGCTGCACCGCGGTTCGGTCCGGCTCGGCTCCTTTTTCACCGCGATGGTGTTCCTGTCGGCCGAAGTGGCCATGGTCCTCGGCGACGAGCATCCCGGGCTGGCCGTCGTCGACGACCTGGTCGACCGGGACGAGGCGTTCGCCAGACTGGCCCGCGGCGCGCTCGACGCCGCCATCGTCTTCGAACGCGACTTCGAACCCGCTGCCGTCCCGGACGGTATTGGCATCGTGCCCCTGTTCGACGATCCCGCTCGCGTCCTGCTGCCCGCACAGCACCCGCTCGCTACCCGCGAGACCATCCGCATCCGCGATCTGGGCGGCGAAACCTGGATCCGCGCCCACGGCGGCCCCGCCGCGCGGCACGTCGATCACCTGCTCAGCCAGCACCGCCTCGATCCCGCCATACTGACCGCCGGCCACGGCGAGGAGCCCATCGAAGCCCAGGCTCTCGTGGCCGCCGGCCGGGGCATCGCCATCGCTTACGACCTCAACCTCATCATCAATCCCGGGCAGATCGTCGCCCGGCCGCTGTCGGGATGCCGCAGCGTACGGCACGTCCAAGCCGCCCACCTGCCCGGACAGCACGGTCCCGCGGCCGTCGCCGCCATCAAGGCGCTGCGCCAGATCGGGCAGCGCCACGCCCGAGCACAGCTCAGCCAGGCAAAGGCCTAGGGCGCAGGCCCAGGGCGGCGGGCGGGCGCTAGGAGCGTGACAGCGGTGACGGGCTGGCCGGCGAGGTAGGGGCCGGACGGGTTTCGGTTAGCAGGGCGCGGGAAGTGCCATCGCCTATCGCGGTGGTCAGGCAGGCTGTCCCGTCCGGCGCCGTCCAGTCCGGTGAGTCAGGCCATACCGAAGGAGCCGCTCCAGATGTTCTTCTTTTTCTCCAACCGTCTTGGCTGCCTCGGCTCCCTGGCCGTATCGGTCGTCTTGACCCTCATCTTGCTGGCCGTCTTTCATGTGCTCTGAGCAAGAACCTCACCGGTTACAGCCACGCCGCGGCGGTCCTGCGGCTGGCCGCCTGAACCCGGCAGACCGCGGTCACCAGTGCCACCTGCCGATCCGCACCGGTACTCCCGGAGAGGCATGAGCCAGCGGCTCACCGGCCGGTACCGGCAAGCCTGCGCGCGGTAGCAGGTCCTGATCCAGGCGGAGCAACTCGACGTGGCGCAGCGGCCACGGCGGATGTCCGGCCTCGGCGGCCGCTAGCCTGCCCGCGATCATGGTGAACAGCCGGTAGCGAGCTGTCAGGAAGTGGGCAAGCTCGTCGCGTTCGGCTTCCGCAAGCGGTGGCCCCAGCGTCACGGCGGCATCGCACCGGGCCCAGCCCGCCGGGTACCGGCGGCAGCGATACCGGATCCGGTCACCGGTTACCCGCACGCCGACGTCAGACCAGAAGTAGGGCAGCCAGTAGCCGGCCCGCGCGGCAGCAACGGCCGGGAGGCGGGCCGCGTCCAGCGAGAAGAACCAGATCCCGCTACGGCCCTGATCATCATGCACGTAGGTACGGACGTTGATCTCGCCGAACCTCGACAGCCAGGGCACGGCGGGCAGCACCGGCGGCCGGACCCCCTCCATGAGGAACGGGGTCAATCCGACCCAGGCCGTCCCGCCGAACGTCTCGGCGGTAAGCCCTGGCGGCAGGAGCCGCTGCACAACGGCAGGCGGGTAACGCCAGTGCAGGAACGTTATCCAGTTCCAGTGCTGATACATGACCGGCCGCGCTATGTGCGGCGACGGCGGAGCTTTCACCCTTCGCTCCCGGTATGTCCCCGTCAGCAGCTGACGGATGTCTCGGCCGCGGCTGGCTACCCCCGCGGCAGCAACTCATGCACGCGGTCCAGGGAACCGGACGCCCTTGGAAGCCGGGCCCGGTGCCCGGCGTCATGCCGGGCCGCCGTCAGGGCACCAGGATGATCTTGCCGAGGGCGGTCCGGCCGGAGGATTCGGCCAGTGCCATGGCCGCGGCCACGTCGGCCAGCGGGTAGCGGGCGGCGATCTTGGCGGTGAGCGCGCCGTCGCGCAGCAGTCCGAACAGGTGCGTCAGATCGGTGCGCAGCCGGGCCCGGAACGCGTCTCGCTTGGCCGAGCCTGGCTTGCCCGCACCCGCCCAGACGTTGTAGAAGCTCGCGTGCTTGCGCGTGGGCAGGTAGTTCCAGTACGCCAGTTTCGCCAGCAGCCGCAGGAAGACGGGCAGCACCGGGGCGGTGTCATCGATCTTGCTGGCGATGCTGTAGGAGACCAGGGTGCCGGTACGGTTGAGCAGCCGGTAGGAACGGGTGACGCTGGCGCCGCCGAGGTGGTCGAATACGGCGTCCACCCCGCCGGGAGCCAGTTCCCGGACGCGCGCGGCCAGATCCGGATCCCGGTAGTCGATCGGCTCCACGTCCAAGGCGCGCAGGGCGTCGTGGTGGCGCGGGCTGGCGGTGCCGATCACGTCCGCGCCCGCATGCCGGGCCAGCTGCACCAAGATCGTGCCCACGCCGCCGCTGGCGCCCAGCACGAGCACCGTCTGCCCGGCTCGCACCTTCGCGGTGCGGTGCAGCATCTGGTACGCGGTCACCCCGTTGACGATCAGCGTCTCCGCCTCGTCGGCGCCGACCCCGGCGGGCACCTCCACCAGGTCGGCGGCGGCCAGCAGGACGGCCGTGGCCCAGCCGCCCGTCTTGGTCAGCGCGGCCACCCGCCGGCCGGTCAGCGACTGGCTCACACCGGGGCCGACAGCATCGACGACGCCGACGAGGTCATAGCCGGGCACGAACGGGAACGGGGGCTGGCCGTAGTACCGGCCCCGCCGCATCGCGGTCTCGGCGAAGGACACGGCCGTCGACTCGACCCGCACCAGGGCCTGCCCGGCCGCGGGCGGCGGCAGCGCCCGCTGGACCAGCCGCAGGCCAGACGGCTCGACCTTGCCCGGCAGCACCACCTCGGTCGCGGTCACGGTGGGGGCGTTCATTTCGGTCATGGCCATCTCCTCGAATCCGGCTTCGCGCCGACCAGTGCCAGTGACACGATCTGACGGTTGTTATAGCCTATAACGAAAGAGAGTACATGTTATGGTTTGCCTGTCAACTCACCGACCTGGCTGACGCCCTGAGCGCCGCGGCCAGCCAGGAGCCGCGCCCGCCTTGAGGCGCTCGCCCGCCGCTACCGGTCCTGGGCGCGGCGCGCGGCCGGGAGTCAGCCAGTGCGGCGCAGGACGGCCGCGCGTTCGTCCGTGGGGAGGTCGTCACCGGCTTCCAGCAGGCTGGGCAGCAGGCCGGTTTCGGTGGTGAGGGCACGAAATGACCGGCCGATGGTCACCGTGTGACGCGGACGCCTGATGACCTCGATGCGGTCCCCGGCCGTGATCTGGCCCGGGACGATCACGCGCAGGTAAGTTCCGGTCGCGCCGCGGGCGGTGAACCTTTTCACCCACTTCGGTTCCCGCATCCGGTGCGCGAACGTCGCGCACGGGATGCGCGGCGAGGTGGCCTGCAGCACGACGGTGCCGCCGATCCGCCAGCGTTCCCCGACCAGCGTGCTCGTCAGGTCCAGGCCCTGGGTGGTCAGGTTCTCGCCGAACCGGCCGGCGGGCAGTTCGTATCCCAGTTCCCGCTCCCACCAGTCCAGGTCCTCGCGCGCGTACGCGTACACGGCCTGGTCCGTGCCGCCGTGATGCGCGGTGGTACAGACGATGTCACCCGCGAGGCCGTTCGGTCGCGGGTGACCGCGCCGCTTGGGCCCCGGATCGGAGACCGGTACCGGCCAGGTGACCGGGTGCTTGCCGATGCCGGTCCGGCCGGTGTCATGCGGTGTGGGCAAGGTCTGGGCGGCGAGGTTGACCGACAGCAGCACGCCGCTGCGGGATAGATCCACGAGCCGAGCCTAGATCCGCCCCTTCACCCCTGGCCAGGCATTAATTCACGGCGCGGTGCTTGGCCTCCGCCGTTGCGCGGTGCGGGGAGCCGGAGTTCGGCGTAAAGGGCGCGGTGATCGCTGCCGGGCAGCCGGTGGGCCGATGTGGCCGTAGCGGCGGGGCCCGCGCCGCGCAGCACCAGCGCGCCGGCCACCACCCACTCCGCGCGTCGTGACGGCATCGGCCCATGATCGCAGACCGCCCAGCGTCAGGCGCTCGCGGTACGGAAGCGGCGCAGGGCCAAGGGTACGCAGACGGCGATGAGACTCGGCGATCACGCGGCGAGCCACCGCTCGACGCTGCGGACATAGGCCGGGACTAGCTGTGCCTGGGGCCGGTAACGCAGCACCAGCGCCGCCGCCCGGGTCCGGTCGTGGCCGCGCAGCCGGAGCACCGCGTAGGCGAGCATGGCCGAGCGGCGCCTGCCCGCGCTGCAGTGGATGAGCACTCCCGCCTGCGGCTGATCATCCAGCACCCGTACTGCGAAGCGCGCCGCCGCCGCCCACTCCGCGGGCCGCTGACGCCGGCCGTGATCCTGCATCGGGGCGTGCGCGACCCGCCCGGGCCCGAAGGCAGCCCGCTCGGCCGCCAGGTCCCCGGACCACCGCACCTGCGCCCGGGACCGGCAGTTGACGACATGCGTCACGCCCTGCTCAGCCAGGTGTTCCACCGCCAGTAGCAACGGAACGCCGCTGATCGCGATGCGCTCTTCCCCGACCCAGCTCAGCGCCGCGCTGGCGGTATCGGGCCCGGGCACCCGGCGCAGCCGCGACCGGTGTGCCCGCAAGCCCAGCAGATCCATGCCCACCCCTCTAGTCCCACCGTAGTACGGAACTGATCGCGGTCGATTTCCTGCCCGCTGACCACGCTTGCGCTGGTGACCGGGACGGTGACTGTGTGACAAGCTGGCGGAAGCAGCCCGAACAGGGCCGCACACGGTCAAAGGAGACCACCATGAGCGTCTACAGGGTGACCGAGATCATCGGGACAAGCAGCACGTCATGGGAAGACGCGGCGGCGGAGGCGATCAGGACCGCCTCCGGGACGATCCGCGACCTGCGGGTAGCCGAGGTCGTCAAGCAGGACATCGCCCTGGACGAGGGCGGGGCGATCACCTACCGCACCAAGCTCCAGCTCTCCTTCAAGTACGAACCCGGCGACTGACCCCAGGCCCGCTGGTCCCGTGAACCCTTCGGCTGTCTGAAATTCAGTGGTTGTGGCGTTGTACCCTCTCTTTCGGGTAGAACGCCACAACCACTGAATCGATAGGGTGCGCACGGGGCAGCTGGGGGTGATGGTGACGTCCAGGCCGGGCCGGCTTTGCGGTGCGGCGCCGGTTACCCCGTTCGTCCGGACCGTGCTCAGCCCGTCCGGCGGGACACCGGTGATACCCCGGCTGGTGAGCTGGAGCTCGGACTCCGCTGGCGTCATGTACCGGGCCCGCGGTCCGTCCGACGGTTCCGCCGGGTACGGACCCGTCGGCTCGGGCAGGCGCGGCGCGGAAGCTCCCGTGCCGTCCATCATGAGCCGGCGAGTCCGGTGCCCGGTAACCCCGTTAGGGCCGGAGCTCGAGGACGACGTTGACGGGGGTCTGGGTGACCTGACGGAACCGGCTGAAGCCGGCCTCGTCAGCCAGTTGCCGTACCGCCGCGGGACCGGCCTGGGCGCCGAGCGCGACCCCGCCGGGCTGGGCCAGGGCGGCCGGCGTGCACTGGAACGTGGAAGCCGCGTAGTTGAGCGCGGCCAGCGGACTGGCCAGGTTCGCGGCGTAGTCGCGGCGCCGGCTACCGCTTCACCGCCCCGTCCTGACCCCGGCCAGGGCTTCTCACCGCCGGCGCGCGGCATGAGCTGCCTTTTGCCGTAGGGGCTTGTTTCAGGGCGCGACGGCGGAGCAGTAGGGAACCCGTCATAGGAGCTAGTGCCTCGGCCGCGGTGCTGACCGGGGGGAAGGATGAATCCTGACCATGACACTGCCCCGGGTGCTTGTCCTTGTCCTGGCCGGCGGCGCCGGCGGCCGCCTGGAACTGCTGACCCAGCACCGGGCGAAGGCCGCGGTGCCGTTCGCCGGCGTGTACCGGCTGGTCGACTTCCCGTTGAGCAACTGCCAGCACGCGCAGCTGCCGGATGTGTGGGTGTCGGCGCAGTTCCATCCGGTCTCGCTGGCCGAGCACCTCAGCAACGGGCGCCCGTGGGATCTGGACCGCACCAGCGGCGGCCTGATGATGCTGCAGCCGCACCGCGGTACCGAACGGGAGGGCTGGCACACGGGCACCGCCGACGCGCTGTGGCGGGCCGCCCCGCTGATCCGCCAGTACGGTCCTGACGCGCTGCTGGTGCTGAGCGCTGACGCGGTTTACAAGCTCGACTACCGGCAGGTGGTGGACGCGCACCTGGATTCGGGCGGTGAGGTCACCATGGTCACCGCCGACGTCGATCCCGCCGAGGCGGGCCGGTACGGCGTGGTGCAGCTCGACGGCGACAGGGTGCGCCGCTACGACTACAAGCCGGACCAGCCGCAGGGCGGCACGGTCAGCAACGAGGTGTTCGTCTTCCGCCCCGACCGGGTGCTGGACCGGGTCGAGGAGCTCGCCCGCACCGCGGAAGACGACGGGCTGGACGATCTCGGCACGGCCCTGCTGCCGCAGCTGGCCGCCGACGGTGCCGCCTGCGCGTACCCGCTCGACGGGTACTGGCGCGATGTGGGCACGGTCACGGCCTACTGGCAGGCGCACCGCGATTTCCTGGCCAGCGAGCCACCACTGGACCTCGATGACCCGGCGTGGCCGGTCTACACGCGCGGCGGCAGGCACAGCGCTGCCCGGATCCTGCCCAGCGCCGAGGTGGCCGGCAGCCTGATCTCCGGCGGCACCCGCGTCGCCGGGGCGGTGCACGGATCGGTGATCTCGCCCGGCGTCGTCGTCGAGGCGGGCGCCACCGTTACCGACAGCGTGCTGCTGCCCGGTGCCCGGGTGGCGGCGGGCGCGGTAGTGAAGCGGGCAGTGACCGACGACGGCGCGCGGATAGGACGAGACGCGCGCATCGGGGGAGACGGCGACATCACGCTCATCGGCAAAGCGGCACACATACCCGATGGCCACCTGGTGCCACCCGGCGGGCGACAGCCGGCCGGGGAGGAAGCGTGAGGTGAGGATCGATGAGCGTCTCGCTGCATGATGTCCATCAAGCACTGGTGCAGCTTGGCAGGCTGCGCTTCGGCGAGATGAACATCGAGGAGGCGGTCCGTGAGATCGTGCACACCACCCATGCGATGTTCAGCGTCGACGGAGCAGGCCTGATGCTGGTTGACGCTGACCAGCATCTGCGGAATGTGGCCGCCTCAGATGAGCGGTTCGCCCATCTGGAGGATCTGCAGATCCAGCATCAGGAAGGGCCCTGCATTGCCGCTTTCGACGCCAAGGAACTGGTCGGAGTCGAGGATCTGGAAAGCGACGCCCGATGGCCTGCCTTCCGGGAGGCCGCGGTCGCCCGCCGGGTCCGGGCGATACTGGCCAGCCCGCTGCCCTACAACCAGGATGCGGTCGGAGTGGTGGCCGTTGTGTCCGAGCAACGGCACCCGTGGACGCCGGAGGCTGAGCTGGCCCTGCTCGCGTTCACGGACCTCGCAGCACTGCTGATCGCCAGCATGATGCAGGGCCAGCAGCAGTCGGAATTGGCGGTGCAGCTGCAAACAGCACTGAAGTCCCGGCAAGTGATCGAGCAAGCCAAGGGCGTGCTGATGGGCCGGGATGGGATCACGCCGCGCGAGGCCTATGTGCAGTTGCGCGCCCGAGCGCGCAATGAGCGGCGGAAGCTGGTCACCGTCTGCGGCGAGGTCGTAAAGAACGCCGCCTCCGGCCCAGCCGGGCGTTTACGTCAGGCCCGGGCGGGTAGCGGGTTTGATGTCGTTTCGACGCCGCCCCAGATAATGCGGCTTGTCGTCATGTCGGTGCTGGTCGCCGCGGCTTCGCCCGGTCTTTCGGGTAAGCCGCCCTCTGTCAGCAGTCGACCATGTGTACCCGTCACTGCCCAAGGGGGTAGACATGATCATCCTCGGTATCATCCTGCTAATCGTCGGCTTTCTGCTCAAGATCGCGATTGTCTGGACCATCGGCATCGTCGTACTGGCGATAGGCCTGATCCTGGTTCTTCTCGGCGCTGTCGGCCGGGGAGTCGGGGGCCGTCGGCACTACTGGTGAGGCGCGCGGGGCGAGCTGGCGTACCGTCTGCCAGCTCGCCCCGGCCCTCAATCAGCGCCGATGAGCCACCCGGTGAGATAATCGGCAAGCTCAGGCCAGGGCACCGAGATTGTCCCTAGCGGTTGGGTAATGCTCGCGGGCCGGCCCGCGAGCGAACGCGAGCAGCAGGTTGGTGTTCACCCGGGTGACGAACCGCCCGGCGGCCGCGGAGATACGGTGGTCGTCCCCGTCGCCGCGGTGCCCGGCCATCATCGACTCCACCCAGCGCATGGTGCCGGAGGCGAACACGCCCGCGCCGCTGGCAGTGGTGTAGTAGGCGGTGTCGGAGTAGTCGGGCCGGCCCTCGCACACGACCGGCGAGTGCGCGAGAACCTCGATCGGGCGCGGCGTCGGGTACCCGAGATTAACGCGGTCGAACTCCACGCCGACCAGGTGCCCGAACGACTGGCCCTTCCGCACTCCCGTACCGGCGTACAGCCAGTGGTCCGCCTGGTGGATCACGTAGGACGCGTCGACCGGATAGCCCTGGTAGATGACACCGGTCAGCGAGGACTCCGGGTCCGGAGCCGGCGACGCGCGGTAGTCGGTGGTGGCGAGCGCGGGATCCGCAGAATACATCGGGTCCTGCCCGACGTCGGTCTTGTAGCAGATGACCGTACGGCCGGCGGTGCCGTCCGCGGCGGAAGCCATCCTGATCCGGCGGTAGCAGGTGTTCGCGCCCAGGAACGCTACGTTGCTGCCGGCGTCCCGGGCCGCGGTAATGGCCGCGCGGCGCTGCGGCGTCCAGTATTCGTCGTGCCCGAGGGTATAGATCGCGGTCGCGCCGTGCAGGATCGAGGGGTCATGCTCAAGGTCGGTTCCGGTCGTATAGGCCAGCGGGATCCCCGTCCGCTCGGCCAGTACCACGAACGCCCGCTCATAGGTCATGAACCGGACCGCCCCGTCCCCGTCGTACGGGCGGTTGAAGCTCACCTCCAGGGAGCGGGTGCCGTAGCTTCCGTCTTCGCCCTGATACAGGTCATAACCGCCCCACAGGTTGTAGGCCTGCCAGGTCTCCGGAGCGTGCACGATGACGGTCTTGCCCGCGCCGTCCGCCGACCGCACGACCAGCGGGACATAGCGCTGATGACCGTTGCTGGCGTCCAGCCGGAGCAGGTACGCTCCCTCGGGCCAGCCGCTGGTAGCCACGGTCAGCGTCGGCTCCCACCCCGTGAACACCGTGCGGGTCGCGGAAGCGAACGACGCCTCGTCCTGACGCCGGCCCCGGATCTCACCCGATCGCCACACGAGACGCGCCTGGGCGCCCTGGTACCAGCCGACCCGGTACGCCGAGACCCGGAACGACGATCCGGTGGTCGACACATGCAACGTGAACTCCTGGCCGGGCCGGATGCTCACCTGGCCGGGATAACCTTCGATAGCCTCGGCAGGACCGGCCGACCTCACCCAGAAATCCGGGTCGCCCGGCAGGTGGCGCTCGGGCACCACCGCGGGACGGGCACGGCGCGTAGCGGCGGCCGTGGTCCGCGGACGGGCCGCGGGTGCGGGGTCGCAGCCCGCCGTGGCGCCGATCGCCGCCACGCCGGCCGCCGCCGCGGCGCCCAGGAAGGCACGGCGCTGCAGGCCCTCACTCGCCACCTTTGCTCCCGTTTATGCCATAACGGTCAAATCACCCCGACGATACCGCCAGCCCGCCCGTGTCACCGGCCAGTGCATGCATGCCACGGTCGGCGTAAGGGTCTTGTAAGTGCCGAGCGCATGGCTGAAGGCCCCGGACGACGATCCGCACGAGCAGGCCCCGGTATCCTCGGCGCCGGAATGACGACAGGAATCAGCGTGCTGAGAAGGCTGCGGTTGACCTTGGCCGCCACGGCGCTTATCACCGTGCCATCCGGCTGCGGCATCCTAGGCGGAGGCGGAGGCGGGAGCGACAGCACGGCGGCCGGGACGGCCAGCGGCACCGCCGCCGCCGTAGCCAGCTCGCGGCCGGCCGCGGCGAGCCGCACACCCGCACCGGCCGCCGCGTGCCGCCCGGACGCGGTGCTCAGCACGTGGAGCCTCAACCGCCGCGCGGCCCAGCTCGTCGTCGTGCCGGTCGAGGAAGACGCGGTGCTGTCAGTAAAGAGCCTGGTGGCCGACGGGGCCGGGGGGATCATCCTGTTCGGCTCGGAAGCGCCGGCCACCATGCCCGCGGACCTGGCCGTGCTGCGGCGCGCGGGCGGCCGCGTGCCCCCGCTGGTCATGGTCGACGAGGAGGGCGGGGAGATCCAGCGGATGGCCAACCTGGCCGGGGACATGCCGTGGCCCCGGACGATGGCGGCCACGCTGACCCGGGCCCGGACGCGGGCGCTGGCCGAGCAGGCCGGCCGGCGGATGCGGGCCGCCGGGGTGACGATGGACCTGGCGCCGGTCCTCGACCTGTCCGACGGTCCCGGCCCGGACAGCGCCCACCCGGACGGGCCGCGTTCGTTCAGCCTCAAGCCCCCGGTCGCCGCCGCCTACGGGATCGCTTTCGCCCGGGGACTGCGGGCGGGCGGCGTCATCCCGGTCTACAAGCACTTCCCCGGGCTGGGGCAGGCGACCTCCAACACCGACGACGGGCCCGCGTCCGTGCCGCCGCTCCCGGCCCTGAAGGCCGCGGCGCTGCTGCCCTTCCAGACGGCGATCCGGGCGGGCGCGACCGCCGTGATGGTGGGGAACGTGACCGTCCCCGGCCTGACCGGCAAGGTGCCCGCCACCTTGTCGAAGGCCGCCATCACCGGGGTGCTCCGCGGCCAGCTCGGCTTCGGCGGCCTGGTGCTGACCGACTCGCTCTCGGCCCTGGCCGTCGCCGACGCCGGGTACAGCGTGCCGCGGGCGGCGGCGCTCTCGATCGGGGCCGGCGCCGACATGGTGCTGTTCGACAGCGCGACGGCCGCGACGACCACCCGCGAGGTCATCGCCAGCATCGTCGCGGCCGTCACCTCGGGACGGCTGCCTGGCTCCCGGCTGGACCAGGCCGTCCAGCACGTCCTGGCGGCTAAGAAGATCTCGCTATGCCGTTGAGCGGTACAGGTCGGCCACGCGGAAGGCCAGGTCCAGGGACTGGCCGCGGTTGAGCCGGGGATCGCACGCCGTCTCGTACCGCTGGCCCAGGTCGGCTTCGGCGATGTGGTGACCGCCGCCGATGCACTCGGTGACGTCGTCGCCGGTGAACTCGATGTGGATACCGCCCGGGTGGGTGCCCAGCGCCCGGTGGACCGCGAAGAAGCCCGTCACCTCGTCCAGCACGTCGTCGAAGTACCGGGTCTTGTGGCCGCTGGCCGCCTCGACCGTGTTGCCGTGCATCGGGTCGCACACCCACACGACGCGAGCCCCGCTGTCGGCCACGGCCGAGACGAGCGGCGGCAGCGCCTGCCGGATCCGGCTCGCGCCCATCCGGGTAATCAGGGTGAGGCGGCCCGGCTCGCCGTCCGGGTCGAGGACCTTGACTAGCTCCAGCACGTCCGACGGGTTCACCGTCGGGCCGATCTTGACCGCGACGGGGTTCCGGAGCTGCCGCGCGAACTCGATGTGGGCGCCGTCTAGGTCACGGGTCCGCTCCCCGATCCACAGCAGGTGCCCGGACGAGCCGTAGGCCTGCCCGCTGCGGGCGTCGGTCCTGATCAGGGCCCGCTCGTAGTCCAGCAGCAGCGCCTCGTGCGAGGAGTAGAACTCCACCGCGCGGAACTCCCCGGGATCGGCCCCGCACGCGTTCATGAACGCGATGGCCCGGTCGATCTCCTCGGCCAGCCGCTCGTAGCGCTGCCCGGCCGGGCTGGCCGCCACGAAGTCCTGGTTCCAGGCGTGGACCTGGCGCAGATCGGCGTACCCGCCGCCGGCCAGCGACCGGCACAGGTTCAGGGTGGCCGACGAGCAGTGGTACGCGTCGAGCAGGCGGCGCGGGTCAGGGGTCCGGTCGGCGGCGGTGAACGCGAGCCCGTTGACCGCGTCGCCGCGGTAGACGGGAAGCTCCACCCCGTCCCGGACCTCAGCCAAGGCCGAGCGCGGCTTGCCGAACTGGCCCGCCATCCGCCCCACCTTGACCACCGGCACGCTGGCCGCGTAGGTCAGGACCACCGCCATCTGCAGCAGGGTGCGGAACTTGCCGCGGATAGATTCGGCGGTCGTGCCGTCGAAGGTCTCCGCGCAGTCTCCGCCCTGCAGCAGGAACGCCTCGCCACTGGCCACCGCGGCCAGCCGCTCCTTGAGCTGGTCGCACTCGGCCGCGAGCACCAGCGGCGGCAGCCCTTCCAGGCGCCGCGCCACCGTGTCCAGGCCAGCACGATCGGGCCACTGAGGCTGCTGCAGCGCGGGCGAGGTCACGTGCCCAGGCTAGCCTTGACGGTGGTTTACAGGACGCCGAACCGGTCGTAGGCAGCTCGCAGCGTGCTGCCCGCCTCCAGCGCGTCCCGCAGCCCGTTCTCCTTCGATGCCTTGGCCAGGGCCCGGCTAATGGTCTCTTCGGTGAGCTCGGCCGGGACGACGACGGCCCCGTCGTCGTCGGCCACCACCAGGTCACCGGGCCGGACCGGCAGGCCCCCGACGACAGCAGGCTGCCGCCACCCGGTCACCGCGGTCCGGCCCTTGCAGTCCAGCGGCAGTGTCCCCCGGCACCACACCGGGTAGCCAAGCCCGGCGATACGGTGCGCGTCGCGGCAGTACCCGTCGATCAGGGTGCCGCGGGCTCCGCGGGCGCGCGCCGCCACCGAGAACAGCTCGCCCCAGCAGGCAGCGCGGGCCGATCCGCCCACGGCCACCAGGATGACTTCGCCGGGCCGGATGTCGTCGAGCGCGCCGATCTCGCCGGTGTAGGGCTCGTCAGGGATCCGGTCGACCTCGGTGACCAGGAACGGATTGGCGAAACCGGCGATCACCTCACCGCGCCCCAGCGGCCGGATGGCCCGGTCGAGGGCATGGTCACGGTGCCCGAGGCCGTCGAGGATGTCAGACACGACCGCGGTGTACAGCCGGCTAGCCGGCAGGTCCGGTGGCATGCCACTGCCGTCGGCGGCGCTCATCCGCTCTCACCCACCAAGATTTTCAGGTGCCTTTCCGGTTCGTCCCGCAGCAAGGCAAGCCCGCCGGTCACCGCCGCGCTGAGCGGGATGCGATCGGTGATCAAGGGCGCCGCCTGCACCGTCCCGCGACCCAGTAGCCGCAGCGCCTCCCGGAAGTCCTGGTCCCAGACATGCGACAACGACCCGATCAGGGATTTCTCGCCCCGGATGAGGTCCATGGGCGCGATCAGCGCGGACTCGGCGGCGATACCGAGCAGGACGGCCCGTCCGCCCGAGCGCAGCGCGCGCAGCGCGGTGTTGATGGCGCTCGCGGTGCCCGCGCACTCGACGGCGACATCGGCCTCCAGCGCTCCCGCCTCCTCAGGCGGCACCGCCCGGCCGGCACCGAGACGGATCGCCAGGGCCCGGCGCTCCGGCAGCGGTTCGACGACGTCCACGCCGTCCGCACCGAACGCGACCGCCGCCTGCACCACCAGCAGCCCGACGGCGCCCGCCCCCACCACCGCGACCCGCTCGCCTGCGCGCAGGCCACCCCGGCGCAGCGCCCGGACGGCCACCGCCAGCGGTTCGGCCAGCGCCGCCTCATCGTCGGCGACCGTGTCCGGGACCGGCAGGCAGATGCGCGCGGGCGCGTTACACAGTTCCGCCAGCCCGCCGTCGCCGTGCAGGCCGAGCGCACCCAGCGCCGGGCACCGGGTCACCTCGCCGCGCTGGCACCAGTAACAGGTACCGCAGGACACGATCGTGTCGACGGCCACCCGCTGACCCGGCCCGGGTTCGGTCACGCCCGCGCCGGCCGCCACCACCACGCCGGCGAATTCGTGCCCGAGCACCAGCGGCGCGCGCACTCCGGTGACCGGATGCGGCGCGGCGGCCGGGATGAACACCGGCCCGCTCAGCCATTCCTCGAGATCGGTCCCGCAGATACCGCACCACCGCACCCGGAGCTGCACTTCTCCGGGCCCCGGCGGCGCGGGCGGCGGCACCTCCTCCACCCGCACATCACCCCGCCCATGCCATCGAACGGCCAGCATCTCAGGCGCCTCCCTCCGGCTACGCGAAGCCAGCAACCTCCACGACACTGGCGCGATTCACCCGCCGGTGAACGCCACCGCCGGACAAGATCCGTTTATCACGAACACCACGACTCTTCTACACGGCATGCTCAAGATCATCGGCGCCGAAAATGAGTACCGGACATGAGTACTACCACCAATGACAAGACGCGGGTCCGAGACCGATGCTCGACCCATGGCAACACCGATACTGACCGAACGAGGCAGGCTCACCGCATTGCGCGCCGCCGCCCTGTTCGACGGGACCAGTTCCGCCCTGGTCCGTGACCCGCTCATCCTGATCGACGGCGGCACCATCATCGCCGTCGACTCCGGCGTCCCCGCCCCGGCTAACGCCGACGTCACCGACCTGGGCGGCGCCACGCTGCTGCCCGGCCTGGTCGACGCCCACGTCCACCTGGCCTTCGACGCCAGCCCCGACCCCGTCGGCCGGCTCGCCGCGCGCAGCGACGACGAGACCATCCAGGCCATGATCCGGGCCGGGCAGGCGGCGCTGCGCGGCGGCGTCACCACGGTCCGGGACCTCGGCGACCGCGGCTACCTGTCCCTGGCCCTGCGCGGCCAGCCCGGCCTGCCAACCATCGTCGCGGCCGGGCCGCCCATCACCACCCCCGGCGGGCACTGCCACTACCTGGGCGGGGCGGCAGAACCGACGGAGAAAGGCGTCCGGGCCGCGGTGCGCGAGCACGTGGAGCGCGGCGTCGACGTCATCAAGATCATGGCCAGCGGCGGGACCCTCACTCCGGGCACCCACCAGCACCTGGCCCAGTTCACCCCGGGGGTACTCGGGGCCGCGATCGACGAAGCCCACCGGCACGGGCTCAAGGTGACCGCGCACGCGCACGCCGTCGAAGCGATCGCCAACGCGGTGGCCGCCGGGGTGGACGGGATGGAGCACGTCTCGTTCTGGACCGAGGAAAGCGTGGACGCGCCCGCCGAGCTGATCCAGCTCATCGCGGACCGCCGCACGGTCGTGGGCCTCACCGTCGGCATGCTGCCCCCGCCGCCCGGACTGGCGCCGCCCCGGGAACTGCTGGTCCGGCTGCCCGGCATCAAGGCCAACATGCGGCGGCTCTACGAGGCCGGAGCCCTGATGGTCGCGGGCAGCGACGCCGGCATCGCCCCGGTCAAGCCGCCCGACGTGGTCCGGTACGCGCCGCCCATGCTGGGGGACGCCGGGTTCAGCCCGGCCGAGGCGCTGCGGGCCGTCACCTCCGGGCCGGCCCAGGTGATCGGCCTCGGGCACCGCAAGGGCCGGATCGCGCCCGGCTTCGACGCCGACATCCTCGCCGTCGACGGCAACCCGCTCGCCGACCCCGCCGCCCTGCACCGCATCCGCGCCGTCTACAGCCGCGGAACCGCCGTGGACGGCTGACAACTTTCTGCTCCGCCGCGGGCGTATGAAGAGGAGAAGACCGCGAGAGAAGGTACCGGTGGCTGACCGTTCGGACTACCCGGAGTTCGTGGCCGCCTGCTGGACGCGCCTGCTGCGGACCGCCTACCTGCTGGTCCAGGACTGGGCGGCGGCCGAGGACCTGACCCAGGCGGCCCTGGTCAAGGCGTGGCTGGCCTGGCCGCGGCTGGACGACGACCCGGAAGCGTACGTCCGGAAGATCATCGTCACCACCCACGTGTCGTGGTGGCGGCGACGCTGGCGGCACCGGGAATGGACCACCGGCGAGCCCCCCGAGCGACCGAACGCCGCGAACGAGACCGACACCGTCGACGAGCGCGACGCCGTGTGGCGGGCGCTGGGCCGCCTGCCCGCGGGGCAGCGCGCCGTGGTGGTGCTGCGCTACTTCGAGGACATGACCGAAGCCCAGGTGGGCGGCCTCCTAGGGTGCTCCGTCGGCACGGTGAAGAGCCAGGCCAGCCGGGCCCTGGCCCGGCTGCGGGTCGATGACACCCTGCGACCGCAGCCGGTCGAGAAGAAGAGGTGAGCCCGGTGCCCGTGAGTGAAGACCAGCTGCGGCAGCTGCTCGCCGAGCGCAGCGACCCGGCGCGGAACCGCCCGGTGCCGCAGGAACGCATCACCGCACGCATCCGGAGGGCACGCATGAAAAGGACAGCCGGGGCCGCCCTGCTGGCCGTCGCGGTCGCGGCGGGCGTGGTGAGCGGCGTGACCCTCGCGCACGAACACACATCGGGCCGCGGGGCCGGCCTCAGCGGCCTGTCGTTCCCGGCCACCTTCACCGCCTCCGACGGCGCCGCCTACCGCCAGCTCGCCACCACCTCGATGACCGACCCGGATCAGCGGTCGGTCTCGCTCACCGTCCAGGCCGGCTCGGACCCGATCGACGTCATGGCCGCCTGCGACGCCCCCAAGAGCAACGCCTTCATCGACGTCAAGGTCAACGGCGCGGACGCGGGGGTCATCGTCTGCCAGGACAAGCCGCAGCTGATCGGGCTGCCGGTACGGCCCGGCCGGGAGGCTCACATCACCGTCTACTCGACTTCGGCTCTCGGCCGCCCGCCGGGCAAGAAGATCGGCTGGCAGCTTGCCGCCTACACCTGGACACCATCCGCCACCATCCGGCCCGCCCCCGCGGCACCGCGGCTGCCGCGGAGCTACCCTCGCAACACGACCAACGGCCAGGGAACGGGGCCGCGGCGCCTCCTCGCCAGCCGCAGCGGGGACTGGCCCGGCGACCGCACGGGTTCTTTCACCGTCACCTACCACGGCCGCCAGCTCGATATCAGCCTGGCCTGCGCCGGCGCCGTCGGCAGCCAGCTCCAGGTGAGCATCCGGATTCATGACTCGAGCCAGGAACTGTCCTGCTCGCACACGTCTCAACTGTCCACCGCCGGCGCGGCCGGCCAGCCGGTCACGGTGACCTTCCGCATCCAGGCACCAAGCCCGTACACGGCCGCCGACTACGCCAAGCGCGCCGCCAGCTGGACCATCGCCGCCTACGACGAGCAAAAATGACCCCGGCGCCGCTTAGCTCTCGTCGGCGGGGAGCTCGGTGAGCAGGTCCTCGGCGGTCTCCATGCCCTGGCGCCAGACCGACCGGGAGACGATCTTGCTGGGGTCGGCCCGGTCCCGGTAGCGGCGGGCGATCTCGGTGCCCTCCGCGAGCAGCCCGTCGGACAGCGTGGTCGGCTCCAGGCCGAGGGCGAGGAACTGGTCGTTGGTGACGATCAGGTCGTTCGCCTCCGCCTCGCGGCGCGGGTTGGGCAGGTAAGCGATGTCCACGCCCATGGTGTCGGACACCATCTTGGCCAGGTCGAGGATCTGGTGCGTCTCGGTGACCTGGTTGAGGACCCGGGGGCGGTCGCCGGACTGCGGCGGGTTCTCGATCGCGAGCTCGATGCACCGGACGGTGTCCCGGATGTGGATGAAGGCGCGGGTCTGGCCGCCGGTGCCGTGCACGGTCAGCGGGTGGCCGACGGCCGCCTGCATGAGGAACCGGTTCAGCACCGTGCCGTAGTCACCGTCGTAGTCGAACCGGTTGATCAGCCGGACGTCGCGGGCGGTCTGGTCGGTCTGGGTGCCCCACACGATGCCCTGGTGCAGGTCGGTGATCCGCAGGCCGTCGTTCTTGGCGTAGAACGAGAACAGCAGCTGGTCCAGGGTCTTGGTCATGTGGTAGACCGACCCGGGGTTGGCCGGATGCAGGATCTCCCGCTCCAGCTCCCCGTCCGGGGTGGTCACCTTCACGGTCAGGTAGCCCTCGGGGATCGGCGCGCTGCCCGACCAGCCGTAGCCGTAGACGCCCATCGTGCCCAGGTGCGCCAGCGCCGCGTCGACGCCGGTCTCGACCAGGGCGACGAGCAGGTTGTGGGTGGCCCGGATGTTGTTGTCGACCGTGTACCGCTTGGTGGCGGCGGTGCGCATCGAGTACGGCGCGGCCCGCTGCTCGGCGAAGTGCACGATCGCGTCCGGCTGCTGGTCCGCCACGACGGCGGCCAGCCGGTCGTACTCGGTGGCGATGTCGATGTTGACGAACCCGATCTCGCGGTCGCTGACCTCCTTCCAGGCCCGCAGCCGCTCGCCGAGGGGCCGGATCGGCGTCAGCGACTCCACCTCGAGGTCGACGTCGATCTTCCGCCGACTGAGGTTGTCGAGGATCGTGACGTCATGACCCTTGTCCGACAGGTACAGCGACGTAGGCCAGCCGCAGAACCCGTCTCCGCCGAGAACCAGAACACGCATCTTGGGGACAACTCCACTTCGATGAAAGGTGATTAGACGTTACCGGCCACCGAGTACCGGGTGAGTCCGCTTTATTAAAGATGACTCGCGGCAGCCGGGCCGTCCAGCCTGGTGAGAGACGCGTACGGTAGCCGCATGAAAACCGGGCACCGCCAGTAAGGGGATTCGCCGGACTGTTCTGCCGGGTGCGGTGCGGGATACCGTCCTCGTTCGGCTCCATGGTTTGTCAGACCCCGGTGTCATGCTCGGGCCATGCCCCGAGTTTCCGCCGCCGACGGCCTGGCCGAACTGCTGGACCGGCAGCACTCCGTGGCCAGCCGCAGGCAGCTACTTGACCTGGGGATGAGGGACAACGCGATGCAATACCGGGTCCGGGCGGGCGGCCCGTGGCAGGCCTTGCTGCCCGGTGTCTACCTGGCCGCGAGCGGAGCGCCCAGCTTCCCGCAGAAGGAAATGGCCGCGCTGCTGTACGCCGGGCCGGGCAGCCTGATCACCGGCCCGGTCGCCTTGATGCACCACAGCGTCAGAAGCAGCGCCGGCACCGACCTCATCGACGTGCTGGTGCCGGTCGAGCGGCAGCGGGCGAGTACCGGCTTCGCACGACTGCACCGCACGGCCCGGATGCCGGACCGGACCTGCTCAGTCGGGCCGGTGCTGCTGGCCCGGGCGCCTCGCGCGGTGGCGGATACCGTCCGCCTGCTCACCGACCTGCGCGATGTCCGGGCCGTGGTCGCCGACGCTGTCCAGATCGGCCGGTGCTCTCTCGGGGAGCTAGCCGGGGAGCTCAGCGGCGGGCCGGTCCGCGGCTCGGCGATGTTCCGCTCGGCCCTGGCCGAGGTGGCCGACGGGATCAGGTCCACCGCCGAAGGTGACCTGCGTGACCTGATCAAGGCGGCCCGGCTGCCCGCGCCGCTGTTCAACCCCTCGCTGTTCCTCGACGACGTCTTCCTCGCCAGGCCCGACGCCTGGTGGCCACGGGCCGGCGTCGCCGCCGAGGTGGATTCGCGCGCCTGGCACCTATCCCCCGGGCACTGGGACCGCACCCGGCACCGTCACGACCTGATGGGCGCGGCCGGCATCATCGTCCTGCACTTCTCCCCGCGCGACCTCCGCACGAAGCCCGCTCTCGTGGCTGGGCAGATCCGTGACGCCCTGGCCCGCGGCCACGACCGGCCCCCACTCCCCATCCGCACCGTTCCCGCCAGCTAAAGCCACCTCGCCTGGGCTGGTGCCCCTAAGGCGCCATCGACCGGCCGCGATCTCACTCGCCACACCTTTCCCATCGGTACCAATCCGGTTCAGTGGTTGTGGCACCCTACCGGATAGAGAAGGTAGAACGTCACAACCACTGAATTTTACGGGGGCGTTCGGGGGTACAGGGCCTTCGGGGGGCGGCGGTGCGCAATCCGGTGTATCAGGACGCCTCGGGTGTACTCTGCTTTACCGGGTAGCTGCGGGCACTGACCGGGTAGCTGCGGGATGAGGTGCGTCATGGGGTACAGCGGGCATACGGGACCTATGCCTGTCGTGCCGCGCATGCCGGACGACGAGGGACGGCGGGGCAGCCAGGGGCTACCGGGGAAGCGGGGCCTGCCGGAGGCTCGAGGGTTGCCGGAGGACTGGTGGGATCCGGGGTGGCAGGCGGTTCAGTCGCCGGGAGCCGTGCCGCTGCAGCCGGAGATCCTGAAGCCCAGCGGGAATGCCTGGGTTGAGGCGGTCGGCGACGAGGCTCCGCCGTCGTGGGGGCAGGTTCTCGGGAACACGTTCAGCTTGTGGGCCGGGCGGCACCTGCGCTGGCTCCGCCGGTCACCGGAGCCGTCACCGGGCGGGCCGCTCGGGTGGTCACCGGGCTGGCCGCTCGGGTCGTCACCGGGCTGGCCGCAGGAAGCGGCATCCGAGCGGTCGCCGAGGCGACCGCGGGGACGGATCGTGGCCGCCGCGGCGTTGGCGGCGGGGCTGACGGCGGTGGGTATCGGGGCGGCCGGGCTGGTCACCGACAGCGTCTCGGCCACGCCGGCGGTCCAGGTCGCGCGGCCGGCGCCGATCGCGGCCCCGGCCCAGCAGACAGCGCCGACGGGACAAGCGGCTTCGGCCGGGCAGGGCGGGCCGGCGGCGGCCTCGGCCGGAGCAGCCGGGGCGGTTCGGCCGGTGGCGAAGCCGGTCTGGGTGAGCGTCCCGGCGATCGGGATCAAGAAGACGTCGCTGATTCACCTGGGGCTGACCAGGAGCGGTGCGCTGCAGGTGCCGGACACCACGACGGTGGCGGGCTGGTTTACCGGCGGCCCGCGGCCGGGGGCGACGGGGTCGGCGGTCATCGCGGGGCACGTCGACTCGAAGACCGGGCCAGGGATCTTCTTCTGGCTGCGGGTCCTGAAGCCGGGCGACAAGATCTACATCGGGCGGGCCGACGGGACGATGGCGGTTTTCGCCGTGACCCGGGTGCACCAGTACGCCAAGGACAAGTTCCCCACGGCCGCGGTGTACGGCGCCATCCCGGACCCTGAGCTGCGCCTGATCACCTGCGGCGGGATCTTCGACCGGTCGATCGGCAGCTACCTCAGCAACATCGTGGTCTTCGCCCGGCTCGCCGGATGATACTGATGCGTACCGTAGCGTAAGGGATGCAATAAGGCATTCCGGTAGATATCGGCCCTGGTGTGTGTTCAGCTATCTCTGATAGCTGGGCGTACGGAACAGGGGCGCGATTGCCTATGCAGGTGGCCGGTTCGAGCCGGACCAGGGTGGCGGTGAGGTCCGCCACCCCGGCGGCGCCGTCCTCCGCCACGCCGTCCCGGGCTCCCTCGTGGGGCCGGGTGCTGGTGACCACCATCCGGCTGTGGACGGCCCGGCGGGTACCCCCAGCGCGCCGCCCGCGGCTGGCGCTGTTCGTGGCCCTCGGACTGGTGATCGCGGCCGCGGCCGTGGTCGGCGCCATCCAGCTCACCGCCAGCTCGGCCCGGACGGCCGCGCCGGGCAGCCCGCAGCGCGACCCGGCGCGGGCCGGCACTGCGGCCAGAGCCGCCCCGGCCGCCAGCAGCCTGGCCGCGGCGTGGGTCGCCGGGCAGCTCAGCAGCGACCAGAGCATCGCGTGCGATACCCGCATATGCGCCGCGCTCGCCGCGGACGGCGTCGCCTCGGGCCGCCTGGTGCCGCTGGCGGCGGCCGCGGCCGCACCGGGAGCCAACGTCGTCGTCACCTCCCCGGCCGATGCGGCCCAGGTCAGCCAGGACGCGCCGGTGCTGCTGGCTAGCTTCGGGACCGGCCCCAGCCAGATCGAGGTGCGCGCGACCGCCCCGGGCGGGGCCGCCGCGTACGCCAAGGCGCTCCAGGCCGACCTCGCCGCCCGCCGGTCCGGCGGCGCACAACTGCTGCATAGCCAGACCATCCAGGCCAGCACCCAGGCGGCGGCGCAGCTGCAGGCGGGCCAGGTGGATTCCCGGCTGCTGATCATGCTCGCGATGCTG
>JAJKHX010000075.1 GCA_021154785.1 Nocardiopsis sp.
GACCGCCGTCCCTACGCCAACCGCGGTGACCGTGGCGGTTCCAGCGACCGTCAGGGTTCCGGCGAGCGTCGTCCCTACGGAGATCGCAGCGACCGTGCGGGGTACAGTGACCGCCGCGATTCCAGCGAGCGCCGTCCCTATACCGAGCGCAGCGACCGCGGTGGTTCCAGTGATCGCCGCCCTTACGGCGACCGCACCGACCGGGGCAGTTCCGGCGAGCGCCGTCCCTACGCTGAGCGCAGTGACCGCGGCGGTCCCAGCGACCGCCGTGAATCCACCGAGCGTCGCCCCTACAGTGACCGCAGCGGTTCCAGTGAGCGCCGCCCCCACAGCGACCGTAGCGCTCCGGGTGAGCGCCGTCCCTACGCTGAGCGTAGTGACCGCGGCGGCTCCAGCGACCGCGGCGGGTCCGGCGAGCGCAGTGATCGCCGTGACTTCGGTGACCGGCGTGAGAGCGGCAGCCGTGAGGAATTCCGGAGCCGTGGTCCGGCCCGGGACCGAGGTTCCCGGCCAGGTACCGGGGGAGCCGCGGACCGGCGGACCGGCTCATACTCGCGTGACGGCGGCCGGGATCAGGGCTCGCGGCCGTACCGTGACTCCAGCCGACCGGGTGGTCCGACCGGCGGCCGTAGCCGTGAGAGCGCCCCGGGCGGCAGGCGTCCCTGGAATGACAAGGACGAGTCGCAGGCCCGGCCGCCCCGCGAGCCCGGCCCGCGGATTCCCGAGTCGGTCAGTGCCGACCAGCTCGATGCCGACGCCAAGGCCCAGCTGAACAGCCTGCCGAACGATCTTGCTGACACTGTGGCCCGCTATCTGGTCGCCGCCGGGGTGGCAGAGGACCCGGAGGAGGGCTATGCCTTCGCGCAGGCCGCCAAACGACTGGCCGCGCGGGTCGGCGTAGTCCGGGAAGCCTGCGGCATCGCCGCCTACCAGACGGGGCGCTGGGCCGACGCCCTGTCGGAGTTCCGTGCCGCGCGGCGGATGACTGGCCGGGATGACTACGTGCCGATCATGGCCGACTGCGAGCGGGCCCTCGGCCGGCCGGACCGGGCCCTGGCCCTGGTGCGCGAGGTCAACGCCGCCGATCTCAGCCGGCCTACGCAGATCGAGCTGCGGATCGTCGAGTCCGGCATCCGCCGGGATCAAGGGCTGGCGGATGCCGCCGTCCTGGTCCTGCAGGTCCCCGAGCTCACCAGCGGCCGGGTACGGCCCTGGTCCGCGCGGCTCTTCTACGCCTACGGGGATGCGCTGCTCGCGGCCGACCGGGCCGAGGAGGCCCGCGCCGCGTTCGCCCGCGCCGTCGAGCTTGACCCTGACGGCGAGACCGACGCCGCCGAGCGCCTCGACGAGCTCGACGGTATCGTCATCGACGATCTAGAGGATGACGAGTTCCAGGACGACCTAAAGGATGACGACGACCTGGACGACGGCGAGCTCGATTCCGAACTCGAGGATGGCGAACTCGAAGATGATCCGCAGGAAGATGACCCGGAAGACGATGCCGTTGAGGGGCAACTCCAAGACGAGGCGGAAGTCGCCGAGCCCGAGCCCGGGGACGAGTCCGAGCAGGCCGAATTCGAGGATGAGCCGCAGGACAAGCAGGACAGCGCACTAGAGAAGAACTAGATCTCATCCCATGGGCAGCCGTCGATGGCGGCGTCGATGACATTGGCGAGGGCCTGGTCCTGAGCGATCGCCAGGTCATCGACCCGTCCGACCGGCGCCCAGCCGCGCGAGTTGCACAAGATCATCGCGTCGTAGTCAGCGAGATCCTGCACGTGGACTGGCTCCTCAGCTTGCCTGACGTTGGCCGCTGTGAGCTGGCGCCGCAGGATGAGCATCGTGATGCCCAGGAGCTTCGGCGCGTCGGGCCAGATAACCATGCCGTCTCGCCAGAACCCCACGTTGGTAATCGTGCCCTCGGAGATCCGGCCGCTCTCGTCCACCAGCAGCCCCTCGTCAAAGCCTGCGGCCAGGGCCATCTCCCTGAACCGGCCCTGACCCCAGCTGCCGACGTGCTTGAGCCTGGCCAGCGGCCGCTGGAATTGAAAGGCGGTCATCGAGTGCGGACGGCGCGGGGTGTCCTGCGGCTCCTTCACCGTGACGATCAGGCCGGCCCAGTAGCCATAGACGCGGACGCTCGCGTCCACCCGGCCGTTGAGGGCGTGCCGGATGCGGGCGCGGACCTCCTGCCCGTCGAGCGCCCGCCCGTAGACGTCGTGGTGTGCCGCCTCGAGCCGCGCTAGGTGCAAGTCGAGGCCGCGCGCCCGTCCGCCGCGGATCTGCATCGCCGTGAAATGCCCCCACCCCTCATGATCCAGCAGGGACACCGCCGCCTGGTCTGCCTCGCGGCCGTTGACCTCGATCGTGCCGTGATCAGCAGGCATCCAGCAGTTCCCTTCCAGCTAGCTACGCCGTCTTTCCCTCATGATCACGTTAGCGCGGATGTTTGCCCCCTTGTTTTCCGCGGGTTACGGTCCACGTCGGCAAGAATGACAGAACAAACGGGTAATCCGGGTACTGTCCGGGACTACCTGGTTATCGTGTCGAGTTACCCCCGGAAAGAGAAGGTTGTCGAATGTGAGCCATGGTCGCCGCCTGGCCATTGGAGCGGCGATCCTGCTCTGGCCCGGCACCGGGCGGCAGGTGTTCCCGCCCGGACTGGCCGCTCCGGCACCAGCGGCCGGCAGCTGTCCGGGCGGGTGGATTAACGGGGTGGATCCGGCTTCCCGGGTGGATCAAGGACCCCAGGAGGTACCGGATCCACCCCGTAAGCCATATACACCCCGCTATGTCCCGGATAGCGCATCAAGGGGCACCGGGCTCTCAGGGTTCTCTGCAGTAACAGGCCAGAGAGCCGCCGCGGTGCCGACGTCCACGCCCAGGTAGAGCCCGTCGTCGCCGGTCATGGCCGCACGCCACCCAGTCCGTTCGGTGAAATTGATCTTTCAGTCAGCTGAATGCATGATCACTGAGGGACCACCGGCAGGCTAGCCAGCTGGTCAAGGCCCTGTCAACGTCTCAGTTGACAATTGACGAACCGCCGGGCTGCCGTTTTGCCGCCCACCGCGGTGTCATATCGATCAGCCGAATGATCATTCAGCTGAAAGGAACGCATATGGACGCTTCCGCCTGGCCGGACGGGCCACTGCTCGCCGGGGCGGTATCGGTCGTGATGGGCGGCAGTACCGGCATCGGCCTGGCCACGGCGCGCTGCCTGGCCCGGCACGGGTCGGCCGTCGAGCTGGCCGCCAATGACGAAGCCAGCGTGACCGCGGCGGTCGGGCAGCTTCGCGCCGACGGCTACGAGGCGCACGGGACGGTGCTCGACGTAGCCCGCCCCGAGCAGGTCGAAGGCTTCTTCGCCGACCTGACCGAACGTCGTGGGCGGCTGTCCGTCCTGGTCAACTCGGCCGGCATCCAGCGCTACGGCACGGCTGAGACCACCCCGGTCGCGGTATGGGACGAGGTGCTCGACGTCAACGTGCGCGCCATGTTCCTCACCGTCAAGCACGCGGTGCCGCTGATGCGCCGCAGCGGCGGCGGCGCCATCGTCAACGTGTCCTCCGCCCAGGCCACCGCCAGCCAGCGCAACGTGGTGGCGTACACCGCGAGCAAGGGCGCGATCGTGGCCATGACCCGGGCCATGGCCATCGACCACGCATCGGATGGCATCCGGGTCAACTCGGTGAGCCCCGGCTCGATCGACACTTCCATGCTGCGCCAGTCGGCCCGGGAGGCCGGGGACGAGGATGAGGTGCTCGCGCAGTGGGGCGCGAATCATCCGCTGGGCCGGGTCGGGTCGCCCGTCGAGGTCGCGGACGCGATCTTGTTCCTGGTCAGCCCGCTGTCCGGCTTCGTGACCGGCACCGAGCTGCGCGTCGACGGCGGCCTGCTGGCCGCCGTCGCGGTCCAGGCCCCCGAACCGGACCACGCCGACCCCGGCAACGCCGACCCGGGCCATGCCTGACGACCCCCGGGCCCGTTCCACCACCGGCGACCTGCTCACCCTGATCGAGCAGCTGGCCGGCTTGGACCGCGTCGGGGTGACCCGGCTGGCCCGCCACCTCGAGGTGCCGGCGCCCACGGTCTACCGGATGCTGCGCGCGCTGCAGCGCGCCGGGTACGTCGAGCAGCTGGCCGAGTCCAGGGAGTACCGGCTCACGCTGAAGCTGTTCGAGCTCGGCAGCCGGGTAGCCAGCCGGACCACGCTGCGCGACCTGGCCGCCGTCGAGGTGGAGCGGCTGGCCCACCAGACCGGGCTCGCCGCCAACGTGAGCGTGCTGGTCGACGGGGACGTCCTGTACCTGGACCAGGTCAAGACCGAGGAACTGCTGGCGGTGAACCTGATGCCGGGCAGCCGCGCGCCGGCTACCTGCACCGCGATGGGCAAGGCGATGCTCGCGGTGGAGTACAGCGACGTGCGCTCAGTCGTGGGGCCCGGGCCGCTACGCCGTCGACCGGCAGGAACTCAACCTGGGCGTGTGGTGCGTGGCGGCCCCGATCCTCGGCGTCCGGCAGACCCGGCCCGCCGCGGTCAGCGTCTCCGCCTACCGGCCGGAGCTCGACCCGGCCGAGGAGGAACGGCTGGGCCGGCTCGTCATCGCGGCCGCGAGCCGCATCGCCGACCGGCTGGGCGGCCTCGGCAACATGGCCTCCTGGTAGCCCAGTGCCAGGGCACGAAACCCCCGCCCGGAACCCCCGCTGACCTGCCCGTTATACTCGGGCATAAATTTCGCTGGACGAAATATTCATTCCAGAAGGAGAGCCCGCCGGTGAGACTGGCCGCACTGTACACCGATGGCACGACGGACACCCGCCTGCACCTCGCCGTCGACGGCGGGTTCGCGCTCGTGCAGGAGGTCGCGGCCGCGGCCCGGCGGCCCAGCCTGGCCGGGCTGCGCGACGTCGGCGACCTGTACGCCCGCGGCGCGGACGCGCTCGCCGACCTCCGCGCCATCGCCCCCCGCGCCCAGGCCACCGTGGCTCCCGAGGGCGTCAGGTACGCACCGCCGGTACTCCGTCCCGGCAAGATCGTCTGTGTCGGCCTCAACTACGCCGATCACATCGCCGAGAGCCGCGGCGTGGCTCCCGACCGGATCGTGCTGTTCGCCAAGTTCCCGTCGTGCCTGGTCGGGCACCAGGACCAGATCCGCTACCCGGCCGTCACCACCCAGCTGGACTACGAGGGCGAGCTCGCCGTGGTGATCGGCCGCCCGGCCAGCAACGTCGGCGTCGAGCAGGCGCTGGACTACGTCGGCGGCTACACCATCATCAACGACGTCTCCGCGCGCGACCTGCAGGGCTCCGAGCCGCAGTGGATCCGGGGCAAGGCGCTGGACACGTTCGCCCCGCTCGGCCCGGTCGTGCTCGACGCGGCCGCGGCGCCCACGGTGGCCGACATGCGGCTGCGCACGCTGGTGAACGGCGACGTGCGCCAGGACGCCAGCTGCGCGCAGATGATCACCGGCGTGCCCGAGCTGATCTCCTACATCTCCAACGGGATCACGCTGGAGCCGGGCGACATCATCGCCACCGGCACGCCGTCCGGCGTCGCCCTGGGCATGAAGCCGCCGGCCTGGCTCCAGCCGGGGGACAAGGTCAGCATCGAGATCACCGGGATCGGCGAGCTCGTCAACACGGTGGCCCCGGCGTCCTGACCCAGCCTGATCCAGGCGGGGCCAGGACGCCAGACCCCGGTTTAACTGGCCCCGTTAGCCGACTCGGCTAGCTCACCGGGCTCGTTCTCGTTGCCCGGATGCGGATAATCCCAGGCGGCACAGATCTCGGCCAGCCCGGCGGGCATCTGGTCGGGCAGCGGGGCAGCCGGCTGGATCCGGCCGGACCTGATGTTCAGCGAGCCGTCGCCCAGGCCGTCCGTGAACCCGTCGTGATCGAACCGGCCGTACTCCAGCATGGCCGGCTCGAACGGCACGCCGAGGAAGTCGCACAGCCCGGGGACGACCGTAGCCGGTGAAGCCGTCAGCTCCTCGTAGCGCACGGTGAAGCCCGCCTGGCCCGCGCGTGCCTGCTTGAGCGCCGTCATGTACCTGACGACCTTTTCCACGGACTCGTCCACGCTGCCGTCCTTGCCGGGGTGCCAGTCCGGGTTGAACGAGGCGTGCAGCGAAGCCACCACCGCGGCCGGGTGCCGCAGCAGGTAGACGAACTTCGCGTCCGGCCAGCAGGCGGCGATCCGCTCCCAGATCAGCACGTTGCTCGGCGTCTTGACCACGAGCCGGGGCTTGCCGCTGCGCTGGAGCGCCTCGGCCAGCACGCGGTCCCAGAGCATGTACTGCAGGTCGTCGACGGTCAGCTGGAGCCCGTCGATCGAGGCCTTGATCCACTGCGTGTCCGCGCGCACCTCGAGCTGCTTGAGCGGCAGTTCGGGGGGAGCGTAGAGCCCGGAGTGGCTGCCCAGGATCGCACGCAGCAGCGTGGATCCCGACCGGGGCGCGGAGAGGACGAACACCGGCTCCGTTAGCAGCCGCCCGCCGTCCCCCGGCGGCAGTTTCCAGACGGGTCCCGTCCGCGGACGGGAAAGGTGGTACCCGGTTGCGCGCACTAGCACCGAGTTGATCATTTTTGGTGGCGGAATCCGCCAGGCCCGGTCCGCCGGCGGGCGGGTTAGCTGATACCCGATAGTGCGCTCGAGTACCGCGTTGACCCGCTGTCTGCGGTCCACCTAGACATCATGCCGGGACCGGTGCTTCCGTGGCAGTACATCCGCGAACGCCGCGCCACGGATCGTTACCCTGGTCACTGTGAACACTCACGATCCGCACAAATCCACGCCCGGTGGCAAGCCCCGGGCCCGCGCCCTCGGCATCCCGTTCGGCGGCCAGCCCGGCCCGCTGAACGCCATCACCGACGTGGCCGGGGTCGAGGTCGGCTACGTCACGCTGATCGAGGGCGACGGCGTCCGCACCGGCGTCACCGCGATCCACCCCCGCGGCCCGGCCGGCACCGGCGATCCGGTGGCGGCCGGCTTCCACTCCCAGAACGGCAACGGCGAGATGACCGGGGTCTCCTGGATCAACGAGTCCGGCACCTTCGACGGCCCGGTCGCGATCACCAACACCCACGCGGTCGGCCTCGCGCACGCCGGGATCATCGCCTGGACGGTCCGGCACCACCCCGTTGTTGCCGAGGAATGGCTGCTCCCGGTGGCCGCCGAGACCTGGGACGGCTGGCTCAACGACATCAACGGCGCGCACGTCACCGAGGCCCACGCGGTCGCCGCGATCGAGGCGGCCCGGCC
>JAJKHX010000076.1 GCA_021154785.1 Nocardiopsis sp.
CTGCCCGCTGCACGAGACCAGGATCCCGGGCACGGCAACGGCCAGCGCGACCGCCAGCAGCAGCGGCGGCCGACTGTCACGACGCCGGGGAACCAGGGTGAACACGCGGGACCTCACGGTGCCGGTGCGTCCGAGCCAGCTTGAGCCGCCGGACCGGGGAACGGGACCTCACCGGTGGTGATGGCGTGCTCCACGCTGTACATCTCGACCGGCGGGGTGATCCTCGGGCCCGGAGCCGCGTCCCCGCCGCCGCCCGCCGTGAACGCGGCCGTGCCCAGGCCGACCACCAGGGACACGGTGCCGAGCATCAGGTAGCGGCGGTGCCGGGCGCCCAGCCAGGCCCGGCGGGTACCGGGGTGCCCCGGGTGACCGGTACGGGACACCTGGAGGTCGGCCCCGGGACGGCGGCCCGGCACGACCCGCAGCCGCCGGCGGCGGCTCCGGGGCCCCGGCCTGACCGGTACCGGGCCGCCCGGGCCGGTCAGGGCGACCAGGCGGCTGGTCATCGCCGCCTCGGCCGGCGCCCCGTCCACCAGTTCGCGCGTCATCAGGTCGCGCAGCTTGCGCTTCAGCTGCATGAGCTCGGCGGCTTCGGTACGGCACTGCTCGCAGCGGGCCAGGTGCGCGTTAGCGCGGTCGAGGTCGGCGCCGTCGAGCTCGCCGTCAACGAGGGCGGACAGCCGGTCACCGAGATGGCTCATGCCTCACCTACCGGAACGGACGTGGCAGCGGGCCGGCGGTGCTCGAGGGCCGCGCGCAGCTGGGCCCGCCCGCGGTGGATCCGGCTGCGTACGGTGCCCAGCTTGACCCCGAGGGTGACTGCGATCTCCTCGTAGGAGAAGCCCTCGATGTCGCAGAGCACCACGGCGGCCCGGTACTCCGGCGGCAGCGCCTTGAGCGCGGCCTGCACGTCGTCGTCCAGGTGACTGTCGTCGAAGGCCTGGGCGGGCGTCGGCTCGGAGCCCGGCAGCCGGTGCGCCATCTCGTCGGCCAGGCCCTCGAACCTGATCCGCTGCTTGCGCCGGGCCGAGTCGAGGAACAGGTTGGTGGTGATGCGGTGCAGCCAGCCTTCGAAGGTGCCCGGCGTGTAACTGGACAGGGACCGGAACACCCGGACGAAGACCTCCTGGGTCAGGTCCTCGGCGTCGTGCGGGTTGCCGGTCAGCCGGTAGGCGAGCCGGTATACCCGAGTGGAATGCGCGCGGACTATGTCCTCCCACGTCGGGAGGTTCCATTCCGCGTCGGCCGGGTTCCGCTCGGACTGAGCTGGTTGCGTGGCCGCCGGTTCTCCTCGGCGGGCCTCGTCTGCCAATCTGCCCTCCGCGTCAGCCAGTGCCGCGCCTGTCACCATCGTGCCCTGGATTCTTCCGTTACGCCAGTTCGGTCGGGTCAGCCGCGCATCGGGCGGCGGCGGGCTCTTCGGCGGCCCGCCAGGTGTCGCATTAGCTAACGCTCATCACCCCCGCGGAGTTCCCGGACCTGCACCTCTGACGCTAGGCTGCTGCTCGTGGGGCCACTTGCGTACAGCGCCGAGTACCTGCCCGAGGACGAGCCGCTGCTCGCCGCGCGGGCCAATGCGGCCGACCTCGGCGGGACCGAGCCGGTATCCCCGGCCATCGGTGCGGCCCTGCGCTTCCTGGCCTGCGCGGCCGGAGCCAGGACCGCCGTCGAGATCGGCACCGGCTGCGGGAGCTCAGGCATCTGGCTGCTCCGCGGCATGCGCCCGGGATCGACGCTCACCAGCGTGGACACCGAGCCCGAGTACCAGCGGGTGGCCAGGAAGACATTCACCCAGGCCGGCTTCGCGCAGAACCAGGCCCGGCTCATCCTCGGCCGGGCGCTCGACGTCCTCCCCCGGCTCTCCGACGGCGCCTACGACATGGTGTTCTGCGACGCGGACCCGCGGGACTACCTGGACTACCTGTCCGCCGCGCTGCGCCTGCTGCGGACCGGCGGGGTCGTGGCCTTCAACAACGCCCTGCTGGCCGGGGCTTCCGGGGACGGGGAAGCTCAGGACGCCCTCGCGCTCGACCTCGCCAGTCAGGTCCGGGCCGACGAGCGGCTCGTGCCCGTGCTGCTGCCACTCGGGGATGGCTTGCTGGCCGCGATCAAGCGGACCGAGTAAGCAGCAGCGGACTAGCACCGGCGGACGGGATCACCCGACCACGGTCTTCAGGGCATCGCCGAGCCGGGCCGCCTCATCGGCGGTAAGCTCAACAACCAGTCGGCCCCCGCCCTCCAGCGGGACCCGCATGACGATGCCGCGACCTTCCTTAGTGACCTCAAGCGGACCGTCACCCGTCCGCGGCTTCATCGCCGCCATTTCCCATCCCCTTTCTCCGCGCTCCATCGTCCAGCCCAACCGGGGATGCAGGCCGTCGGGATACCGCCATCCCTGGCGCTGCGCACGCCCTGTACCCCGGCGCGGACGGTGAAACCGGCCAGCCACAACCGTTTCTATCCGTCGCCCTATTATCCCGTGTTCGGAAGCAGATTGGTAATGATCGGCCATCATGGCCGCCTCGAATGCGTGCGCAACGGCCTATTCACGGGCCGTTCAGGACCCGGCACCGGGGCCGGGGCCCTCATGATGCGCCGACGGGTCACGTTTCGGCACCCGGCCCGCTCAGTGCAGCCCGCTCAGGGGCAGCCCGCTCAGGGGCAGCCCGCTCAGGCCAGTCCGGCGGCGCGGCGGAACAGCAGCTGCGCGGCCCGGATGAGGCGGGCGTCATCGGGGCCCGGCCGGCCGCGGAAATCGTGGTCGAAGGCGTGCATGCTCGCGTAGCACAGCACCGCGGTGGATTCCGGGTCGGGCACGTCGAACGCGCCCGCCGCCGTGCCGGCCGCGAGCAGTTCGGAGATCACCCGGGCGACCGGCGCGGGCGCGGGATCCAGCTGATCCGCGCCGGATCCGGGCTCGGCGGGCTTTCCGGATCCGGAAACTGCGGATCCGGACTTTCCTGACCTGGATTTTCCGGATCCGGGGGAAAGCGCGCGGGCGTGGTGGAACAGGACCTCGTGCAGGTCGTGCAACTCCCGGTAGCACTCGAAGCCGGCCCGGACGCAGGCGTCGAGCCGGTCCGCCCAGCCGGACGCCGTACTGACCGGCCCGGTGCTGGCCGGCACCGCCTCGGCGGCTGCGCGCATGCGCTCGGCGAGCGCGCGCGAGAACTGCTCCCGCAGCGCGAGCACCAGGTCTTCCTTGGAGGAAAAATAGAGGTAGAACAGGCCCTTGGAGACCCCGGCGCGCTGGGTGACGTCATCCAGCGACGTGCCCGCGATGCCCTTGGCCAGGAACAGCGCCTGCCCGGCCGCGAGCAGCTCGGCACGGCGCTGCTCGGCGGGCTTGGTACGGGTCACGACCGCTCTCCACGGGACTCGATGGGCAAGGCGGGGCTGGCGGTCCGCGCCGGGGCACCCGGGGGGCCGGGGCGGGGACGGAACTCGTTCGGCGCCAAGGTTTTGATCTTGTGCTTTGGGCCGGCCGCAGACGGTCCAGCCGGTGCCGGTATGCTATCCCACTGAATGACCGTCAGTCATTCTAGGGAAAGAGAAACCGGTTGAGGGTCCCGCGGAGCCTGCTCATCGACCTGTCGCCGTTGCGGCGGTCGCGTGACTTCCGTCTCCTGGTCGGCGGCGAGATGGTGTCGGTGCTCGGCAACCAGCTGACCACGGTGGCCGTCCCGTTCCAGGTGTACCAGCTGACCCACTCCTCGCTCGATGTCGGCCTGGTGTCCACCACCCAGCTGGCCCCGCTGATCGCCGGATCGCTGCTGGCCGGCTCCATCGCCGACGCGATCGACCGGCGCCGCCTGCTGATGGTGGCGCAGGTGCTGATGGCGTTGTGCAGCGCCGGGCTGGCGATCAACGCCGACCTCGGCACCGCCCTGTGGCCGCTGTTCCTGCTGCCGGCTCTGTCGGCCGGGTTCAGCGGCCTGGACAGCGCCGCGCGCAGCGCCATCATCCCGAACATGGTCCAGCGGTCCGAGGTGTCCACCGCGAACGCCATCTTCCAGTCGCTGTTCCAGTTCAGCCAGGTGGCCGGCCCGGCGCTGGCCGGCCTGCTGCTGGCGGGCGCGGGCGTCCGCTTCGTGTACTGGCTGGACGTGGCCGGCTTCGGGGTGGCCTTCGTGGCCATGTTCCTGATGACGCCGCAGCCGCCCCAGGAGGGCTCCCAGCGCCCGGGGGTGCGCTCGATCCTGGAGGGCCTGGCCTTCGTGCGCGGCCGGCAGGCCATCCAGGGGGCATACCTGATCGACATCAACGCGATGGTGTTCGGCATGCCGCGGGCACTGTTCCCGGCGTTGGCCGTTGCGCGGTTCGGCGGGGGCGCGACGACGCTCGGCTTGCTGTACGCCGCGCCCGGGGCGGGCGCCCTGATCGGCGCGCTCACCACCGGCTGGGTCAGCCGGGTCCAGCGCCAGGGCCGCGCGGTCATCCTCGCGGTGATCGCCTGGGGCGCCGCCATCGCCGGGTTCGGCCTGGTGCACTGGCTGCCGCTGGCCCTGGTCCTGCTGGCGGCGGCGGGCTGCGCCGACGTCATCTCGGCGGTGTTCCGCAGCACGATCATCCAGCTGGCGGTGCCGGACGGACTGCGGGGACGGCTGGCCGGCCTGCAGATCGCCGTGGTGACGGGCGGGCCGCGGATCGGGGACCTGGAGGCGGGGTCAGTGGCCACTGCGTTCGGCGACACATTTTCGGTGGTGTCGGGCGGGCTGGCGTGCATCGCGGGGGCTTTGGTGCTGGCGCGCGCGCTGCCGGGATTCCGCCGGCAGCGGGTACTGGGACCCGGCGAGGGCGGGCCGGAAGGCGCCTGGGAGGTTGGCTCGGGGCCTGCCTCAACGTCCGGCGGCTGACATGCCGAAGCCCGGTCCCTTCCCAGGGGCCGGGCTTCACATTATGTGACCAGATTGCCACATACCGTGGAGGCGGCGGGAATCGAACCCGCGTCCTTCAGTACTTCACCAGGGCTTCTCCGGGCGCAGCTTGCTTTGCTTTTCTCAGCCCCGACGATCACGCAAGCAAGACGTCGACAGGCTCAGCCACTGTTTGATGTCCCGCCTAGGCCCCGCGGCCGGGCCAGGCGGTAGATCCTTCTAGCTGATGCCAGACACCGGGTCGAAGGCATCCCCGGGCTGACAGACTTCTTTAACTCGCCTTAAGCGGCGAGAGCGAAGTCAGTGCTCGTTGCATTGGCACTTATTGGTTTGCGGCCGCGTTATTTGCGAGGTCACAACCGCAACCCTCGGCCCGCTTCCCCTGGATCGACCACCGAAGTCGAAACCGATCGCCCCCTATTGAGTTGTCCCAGCCGACGCCGCAGTACCACGCCGACGTACTGACCGTACACTTACAACACGCGTTAGCCAACTCAGATTCCCGGCAGGCACGCGGGCCAGCTGACGCTGGCGGTCCGCCGAGCGCCAGGGCAGACATGAACGTGACCCCGACGGGCGCTGGCGGTGGCCGAAACGCGCCCGCCGGGGCGACCGGCAGTGCGCGAGCCGGGGCCGGTGGCGGTGCGGGTCAGCGGCTGAGGGCCGAGAAGAAGGCGGCGGCTAGGGCGGCGGCCGAGAGGTGTGCCGTCTTACCGGACTCGATCGCGGCGATCGCGGTGTCGCCGCGGTAGCCGACGAACCAGCTCATCCAGCCCGATGCGGTGTGGACCAGGCCGATCTGGCCGGACACCGGCTGACCGGGCAGGCTGGCCGCGTGGGCGGCACCCGTGCGGACCGCGCCGCGCATCAGCCCTCGCAGCGCGGACGTCATGTTCGCATCCAGCGGGGTACCGGCGCCCGGTGGGCCGGCAGGCGCCTGGATCACCTGCGGGACGTGCCACTGGCCCGCGTCCACCGCGGCGGCCACCATGGCCATGGACAGCAGGCTCATCCGGACGTTGCCCTGGCCGATGGTCTGCGCGGCGAGGGTGGCGTCGCCCGCGCTGGATGGCACGGAGCCGGAGAAGGCCGGCACCGGCAGCCGGGACCAGTCGGCGCCGATGCCGAACTCCTTGACCGCCTGGGCCCACTGGCTCGGCGAGAGCCGCTCGGACAGGCCGGCGAACGCCGTGCGGCAGCCGTCGGCGAACACGGCGCTGAACGGTTTCTGCTGACCGGCGCCCTCGCTGGTGAAGGTCTGGCCGCCGACGGTGAACGAGCTAGCGCACGAGGTCTGGTCCGTCACCTTGACCTTGTGGCTGAGGAGCGCCCCGGCGGAGACGATGGTGAACGCGGCGCCCGGCGTGAGTTTGGCGTTCAGGGCGCCCTGAGCGGGCAGGGCCCCGGACGCCTGGTGCTGCGCGACCGCCAGGACCTCGCCGGTCGACGCCTTGACGGCGACGATCTCCCCCGAGTTCGGTACGCCGTCGAGGGCATCCAGGGCTGCGTTCTGTGCCGCCGGGCTGATCGTGGTCTGGACCGGCGTGCCGGCGACGCCGGCCCACGTGGCCACGGTGGCGGTCTGCTGGCCGGCCGAATTCACCGCCACTACCTCGGTCGTCGGCGTGCCGAGGAGCTGACGCTGGTACTTCTGCTCAAGGCCGGAAAGGCCGATCGTGGTGCCGGGAGCGTAGAGCGCGCCGTCGGCCCGCAGCCGCTGGTCCAGCTCGCCGCCGACCTCGCCGACGAGGCCGGTGGCCTTGGCCTGATACAGCCGCCGGGCCTGCGGCCGGATCACCAGGCCGGGCACCTTACGCAAGCTGGCGCGCAGGCTCACGTAGCTATCGGGGTCGAGGGTCGCGAGCCGCAGGAACTGCCGCGGCGGGGCCGCCGTGATCTGGCCGAGCACCTGCCCGGCCTGCAGTCCGGTGAGCTTGGCGAAGGCCCGGGCCGTCACAGCCGGCCGGGACAGCCGGGCCGGCCAGACGCCGAGCACGTAGGAGCGGGCCGGCAGCTGCAGCGGTTTCCCGGCCGCGTCCAGCACGGCGGCCCGGGACGGGAACGTCGTCACCACGGCCAGCCGCTCGCCCGGGCCCAGCTGCGGGTTGATCACGCTCGGCGCCCACACGACCTTCCAGCCGCCGTCCACCCGGCGCAGCCCGAAATGGCTGTCGTAGGTCCACACGCGTCCCTGCTGGGCGAGATCGACCGTCGCCGTGAAGGATGCGTCCGCGGTCCCGCCGTGCTGCACGAGGGACTTCATGGACAAGATGAGCTGGGTGGCGTCGAGCTGCGTGAAGGCGCTCCGCAGGTCCGTGGTGACGGTGCCGGGCTCGGCCGTGGTCATCTTGGCCGCGGCGGCGTACTGCTGCTGCTGCCAGGCGAGCAGGAACGCCTGCACGGTGGGCTCGGCGGATAGTTCGGTCCCGAATCCGCTGGCCAGGCCGACGGCCAGGATGCCGACGACCGCGATGGCGAGCGCGGCGATGCGTGACCGCCGGGCCCGCCTCTTCGCCGCCGAGGGCTTGCGGGCCGGGCTGGAAGCGCCATGGCGGGCGGGCCGGCCCGCGCCGGGGGCCGGGGGGGCGGCCCCGGACAGCCGCGGCTGGGGAGCCGTGCCGTTCTGTCCGGGCGCGGGGCCGGCTGGCGCAC
>JAJKHX010000077.1 GCA_021154785.1 Nocardiopsis sp.
GCGGGATCCGGCCTTCGCGTAGCCCAGGAACAGGACGCCGCTGATCACGGCGACCACGATCCACAGCGGATGGCCGTTGACCCGGCTCCAGTCGTTCAGCCCGTGCAGGATCGCGGCGGCGACTACGCCGATCCAGGCGACCGTGAACCACCGGTGCCGGCTGGTAGCCGCCAGCCCGATGAAGTAGCCGGTCAGGCCGGACCAGCAGGCGTGGGTGATCGGGTCGGTCAGGAACCGCCAGACGAAATCCAGGACGAAGTACCGCACCGGCCCGATCAGCCCGGCGAACACCGACTCCGGCGCGGAGTGGCCGCTGGAGATCAGTTTCTGGATCGAGGGAAGAGCCGACCGCACGGTCGCGTAGAACTCCGCCACGCCGTTGACCGTGAAATAGTGCACGACCTCGCTGGCCCCGAACACCAGTCCGCTCGCCGCGCCGAGGAACAGGTAGTCCCGGGGCGTGAGCTCGTGCCGCCGTCCGCGATGGTAGATCAGCGCGACCACCAGCACCGGTATGGCCTTGGCCAGTTCCTCGGGCAGGCCGACGCTCCAGATGCTCGGCCCCAGGCCGGTGGTGTCGGCGTGCAGGTCGGCCTCCAGCGTGACCGCCAACGGCACCTGCGTCAGCAAGGCGACCACCGTGACCAGGACGAGCATCGGCCTGGTCACGTGTTCGGGCCGGATGATGACCCCCAGCAGCAGCAGCCACGCGACCGCGAAGTAGGCGGCGAAGATCCAGGCCACGTGGTCGAACGTGGTCACGCTCGGGCTGCCGCCCAAGATGACCAGTGCGACCGACGGCACGCAGATCAGCAGCAGGAACAGCAGCACCGGCCAGCTGCGCAGCGAATGGTGCCGGATCCAGTCGCCCAGTGGGAGCAGGTCGCTGGCCTTCCCGGCTGGCTGCCGCCGGGCCGGCGGCAGCTGCGCGTGCCTCGGCATCGTCATGATCGTCTCCCTGGCGCTCGGGTGTCCCGCCACTTGCACCGCGTCGGCCGCCTTCGGGGTATCTGGCTGCGCAGCCGGGTCGCCGGTTACCCCGCTCATCGCGCCGGAAACCTGCATGGCGCTAAGCTCCCGGGTCCTCGCCTCCTCGTACGCCCGCGCAGGGACAACCGGGTCAGGGCCAGCAGAAAGGCGAGCGCCAGCGCGATGAGCCCCAGTACCTGGGCCGTCAGCACCGGCGTTCCGGGCCAACGGGTGAAGGTGCCCGCCACCCGGCCTGCGGGGCTGGTGCTGCGCTCAGCTGCCGGGGCAGTCCTCTCTGGGGCCGGGAAGGATGCCCGTCCCGGATGGGTTCCCCGGGAATCAGCCGTAAGGAAGGAAAGGGAAGGACTAAACGATGGAAGCCCTGACGCCCGCTTCCGCGGACGATCTGCCGCCGCTCGGAGTTCTGATCGCTGACGACCCGTTCTGGCGGTACCGGGCGGGGGACCTGGTCCGGGAGGGCGTTGCGCACCTGCGCGTCTGGACGACCGTGGCCATTCCCCCGGGTCATCTGGCCGTCGTCACCGAAACCAGCCAGGCCGCCTCGGTCACCGAGTCCGCCGGGCACATCTGGGGCGAGCTCGCCCGCACGTACGGGCGGTCGGTCGTGCTGCTCGAACACTACCTTGCGCCCGAAGCCGGAGAAGGCGCGGAGATTCTCGACCTGGTCCGCATCGGCGTCGACGGCAGCCCGCGCTGGACCCGGGTCTGGCCGACTGCTGAGGAGCATCCCCGTCACCCGGAGCTGGAGCGGTGGATGGCCGCTTGCGGACATCGAATTGTCAGCCTGCCCGCGAGCGCGTTCGCCCGGTGTCAGCCCGAGGGCGACTGACACGATCTCGCCCCGGCCACCCCCCGCCGCGAGATTTCCTCATCTGTATCGCTTTCGCGTCACACCGTAGGCGGCTACCCTTTCTGACCTGCGGTGAAAATAGGGGAGGGGCCCCGTACGATGGCGGCGCGAGCGACGACGGACGGTGACAGCGGCATCCCTCCCGACGGCAACGAGGCTTCCGGCGCGCCGATCGACACGGCCACGGCCGTAGTAGACGGGGAAGGCCGTGTCCTGGACTGGAGCGCGGGTGCGCGGCGGCTGCTCGGGTATGCCGCCGCAGATGTGACGAGCCGGCCGGCGGCCACGTTGCTGGCGTCGGACCTGCCGTCGACGGCCTGGCAGTGCATAGCCGAACGGCGGGACTGGAACGGCCGGGTCTCGCTGCGGCACCGGGACGGCGGCCGGGTGGACGTCGAACTGCTGGCCCATCCGAGCCCGGGGGGTGACGGCAGCCTTCGGTGGATCTTGGTGACTGTCACTGAACGCCGCGCGCAGCCCGGTGAGCCCTTCACGGACCTGGCGTTCACCCAGTCCCCGTTCGCCCTGGCCATCCACGGCAAGGACCTGCTGTGCCTGCGCGTCAACGACCGCATGGGCCAGATGTTCGGGCTCGCCGAAGACGAGCTGCGCGGGCGCCGCCTCACCGATGTCCTGCCCGGTCCGCAATACGACGCACTGGAGCGCTATATGCGCCAGGTGCTCGACACGGGCGAGCCGGAGCACCGGGAGACATACCGCCAGGTACCGGGGGAGAGCCGTCAGCGCGCCTGGTCGGTTTCCGTCTCGCCACTGAAGGATCAGACCGGGCGGACGCAGGCGGTATGGATCGGCGTGCTCGACATTTCCGAGCAGTACAGCGCCCGCCAGCGGCTGACCCTGCTCAACAAGGCCGGCACTCGCATCGGCACTACCCTGGATGTCACCAGGACCGCCCAGGAACTGGCCGACATGGTGGTCCCGCAACTCGCCGACCTGGCGGTCGTTGACCTGCTTGATACGGTGCTCAGCGGCGACGAGCCGAGCCCGGGGCCGCTCACCGGCGCCGTCGCGCTGCGGCGCGTCGCCCATCAGTCCATTTTCGCGGGCGTCCCCGAGGCCGTCGTAAAGCCGGGGGACATCGACATTCACCCGGACTCGTTCCCCTCCAGCCGTTGCCTGGCCACCGGCAAAGCGGTAGTGACCGGCGCAGACGATCCGGCGTTCATCTCGTCGACCGGCCACAACCCGGCCCGGGCGGCCACGATTCGCAGGTTCGGAATCCATTCGGTCCTGTCGGTGCCGATACGCGCCCGCGGAGTCACTCTCGGCGTCGCGGTTTTCCTCCGCGGCCAGCGCCCGGAGCCTTTCGAGCAGGATGACGTGCTGCTCGCTGAGGAGCTCACCGCCATGGCCGCTCTTTCTCTGGATAATGCCCGCCGTTACACCCGCGAGCGGACCACTGCCCTGGCCTTGCAGCGCAGCCTGCTGCCGCAACGACTCCCTCGGCAATCAGCGGTAGAAGTTGCCAGCCGCTACCTGCCCGCCAGCGCCAATGTCGGCGTGGGCGGGGACTGGTTCGATGTGATCCCGCTCTCCGGAGCACGCGTTGCCCTCGTCGTCGGCGATGTGGTCGGCCACGGTATCCGCGCCTCCGCCACCATGGGCCGGCTGCGCACCGCCGTACGGACGCTCGCCGATGTCGACCTGCCTCCCGACGAACTCCTCACCCGCCTTGATGACCTGGTCAGCCGGCTTTCCGCCGACGCGGATGCCGATGATGGCGACGACGGGGAGAACGATATCGGCACCACGTGCCTGTATGCGGTCTACGATCCAGTCTCCCGCCGGTGCAGCCTAGCCCGCGCCGGCCATCCGCTGCCCGCGCTCGTCACCCCGGACGGCGCAGTCAGCTTCCTCGATCTGCCCGCTGGCCCGCCGCTCGGCCTGGGCGGCCTGCCCTTCGAGAGCATCGAGATCGAACTGCCCGCAGGGAGCATCCTCGCCCTGTATACCGACGGTCTCATCGAGTCCCGCTACCGCGATATCGACATCGGGCTTGAACGCCTGCGCCGTGCACTGACCCATCAGGAACAGTCGCTGGAGACCATTTGCGACAACGTCCTCAAAACTGCCCTGCCTGACCGTCCCGCGGACGATGTCGCCCTGCTCGTCGCCCGCACGCAAGTCCTGGACAGCGATCGGGTCGCCACCTGGGACCTGCCTGCGGACCCGGCTGTCGTCGCCGACGCCCGCAAGCAGGTGGCCGTACGGCTCGCCAGCTGGGGGCTCGAAGATGCGGCGTTCGTCACCGGGCTCGTGGTCAGCGAACTGGTAACCAATGCGATCCGGTACGCCGCGAGCCCGATCCAGCTCCGTCTCATCCGGGACCAGATGCTCATCTGCGAGGTGTCCGACGGCAGCAGCACCGCTCCGCACCTTCGCCGGGCCCTTGCCTTCGACGAGGGCGGACGCGGCCTGTTCCTCGTCTCGCAGCTCACCCAGCGCTGGGGGACTCGCCAGACTCCGCACGGCAAGACCATCTGGACCGAGCTCCCGCCGCCCCCGAGCGCGCACGGCGGCTAACCGATGAGTTTCGCGGCCTGTCCCGCTCCGGGCACCAGGGCTGGCGGGGGCCAGCCGGCCACGGGCCAGAGTTGCCGGCTCAGCGCTTGGTGAAGAAGTCGCGGATGCTGGCGGACAACAGGGCGGCGGCGGCCAGGATGAGCAGGACGGCGATAGCCGACCGCCAGTGGCCCAGGGCCGCCCAGGTAGCCAGCCCGGCCGCCACGGCTACGACGGCCACGACGAGCAGCCCCGCGACGAACTGCACCAGATGGCCCCGGGCGAACGCTTCCGCGCACAGCATCACCACCGCCAGGCCGCCGACGGCCGGCAGCAGCGCGCCGAATTGGCCGAGTATCGCCAGGCCGAGCCCGGTGAGGAGGAATGCGGCCGAGATGGCGGACCATATCCGCAGCACCCGGGTACGGGTGCGGACCGGGTCGACGTTGGGCAGGGCCCGGCGCCGGAGATGGGCGTGCGGGTCCTCCCGCGGAAGGCCGTGGACAACTGCGCGGGCCAGCGCTTCCCGCTCCTCGGCCAGGGCCTGGCGGCGTTCGCGCACATGCCTCAGCGTGGTCTCCAGCGCGGCCAGCGCGGCCGGGTCCCGCGGGGCCCCGGTGCCGCTCAGCGCCCGGATACCCGCGCGGGCCCGGCGCAGTTCGCCGCTGCGGTCATCGAGTTCGGCGGTGACGGCGGCAAGCTCGGCGTCCACCTCGGCGATCCGGCCCTCGACAGCTTGCCGCTCGGCCAGCGGCGAGGGGGCCTCCTTGTCCAGGGCCGCCCATCCCACGGGGTCAGACCAGGAGAGCCGCAGTGACCCGTCGCGCTCGTAACGCGGGCCGGCCGGGGCGCGCTCCCCGCCGAAGGGGTCACCGGTGTCCAGGCCCCACAAGCCGCGGTAGTCACGCACCCATGGCGTCTGGTCGTCGATGAGCACCGGGCACCACCTCCTGGCCTCACCTGGCCCCACGCCGGGACCGTCGCCCCGGTGGTAATCGATGAACGGCAGGCCGAACGAGGTACCGCTATTCGCCCGGGTCCACGGCAGGAACAGCCCGCTGACGCGGCGCAGCGCGGCGAACAGCCGCCCCAGCGCTGGCGGCTCGACGGTGACCAGGTAGTCGCCTGGCAGGCAGGCGCCCGAATGTGATCCGGCGCCGACGAAGACGACCGGGTGGGTATCCCGCCACTGCAGGTCGGGGTCGTCGGACCGGCGGCGCAGGTCGTCGCCGGTTTCGTCATGGGCGGAGAACGTCACCCAGGACGGCCGCGAGGAAGGCTCCGGCGGGTCCGGCAGGAACAGGGTGACCTGCTCCCAGTCGGCTTCATGGTCGTTCACGCCCGCGAAGGTCGACCGCCAGTCGTTCATCGCGTAGAAGAACCAGTACTGCAAGGCGATGAAACCGCGATCGCGGATGACGCGGCCGTAGTACGGGCAGCCGTCCGGGTCTGCGTGCGCCCGGTAATCCCGTTCGGCCGCGGCCGTGGTGCCGCCGGGTACCCGCCTGCGCAGCAGCAGTGACAGCCTCATCACCGCGTCGATGAACCGGCTCAGCAGGCCGACCGCGGCGAACCGGCTGACTCCGGCCGCGAGCCGGGGACGGCCCGGGGCGCGACGCCACGCGCGGAGCTCGGAGCGGGCGAGCGCGCGCTCCGTGAAACGAAGCGAGAGATCGCCTCCGGCCGCGCCGATCTCGGCCAGGCGAGCCGGCGTGACTTCTCCGGGAGCGCACAGCCGCTCCGCGCTACCGCCGCGGCCCCGGCCGCGCCGGGCGCCGGTGCGCCACAAGCCGCACGTCCGCAGGTAATCCTCGACCGGCATCGGCAGGAAAAGCTCGCCCTCGGTAAAGCGCAGCACCGGCTCGTAGCGGCGCAGCAGCCGCAGGTCCCCCGCCGCGTCTGCCCCGGCGGCTCGGCTAGCCATATCCGTCAGCTGGTCACCGGTCACGACTTCAGTGTGTCGTGCCGGAGCCGCGAACGCGAAGCGGCCACCGCCCTCGCGTAGCGATCGGGAACGCCTCGGCCAGGCGGGCGATGAAAGACCGGACCCCAGGAGAAATCCCGGCCGCCGGTGCCAGCGGGGTCACCGAGACGTAGCCCGCCCGCAAGGCCGCGATGTCGGTGCCAGGCAAGGCGTCCGCCTCCGGGATGATCTCATCCGGCTCCCCGAACAAGTACAGCGAGCGGACGTCGCCGTCAGCGGCCCACTCCGGCATCGCCACGCGCGGGTAAGCACGCCGGCCAGGCCTGGTGAGCACGCTCGCCGCGCCTGCGCACCGGGCCGGGTAGTTGACGCTCAGCACCACCGGCTCGGCCGGACGGGCCCGGATCACCGAACGGGCCAGCTGAGCACCATGCGCGGCCGCGAAGCTGAAATCGTAGGCCAGGCCGGCGCTGGCCAGGTCCTCGCGGTAGTTGACCGCGAAGGACCCCAGGGGAGTCTGCTGCGACAGGCAGATCGCCGGTATCCCGAGGACCGAGGCCTCCAGGCCCGCGCCGATCGTCCCCGAGTAGACCACGTCGTCGGCCAGGTTCGCGCCGTGGTTGATGCCGCTGACCACGAGGTCCGCCCCCGCCGCCAGACCGGAAAGCAGCCCGGCCCGCACGCAGTCCGCCGGCGAGCCGTCACAGTGGTAGACCGGGTGCCGTCCGCCGGTGACGCGGGTCACCGCGACGGGCCGCGCGAAGGTGCACTTGCGGGCGAAGCCGCTGCAGTCAGCCGCGGGTGCGACGGTGATGACGCTGTCGCAGGAACCGGCGAGCGCGGCGCGCAGCGCGCCGATGCCCTCGGCCTCGAAGCCGTCGTCGTTGGTCAGCAGCACGCGCACGCGGGTTTACCCAGGTATCCGTCTATCGTTGCTGTATGAGTGTCCGCCAGGCCGAGGCTGATCCCGTCACGAGGGCCGAGAACTCCAGGGCTATCCGCGATACGGTCGAGCAGCACATCACGGAGCTCATCTCCGTCGGCCAGCTGAGCGAGGACGGGCGGCTGCCGACCGAGCGCGAGCTGGCCGAGCGGCTCGCCGTGAGCCGCACCACCGTCCGGCAGGTGCTGGACCGGCTCGAGCACGAGGGCTTCGTGTACCGGCGCCGGGGACGCACCGGCGGGACCTTCGTCACCCGGCCCCGGGTGGATATCGACTTCGGCTACCTGGCCGGCATCCCCGCGTACCTGCGCGCCCAGGGCTTCCGGCCCGGCGCCCACGTGGTGTCCGCGCGGATGGTGCCCGCCGACGACACCACGGCCGCGGCCCTGCGCATCCCGGCCGCCACGCTGGTGTACGAGGTGGTCCGGATCCGGCTGGCCGACGAGGTGCGGATCTCCCTGGAAACCGCGCGGATCCCGGTATCGCTCGCGCCCAACCTGCTGGCTCAGCCCCTCGATGACAGCATCTACGACCTGCTGACCGACCGGTACGGGGTGACCTGCGTCAAGGCCGTCGAGCGGATGGTCGCGGTGCTGGCCGATCCCGAGCAGTCCCGCTTGCTCGGGATCAAGGTCGGCGATCCCCTCATGGCCATCGAGCGCATCGCCTTCGACGAGAACGATCATCCTGTCGAGTACTCTAACGACCTGTTCCGCGGGGACCGGACGAGGGTCATCGCCTGGGCGCACGGCGCGGTCAGGGCCGCCGGGTAGCGGTCCCGGCCCCGCCGCCACCCGGGATCAGGCCCGGGTCCGCTCGCCGGCCGGATCGTAGGGCGGCTTCAGCGACACCGTCGCCTCGTGGAGCTCGCCGCCGATGGCGACCTGGTACCGGCCCTGGCTTGCCCACGCGCGATCGGCGGTGCCGCCGTCGCGCCGCTCGGCGTAGCCCAGGAGCACCGTCCGGCCGATGGTGTGGCCGAAGGCCGCCGAGCTGGCGAAGCCGACCGGCTCGCCGTCGCGCAGCAGCAGCTCGCCGCCCCAGGCGTAGGCCGACGGATCGGATACGACCAGGCTGACCAGCCGGCGGGACACGCCCTGGGCCTTGTGCCGCTCCACCGCCTCGCGACCGCGGAACGGGATCGCCGTATTCAGCTTGCAGGCGAAAAGAAGCCCCGCCTCGGCCGGCGAGGTGTCCGGTCCGAGCTCGCGGCCGAACGCCCGGTACCCCTTCTCCAGGCGCAGCGACTCGATCGCGTAGTAGCCCGCGAGCCGGGGCGAGAGGTCATGGCCGGCCTCGGTCAGCCGCTCGAACGCGGCCACCGCCATCTCGCTCGGCACGTACAGCTCCCAGCCCAGCTCACCGACGTAGGTGAGCCGGGTGGCGCGGACGGCCAGGCCGCCCAGGTCAACCACAAGACTTTGACCGAACGGGAATGCCGCTGCCGAGAAGTCACTGCTCGACAGATCGCTGAGCAGGGCGCGCGACCGCGGGCCCATCACCGACAGCACCGCGTAGGACGAGGTGACGTCGAAGAACTCGGCGTGCAGCCCGGCCGGAACGCCGCGGCGCAGCAGGTCCAGGTAGTGGATGCCCTGCCCGCTGCTGGTCACCAGCAGGTACTCGTTCCACTGCAGCCGGGTGAGGGTCACGTCGGCCTCGTAGCCGCCGCGGTCGTTGAGCAGGGGGGTGTAGACGGTCCGGCCGGGCGGGACGGCTACGTCGTTGGCGCACAGGTACTGCAGGGCGGCTTCCGCGTCGGGGCCCCGGGCCGCGATCTTGGCGAACGAGCTCTGGTCGAACAGCGCGACCTCGGAGCGGGCCGCTGCGTGCTCGGCCGCGCTGTGCGCGAACCAGTTCTGCCGCCCCCAGCCGTACTCGACCACCGGCTTGATCCCGGCCGGCGCGAACCAGTTCACCCGTTCCCAGCCCATCTTGGTGCCGAAGCAGGCGCCGTGGGTGTCCAGCAGGTGGTGCACGGGGGACCGGCGCACCCCCCGGGCGCTTTCCGGCTCGCGGTTCGGCCAGGCCAGGGCGAAGTGCAGGCCCACGATCTCCTGCACGCGCTGGCGCAGCCAGCGGGAGTTGCCCTGCATGGGCGCGAACCGGCGGATGTCCACCGCGGACAGGTCCAGGCCCGGGTCCCCGGCCACGATCCACTGCGCCAGGGCCATTCCGGCGCCGCCGGCGAAGGCGATGCCCGAGGAGTTGAACCCGGCCAGCACGAAGTAGTTGTCCAGCTCCGGGGCCAGGCCCATGATGAAGTTGTGGTCCGGGGTGAAGCTTTCCGGGCCGTTGTAGAACTTCTTGACCCCGGTGCTCTCCACCGCCGGCACCCGGTGCATGGCGCTGCGCATGATGATGTCGAACTGGTCCCAGTCCTCGGGCAGCAGCTGGAACTCGAACGGCTCGGGGATCTCGGCCGACGGGACCCAGGGCTTGGCGTCCGGCTCGAACCCCCCGATCAGCAGCCCGCGCACCTCTTCCTTGAAGTAGCTGTACCCGTCCGGGTCGCGCAGCGTCGGCGTGGTCCGGGTCAGCCCCTCGATGGCCTCGGTGACGATGTAGTAGTGCTCGGCCGAGTACAGCGGGACGGTCACCCCGACCTGGTCGGCCAGCGCCTTGGCCCACTGCCCGCCGCAGTTCACCACGTACTCGCACGCGATCTCGCCGCGCCCGGTGGACACCGCCGTGACCCGGCCCCGGTCCACCCGCCAGCCGGTGACCTTGGTCCGCTCCAGGATCCGGACGCCGGCGTTCCTGGCCCCCCGGGCCAGCGCCTGGGTCAGGTCGGTGGGGTTGGCCTTGGCGTCGTTCGGCAGCCAGATCGCGCCGACCAGGTCCTCGGTCCGCATCAGCGGCCACCTGGCGCCCGCCTCGGCCACCGAGATCTCGTGCGCCTCCAGCCCCTGGGCGCGGGCCATGTCGGCCGTCCGCCGTATCTGCATCATCCGGTCGGCGCTGGCCGCCACCCACAGGGCGCCGCTCTGGTTCCAGCCGCTGCCCAGGCCCACCTCGGCCTCCAGGCCGGCGTAGAGCTCGCTGCCGTAGAGCATCAGCTTGGTGAGCGACGGCTGGGTGCGCAGCTGCCCGACGATGCCGGCCGCGTGCCAGGTAGTACCGCACGACAGCTGCCCCTGCTCCACCAGCACCACATCGGTCCAGCCGAGCTTGGCCAGGTGGTACGCGACGCTGCAGCCGACGACGCCGCCGCCGACGATGACGACCTGGGCCCGCTCCGGGAGGTCATTGGTAGGCATGCCGTGGCCTTCCCTCGTGTCCGGCTTCGCCCGCCGCCCCGGCATTCCGGTCAATTGGGCGCACCATATCGATATCAACCTAACGCCGGACATAACCCCTGCGCAAGGCCTGTTAAATCGCGTTACGGGGCCTTGTGAGGTGGCTCACGCCTACGTTACAGTGTGCCAAATGTCTCATCGGCGGGCAAATGGACCACCCAAACGAGAGAAGGGACGGTTCAGCGGATGGGAACTGTCGAGACGTCAGCACCGCAGCCGTCCACCGCCGCGGCGGGCAAGCTCAACCGCGCGCTGACGGCGCTCACCAACGGAGCGCTCACCTTCGCCGGCGTGGGCGTGTTCGCCGGCCTGTTCTCCTTGTACGGGTTCTCCATGGCCGGCGTGGGCGGGGCCGAGTTCTGGGGCTGGCCGCTGGTGGCAATCAGCGTCGGCGCGATGGTGCTGGTCATCGCCGAGCTGGCCTCCAAGTACCCGTTCGCCGGCAGCATGTACCAGTGGCCGACCATCCTGGCCGGTAAGCGGATCGGCTGGTGGATGGGCTGGGTCTACATGGGCGCGGTGTTCCCCCTGATGACTGCCTATTACGCCAGCCTCCCGACGCTGATCCACCCGTTGTTCGATCTGGCGCCGAGCTTCACCACCGACGAGATCATCATCGTCATCGCGGCCGTGATCGCGGTGCTATGGAACATCGTCCGGATCAGCGTGCTCGGCCGTATCGCCCAGTGGGCGATGGTCCTGGAATTGTCGGTCGTCATCGTCGTCTGCCTGCTGACCTTCATCCTCGGCGGCAAGCACTTCGGCAACCTGACCCAGACCGCCACCGTGACCACCACCAGCTCCGGGGCCGCGACGGTCCAGGCCCTGCATGGGCTGGGCAACGTCATCCCGCTGTTCATCGGGGCGGGCGTGTTCAACGCGCTATGGGTGCTGTACACCTTCGAGAACGGAGGCACCCTCGGCGAGGAGACGCTGGACGCCGGCCGCAACGCCCCGCGCGGCGTCATCGGCGCCTATATCTTCGCCGTGATCTGCGGCTTCCTGTTCCTGCTCTGCCTCACGCCGTCCATCCCGGACATGAGGGCCGCGATGCTCGGCGGCGTCCCGGCCGAGAACGCTATCACCGCGCACCTGCCCGTCGGCGTGTTCAAGCTCTTCCTGGTGGTCGTCGCCATCGGACTGATCGTCGCCACCAATACCATGTTCACCGGGGGAGTCCGGCACATCTACGGCATGGCCAGGGACGGGCAGATCCCGTTCTCCCGGACCTTCTCCCGTACCCTGGCCGACGGCTCGCCGTGGACCGCGGTGCTGCTCATCGGCGTGCTGTCGCTGGTGCCGGTACTTGTGTTCACCTCCAAGACCTCCTCGATCGTCGGCGGCGCTACGGCCGCCATGTACGTCGCCTACTTCCTGATCATGACGGTGACCCTGATCTACCGGCTCCGCGGCTGGCCCCGGGTCAGGGGCTGGTTCTCGCTGGGCCGCTGGGGCATTCTGGTCAACCTGGTGGCGGTGCTCGGCACCGGCGCCACGGCGCTTGACCTGCTGTGGCCCCGCCCGGCGACCAACCCGACCTATAACCAGATCTCCGGCACCGACGGCGGCAATTTCCTGCGCGGCATCCCGATGGCCTGGCTGATCATCGGCGTGCCGCTGCTGGTCGGGGTGATCTTCTACGCTTTCCGGTACCGGCGGATACACAATCATCCGCTGGCCATCGACGCCTACGACCCGGAGCCCTGAGCATGACGTCCGACATCGTCACCGGGCGGTTCGCCGGCCGGATGGACCAGGTCGCCGCGGCGGCCGACGTGCTGCGCGGCCGCCAGCTGGAGTGGCGCCAGCTGCACGGCGGCCTGGCCCACGTCACCTACGCCGTCACCGCCGAGCCCGGTGACCGGTACGTGGTCAAGTTCCTGACCCAGGAGATGGACGACTTCGGGCTGATGATCCCGATCGAGATGCTGATCTCCAACACCGCGGCGGCGGGGGAGTCCGGGGTGGGCGCCCGGGTCATCCAGGCCCTGCCCGAAATCCCGTCGGTCGTCCTCGAGTACATCGACGGCCGGACGCTGGACACCCCGGACCTGGCCCAGCCCGGCTACATCCCGCGCATCGGCCGGGCCATCGCCGGCCTGCACCGCGACGCCCCGCCGATGCGGAACACCATGGTGATCTGGAAGTTCCTCGCGGACTACCTCGGCCTGGTCCGGCAGCACTCGCTGACCTGCCCGGACGGCATCCTGGACCAGCTGCCGGTCATGCGCCGGATCCAGGCCGCCCTCGAGGTGAACGCGCTGGGCATGGTGCCCAGCAACAACGACCTGCTGGCCAAGAACATCATGGACGACGGCCGGATCCGGATCATCGACTACGACTTCAGCGGCATGAACGACCCGATGTTCGACGTCGGCGACCTGGCCATGGAGGGCGACTACGACCCCGACCAGGTGGCGGCGGCCTGCGAGGCCTACTTCGGGGCGCACGACCCGGTGCAGTTCGCCCGGGCCCGCCTGTTCGGCATCGCCGCCCAGTACACCTGGTCGCTGCTGTTCGTCGGGATGGGCGCGCTGCTGCCCGAGGCCCCGGCTGAGGGCTTCGACTACTGGCAGGAGGCCTTGTCCCGCTGGGACTGGACCCGGGCCAAGCTCGAGGACCCCGCGCTGGGATCCGTGATCGCCGCGGCTGGCTCCGCCTAGCCGCCCGGGAGGCACGATGGACAGGGTCGCGCTGGTCACCGGCGGCAGCAAGGGCATCGGCTACGCGTGCGCGGAGCGGCTGCTGGCCGACGGGTTCCGGGTGGCCATCTGCGCCCGCAACGCCGGCGAGGTCAGTGCCGCGGCCGGCCAGCTCGGCGACCCGGACCAGGTCATGGGGCTGCGCTGCGATGTCGGCTCGGCCGGCGACTGCGACGTGCTGGTGCCGGCCGTGCTCGACCGCTTCGGCCGCATCGACGCCCTCGTAAACAACGCCGGCGTCTACACGCCGGTGCCGTTCCTGGACTTCACCGCGGACACGTGGGACGCGCTGATGGACATCAACGTCCGCGGCCCGGTGCTGCTCGGCGTGGCCGCCGGGCGGGCGATGCGCGATCAGGGCGGCGGCGGCCGGATCGTCAACATCGCCTCCACCAACGGCCAGCTCTCAGAGGCCGAGTTCGCCCATTACAACGCGTCCAAGGCCGCGATCATCTCGCTGACCAAATCCATGTCGGTCGAGCTTGCCCCGTTCGGCATCCTGGTCAACACGGTCGCACCGGGCTGGGTGCTCACCCCTTTGACCGAGCCGTACGTCGCCAGCCTGAGCGAGGACTCGCTCGGCCGGATCAGCCCGCTCCGGCGCGTCGGCCAGGCGGCCGAGGTGGCCGCGGCCGTGTCGTTCCTGTGCGGATCCGGCGCGACCTACATCACCGGCACCACGGTGAACGTCGACGGCGGCCTGACCGCCATGCACCCCGCGATTTAGGCCTCGGAGCTATCGAGGCTCCGCTCGCTAGGACGGGACCGGCATCGGGTAGTAGTTCTCGTACACGGCCTGGGCCTCCCGGCGGGCGTCCTCCCAGGACCAGCCGCGGGGAATGAACCGGTCCGGGCTCAGCGACCGGACGTACGGGGACGGGTCACCGGTCAGGCTTTCCAGCAGGTGCATGGCCAGGCCGGCCGACCCGGACACGCCGTGCGCGTTGCAGCCCGCCGCCATGACCAGGCCCCGGACGGCGCTCACCGGCCCGACGACGAACCGCCCGTCGGGGCTGAACGCCGGCCAGCCCTGGAAGGTAGCGGCCACGCCCGCCCCGGCCACGGCCGGCGCGAACGCGCTCATCGCTTCGGCGAACTGCCCGAGCACCTCCCAGTCGGGCCGGGCCGCCAGCGCCGCGGTCGCCGTCACCGCGCGGGGATCGATGCTGGTGCCGGCGTTCTCGAACCCGCCGCACAGCACGCGGTCGCTTTCCCCGCGCGCGTACAGCTGCACCTCGGGTACCCGCAGGCAGGGCAGGTCCGCGTGCCAGCCCGGCACCGGCTCGGTGACGAAGTACTCGTGCAGCACCGGGACAACCGGCAGTTCCAGTCCGGCCAGCCGCGCCAGCGCTCCCGACCAGGGGCCGGCCGCGATGATGAGCTGCTCGGTCCGGAAGGTCCCGGCCGCGGTCGAGAACGACGCGACGGCGCCGTCGCGCACCTCGATGCCGGTCACCGCGGCGTGCGTGGCTACCGTGACCCCCAGGTCCCTGGCCGCGCCGAGGTAGGCGCTGACCAGGCTGTTGGGCTGGAGGTAGCCGTCGGTGGGAGACCACAGCGCCGCCTTGACCGACTCGGTCCGCTCCAGCGCCGGGTAGATCTCACGCAGCCGCGCGTCGCTCAGGAACTCCACCGGCAACCCGGTGACCTCGGCCGTCGCGGCGATCTGGCGCAGCTCGGCGACGGAGGTGCCGGACAGCGCCAGCCGGACGGCGCCGCACTCGCGGTAGTCCATCGAATATCCGGTCTCGCGCTCGAAGTCGCGGTACACCTGCGTCGCCGCCATCGTCAGCCGGGCCCGGTCGACCGTCGGCCGGGCCTGCCCGACGAGCCCCGCCGCCTGGCTGCTCGTCGCCTCGCAGACGCCCCGCGCCTCCAGCAGCTGGATGTCCCGGCGTCCGTCGCGGGCCAGGAAGTACGCCGCCGCGGCGCCGACCGCGCCGCCGCCGACGATGGTGATCGCGGCATCGCGAGGTACGGACATGCGCATCAGCCTCGCCTAGGTACGGGCACGAAATGGTATGCCCAAATCTTAGCGCAGATGATGCTCAGGCGAAATGCCTCAGGTACGGCTCGGCGATCGCGCACGTCTGCGCGTTATAGCCGTCCGCCCGCATCTGCGCGGCCAGCCCGGTGTCATGGCGCAGCCCGGCGTACGCCGTCAGCATCAGGCGCCTGAGCATGATGAACGTGTCGATCTCCGCCTCGTCCTCGGCGGGCAGCGGCTCGACTTGCCGGTACCCGTCGACCCAGAGCGCGATCAGCTCGCGTACGTCGGGACGGCCCTCGTTGAAGGTCAGGGCGCACGCCAGGTCGTACAGGTACCAGCTCAGGCCGCAGTCCTCGAAGTCGATGACGGTGATGCGGTCACCGTCGACCAGCAGGTTCGCCAGCCGCAGGTCGGCGTGGACCAGGCCGAACCGGCCGGGCCCGCTGCCGAACCGGCCCAGCCGCGCCATGACCACCCCGGCCAGGCGCTCGAGCTGGCGCCGTTCCCCGGCGTCGTCCACGCCGGACTGCCAGGGGCCCCAGTGCGGCCGGTCGCCCAGCGTGGTGCTCATGTCCCAGCGCGGGCGGCGGAACCAGGCCGGCCGGCTCCACGACCTGGCCTGCTGGTGCAGCCGGGCCGTGATGGCGCCGAGCTGGGGGAACCAGTCCGCCAGCATGTCCTCGGCCGGCTCCCGCCCCGGAGCGCAGCTGAACATCACGCAGTAGCACGGGCCGAGCGGGGCTTCACGCGTCAGCTCGAGCACCTGGCAGCCGGCGGCGGTCGGGATGACGCCGGGCACCAGCGGGCCGAATGCCGCTCCCAGGGCGGTCATCCACGCGAGCTCCGACATGATCTCCTGGTGCGACCGGCCGCCCGGCCGGTAGATGCGCAGCACGGACGGAGATCCGGAACCGTCCTCCACGCGGTAGGTCCAGTTCTCGGTCAGCGGGTACCGGTGCAGCCGGCTCTCGGGCGCGATGCCGTACCGCGCGCAGGCCGCCCTGGCCAGCTCGGTCATGTCCTCCAGGCCCGCTGCGGGCAGCGTCTCCGGAGCGGGGAGCGCCGGGATGTTCACCGCGAGCCCGTGATTGTCATAGCTGCCGCCCCGATTCATCCGAAAGGCACGTTCACGGCCACTCACCGCCCCGGCCCATTGGTTGACCTTAGATTATCCCTTGGCGAGCCTCGACCAGGAGAGATGGTCAGCTTCACGGTCTGTCCGACCCCGGCGGATGATTCACGATAGGCCGGGAAGAAATATTTATGCCGCGAACTGTCCGCGGCAGCGCCCAGCTGGTTCTCGCCGAGGGAGTGCCATGTTCTCAAAGGTCCTGGTCGCCAACCGCGGCGAGATCGCGGTGCGCGCGTTCCGGGCGGCGGTCGAACTCGGCGCCCAGACGGTCGCGGTCTTCCCGTGGGAGGACCGCAACTCGCTGCACCGGCTCAAGGCCGACCAGAGCTTCCAGATCGGCGAGACCGGGCACCCGGTCCGGGCGTACCTGTCGGTCGAGGAGATCCTCGCGGCCGCCCGCACCGCGGGTGCCGACGCGGTCTACCCGGGGTACGGGTTCCTGTCGGAGAACCCCGATCTCGCCGAGGGCTGCGCCCGGGCCGGGATCACCTTCGTCGGCCCGCCCGCGGACATCCTGAGACTGGCGGGGAACAAGGCCAGGGCGATCGCCGCGGCCCGCGCCGCGGGGCTGCCGGTGCTGGCCTCCAGCGAGCCGAGCGCTGACCCGGCGGTCCTGGTCGAGGCGGCCGGTGCCATGGAGTTCCCGGTGTTCGTCAAGGCGGTGGCCGGGGGAGGGGGACGCGGTATGCGCCGGGTCGGCACCCCCGCCGAGCTGCCGGAGGCGCTGGGGGCCGCGATGCGGGAAGCGGAGGCCGCGTTCGGTGACCCCGCGGTGTACCTGGAGCAGGCGGTCGTCGACGCGCGGCACATCGAGGTGCAGGTCCTCGCGGACGCCGCGGGCAACGTGATCCACCTGTTCGACCGTGACTGCTCGGTGCAGCGCCGGCATCAGAAGGTGGTGGAAATCGCGCCCGCGCCGCACCTGGACCCCGGATTGCGCGAGCGGATCTGCGCCGACGCCGTGACGTTCGCGCGCGCGATCGGCTATGTCAACGCGGGCACGGTGGAGTTCCTGGTCGACCGGGCCGGGCGCCATGTGTTCATCGAGATGAACCCCCGCATCCAGGTCGAGCACACGGTGACTGAGGAGGTCACCGATGTCGACCTGGTGCAGGCTCAGCTGCGCATCGCGGCCGGCGAGACGCTGCCCGCCATCGGCCTGTCGCAGGACACGATCGTGGTGCGCGGGGCCGCGCTGCAGTGCCGCATCACCACCGAGGATCCCGCCAACGGCTTCCGGCCCGCCACCGGCCGCATTACCGCCTACCGGTCGCCCGGCGGCGCCGGCGTGCGGCTGGACGGCGGTACTGCGCTCGGCGCCGAGATCGAGGCCCACTACGACTCGCTGCTGGTCAAGCTCACCTGCCGCGGACCGGACCTGCCCGCCGCGATCCGCCGGGCCCGCCGGGCGCTGGCCGAGTTCCGCATCCGCGGCGTGCCGACCAACATCGCGTTCCTGACCGCGGTGCTCGACGATCCCGACTTCCGGGCCGGCCGGGTCACCACCTCGTTCATCGAGGACCACCCGGGGCTGCTGGCCCCGCGGATCTCCGCCGACCGGGGCACCAAGCTGCTGACCTACCTGGCCGACGTGACGGTCAACCGCCCGCACGGCCACCCGCCGCGGCTGGTCGACCCCGTCGAGAAGCTTCCCCGGGCCGACCTCGGCCTTCCGCCGCCCAGCGGGTCGCGGCAGCGGCTCCGCACCCTCGGCCCGGAGGAGTTCGCGCGCGAGCTGCGCCGCCAGCCGGCGCTGGCGGTCACCGACACCACGTTCCGCGACGCGCATCAGTCGCTGCTGGCCACCCGGGTCCGCAGCCGGGACCTGCTCGCGGTCGCCGGGCATGTCGCGCGCACCGTCCCGCAGCTGCTGTCGCTGGAAGCCTGGGGCGGTGCCACCTACGACGTCGCGCTGCGCTACCTGCACGAAGACCCGTGGGAGCGGCTGGCCGCGCTCAGCGCGGCGGTGCCCAACATCTGCCTGCAGATGCTGCTGCGCGGCCGCAACACCGTCGGATACACCCCGTACCCGGAAACGGTGACCGAGGTGTTCGTCCGGGAGGCCGCCACGGCCGGCATCGATATCTTCCGGATCTTCGACGCCCTCAACGACGTCAGCCAGATGCGGGCCGCGATCGAAGCCGTCCGCAGCACCGGCACCGCCGTCGCCGAGGTAGCGCTCTGCTACACGGCGGACCTGTCCGACCCGGGCGAGCGGCTCTACACCCTGGATTACTACCTGCGCCTGGCCGAGCAGATCGTCACCGCCGGTGCTCACGTCCTGGCCATCAAGGACATGGCCGGGCTGCTGCGCCCCCCGGCGGCCGCCACGCTGGTGACCGCGCTGCGGGAACGCTTCGACCTGCCCGTCCACCTGCATACCCATGACACCGCGGGCGGCCAGCTCGCCACCCTGCTGGCCGCGTGGCAGGCGGGCGCGGACGCCGTCGACGGCGCGGTGGCCTCCATGGCCGGCACGACCAGCCAGCCGCCGCTGTCGGCGATCGTCGCCGCCACCGACCACACCGGCCGGGCCACCGGCCTGAGCCTGCAGGCCGTTAACGACCTCGAGCCCTACTGGGAAGCCGTCCGCCGCCTGTACGCCCCGTTCGAGTCGGGCCTGCCCTCGCCGACGGGCCGCGTCTACAGCCATGAGATTCCCGGCGGCCAGCTGTCCAACCTGCGGCA
>JAJKHX010000078.1 GCA_021154785.1 Nocardiopsis sp.
GCGGGGGCCGGCGCGCCGGGGCAGGCAGGCAGCTTGAGGCGGGCCAGCCGGTCGCCGAGCTGGTCGTGCGCGGACCCGGCGCCCGGTGAGACCGTGCCGAGGCCGGGGAGCAGGTGCGCCCACATGGCGTCGAGGACGGCCTGCATGTCGAGCGTGTAGGCGGTGGTGACGATCACCGTGTCATGCTCGGGCAAGACCACGCAGAACTGCCCGAAGGCCCCGTCGCCGCGGTACCCGTGCCGGGACATCCAGAACTGGAAGCCGTAGCCCTGCCGCCAGTCAGGGTTGGGCTCGGCCGGGTTGGCGACCTGCTCCGACGTCGCCTCGGCCACCCACTTCGCCGGGATGAGCTGTGCGCCCTCCCAGCGGCCCTCCTGCAGGTACAGCAGCCCGAGCTTGGCGATGTCCTCGGTACGGGCATGCAGGCCGCTGAAGCCCTGCTCGCGCCCCGGGGGGAAGGTCTGCCAGCCGACGTGCCCGATGCCGAGCGGGTCGAATAGGCGCGGCCGCAGGTAGCGGGTCAGCGGCATCCCCGCGTTGCGCTGGATGATGCTGGCCAGCGTGTACGTGCAGGGCTGGCTGTAGGCGAAGACCGTGCCGGGATCACGGTCGGGCGGGCTCAGCAGGAACCCGCGGACCGGCTCCTCGCGGTCCCGCCCGAGGGCCTCGGGCAGCATCTCCCGGGTATGGCCGGAGGCCATCGAGGCGACATGCCGGATTCTCATCGAACGGCTGCGCGGGTCGGTGATGTCCGCGGCGAATTCGGCGAAGTGGGAGATCACCGCGTCGTCCAGGTCCAGCAGGCCCTCGGCCTGCGCGAACGCGGCCGCGGTGGAGGTGAAGCTCTTGCTCAGCGAGTACAGCAGGTGCGGCCGTCCCGCACTGTACGGCGCCCACCACCCCTCGGCCACCACTTGTCCGTGCCGCACCATCATGAGGCTGTGCAACTCGATGTCAGGGCGCTCCTCCATGGCGTCCAGGAAACGGAGGATCGCGGCCGGATCGACCTGCTGATCCGCCGGCCTGCTGCGCGGCAGGGAAGTAGGCATACGTACCAGGCTAGAGTCTGGTCGTGGCACACGATGATGCGAAGGTCTACGCGCTGAACCTGTTCGACGTCGCTGACCGCGAGGAGTACCTCGCCTACTCGCGCCGGTCGGCCCGCGAGGTGGGCCGGCACGGAGGACGCGTCGTGGCCCTGGGCCAGTTCCGGGAGAGCGTGACGGGCGACATCACCCCCCGGCAGGTTCTCATCCTGGTCGAGTGGGAATCCAAGGCGGCCTTCGACAGCTACCGGGACGATCCCGACCTGGCCGACCTGCACCCGCACCGGGAACACGGCTCCTCGGCCTACGTGTGGCACTTGTTCGACCGGCTCGACGACCTGCGGCCGCTGCTCAGGCCGTGATCTGAGCGGCGGTCAGGCCATTCCCGAGGCGCTGAGCGGGTTGTATCCGGGGGTGCGGAACAGATCCTGGAGCTGGCGGCGGCGGATGCCGGTATTGCTGCCCTCGATGACCGGGTAGGCCAGGGCCTCGGACAGGTAAGCCATCAGCGGGAAGTTGCTGTCGTAGGCCTTGACGCCGACGACGTTCATGAGCCGGCTGATGACCTCGACTCCCGTCTCCGAGCCGAAGATCTTGGCGTGCAGGGCCAGCTCGGGGCCTGCGGGATCCTGCGCGATCACGGCATCCAGCGCACGCCAGGCAAGAAGCCTGACCGCCTCGATCCGGCCCTTCGCGTCCGCGAGGACATCGGCCACGGACTGGTGCTCGATGATCGGCACCGCGCCGCCTCGCTTCTCGGTCAGCGCATAGCGGTAGGCCACGTCGAACGCCTGCCGCATCGCCGCGACCGCGAAAATGGCGATCGACGCACCGCTGGCCCAGAACGCGTTGTAGGTGAGCTGGACACCTTGCCCCTCGGCGCCCAGCATGTTCGACCGCGGAACGCGCACGTCGCGCAGGCGGATCCGCGACGTCAGGCAGCCGCGAAGGCCGGCGAGGTCATAATGCTCTTCCACCTCGATGTGGCCGGCCAGGTGCTCGCGCTCGGCGACGATAAGAGACACCCCGTCAGGGGTACGGCAGACGATCGTCATCACGTCAGGGCCGTTGCCGTCCCATCCGGCCAGATGGGAGGCCCACGCCTTGCGGCCGTTGACGACCCACCAGTCACCGTCGGGCACCGCGGTCGTGCGCAGGCCCTCCGCCGGCGGTGGCGCGGCGAAGTTGGCGGTGCCCTCCGGTTCGCTGAACGCCATGGCGGCAACCGGAGCGCCATGACCGGCCAGGAACGGGGCGACGAAGCGCTGGATCTGCTCCGGCGTGCCGGCCTCGTAGACCGGGGCGAGCGCAATGAGCGGTCCCGCTAGCGAGATCACGAAGTCGGGGCTATAGCAGGCCCACTCCTCGATGAGGATGCAGGCCTCGACTCCGCCGCCGCCCGCTCCGCCGAACGGCGCCGGGATGAGCCCCTTGAGGAATCCCGCGGCGACCGCCTTCTCGAATACCGGGCGCGCCAGCAGGGCCCGACTGAGCGGGTCGTGCTCTTTGCGGACCTCGGCGGCCAGCGGACGCAGGTGCTCGCCAGCGAACTGGCGGGCACCGAGCTTGAGCTGCTCCTGCTCCGGGCTGAGATGAAACGAGACGGTCATGGAGGCTCCCATCGTTGGTGCGGCCGCGTGGTTCCGCAACGATGAGATGCCCCGCACCCGCGACCGGCGAACCGGTCCCTTCCCGGCAGGGCGGACAGGAATGCGGTGACGCGCTGCCAGGTCTGGTCGGCCGCCGCGGGGTGGTGGTCGGCCAGGCCGGGGGCGGTGTAGAAGTGCCCGGCGCCGGGATAGGTGAATACCTGCGCGGCCAGGCCCGCCTGGCCGGCGTCGGCCTGCCACTGGGCTACGTCCGGGCGGGTGGCGAACGGATCGTCGCCGGCGAGGTGCACCTGGACCGGCAGCCCGGGCCGGGCACTGGCCGGGATGGGCGCGATCCCGTGCAGCAGCACGACGCCGGCAGTCGCCGGGCGCTGGTCCCACACGCTGCCGATGACCCCGGCCCCCATCGAGAACCCGGCCATCACGGCCGGCCCGGGCACGACCTCCAGTGCCCGGCGCGCGCGGGCGCAGATGGCCGCCCAGCCCACCGTGCCCATCAGGGCCAGGGCGGCATCGAGGGTGCTCGCGGTCTGCCCGCCGTACAGGTCGGGAGTGATCACGTCGTGGCCGGCGGCGCGCAGGCGGGCGGCTGCGCCGGCCTCCGCCTGCCGCAGCCCGTACGCGGAATGGAACAGCACCACCTGAACCATCAGTCCATGGTGCCGCGCCGGCGTCCATCGTTACAGCTATGCGCCCCGGATGTCTTGCGGGCCTTCCAGACTTCTTCGCAGGGCCATTGCCGGGCCCATTCGAGGGTGACGAACGGGTAGCGGGTGACCGCTTCCGCCTCGGGCCGGAGCTCGATGAGGTCCTCGACTTCCAGGCCGCAGCCCCGCAGCAGCCGGATCATGTCGCCGTGGCCGAGGTGGAATTCCACCGACTCCTCGTCGGGCCATTCGAACCGGTGCATGCCGAAGTACGGGCGCACCATCCGCTCGGTGGCGGGCTGGCCGTCCTGGTCGGGGACTGTGAGCATGAGCAGAACCGAATTGACCAGGAAGATCAGCTGCCCGCCGGGGCGCAGCAGCCGGGCCGCCTCCGGGATCCAGGCGTAGGGATCACACCAGATGCTGGCGCCGTACTCCGAGATCGCCAGGTCGAAGCTCGCGTCGGCGAACGGTGCCTGCTCGGCGCTGCCGTGGATCAGCGGGAACCGCAGCCCGGAACGGTCCTGGAGCCGGCGCGCCGTGGCCAGCTGCGCGGCGGAGTTGTCCAGCCCGGCCGGCCGGGCGCCGCGGCGGGCCAGCCAGGCCGAGACATACCCGGTGCCGCAGCCGAGCTCGATGCTGTCCCGGCCCTCCAGATCAGCGGGCAGCACGCCGGCCTGCGCCTCGGCGACATTCCAGATGCCCCAGGTGGGATCGGGCTCCGCCCACATCCGCACGCCCGGTTCCGCGTACTCCGCGGCCAGCCGGTCCCACGCGGCCCGGTTACGCCGCACATGATCATCGTCCCCGGTCATGACCGCCAGCATTACCCGCAGCCACCCTGCCGTCAATCAGCACCCGCCACCTCGCGCCTGATCGTTAGCGGTGGTGCTGCTGAGGGGCCGGCTGCCGCTGGGCTGGCTGGCGGCCGGGTTAGCCGGGGAGGGCTGGGGATGGCGGAGGTCGCGGAAGCGGCGGGGAGCAGGTAGGCGTCACCGGGCCAGCGGGCCGTCATGAGGGGCGAGGTATAAAGGTCGTCATGAGTACGGCGCTTCTGCTGGTCGACGTTCAGCGCAACATGCTCGAGGGGGACGGGGCGATCCCCGCGGCCCCGCTGGTCCGCCCGGCGCTGACGGCACTGCTCGAGCAGGCCCGCGCAGGCGGCGCCGTGATCGTGCATGTGCAGAACGACGGTTCCGAGGGCGACCCGGATCTCCCGGGGACGCCGGGCTGGGAGCTGGTGTTCCCGCCCGCAGGCGGGGAACTGGTCGTCCGCAAGGACCAGCCCGACACGTTCGCCTCCAACCCCGGCCTCGCTGGCACCCTGCGCGAGCGCGGCATCGGGCAGGTGGTGGTGGCGGGCATGCAAAGCGAGTACTGCGTCCAGGCCACGGCCCGTGCCGCCCGCGCCGCGGGCTTCGACGTCGTCCTGGCCGCCGGGGCGCATGCCACCTACGACGACGCGGCCCCGGCCGCGGAGATCTCGGCTCAGGTCGAACAGGGCCTGGCATCCGACGGAGTCGGGGTCCGCGACGCGGCGCAGGTCACGTTCCGGTAGCCAGCAAGGGCCGGGCCAGGTCACCGCACGGTCATACCGGGACCGGATCATGCGGGATGACGGCGAGGCCGCCGGGGCGAACCGCAGCGTGTACCAGCCGCCGCGGCCGACGTGACGCGGCCTGCGCCTCCTGGCACGCAAGATATGTAAGCCAGCCGCTATCGGGCGTCGCGCATTGAGACGGACAACCGCTGCAGTTGACGGGTCACTGGCGATCGCACCACGATGATGACGACTGTCACCGAGCAGGAGGGGACCTCATGATCCTGATCAACATCAAGATGCAGATCCGGCCGGAGAAGATGGACGAGTGGCTGGCGCTGGCCGACTCCTACGCCAAGGACGTCAACTCCGAGGACGGCTGCCTGTTCTTCCAGTTCTCCCGGAGCCTGACCGACGACAACCAGTTCATCTGCATCGAGGGCTTCAAGGACGCCGAGGCGGGCGGCACGCACGTCAAGCAGCCTTACGTGAAGAAGTTCTTCGACAGCGCGCCCGACCTGGTGGCCACGCAGCCGCAGATCATCTACATCGACACCCCGCACGACGGCTTCGGCCCGATGGGCGAGATCCAGCCGCGCTGAGTCGCCGCTGGCTGTCCTGGGGACGGCCCGGCTGAGTCAGCTCAGGTCCGGGCAGTCCCCGGAACCCCCAGCACATGGCGAATCGGGCTGATATCGTCCGGCGTAGCTCGCATGACCCTGAGGCTCAGCCTGCCACGTGTGTGAACCCTGTGAACACCGTGCCGGCGAAGGGAGAGGTCAGCCGTTGCGCCGCAGCTGGGGTGGGGTCGTCGTCATGGCTGTCGCATGCTCGCTGCTGGCCACGTCCGCCCGGGCCGCGGCGCCGCCCGCCCTGACGGCAGCTGACGTGTACAGCCAGCTGGCCCGCGATGACGGCCCGGCGCCGGTCGCCCAGCTGGAGGCCCGCGCGGACGATCTGGCCAAGAAGTACCGCGGCCAGCTCGAGATGCTCACCGGAGCGGAAACCGCCGCTGAGGCGGCAGCAGGCCGGGTCCGGGTGCTGGACCGCCAGCTCGCGGCCGCGCATCAGCAGCTCGCCCGGCTCGCGGCGGCCAGCTACATGGGCAGCCCGCCCGACCTGGCGCTCGCGTTCCTCTCCGGTGGCGACCCGCAGCAGGCGCTCGGCCGGTCCGCGACCGTTGAATACCTCGCCCAGCAGCGCGACGCCCGGGAACAGCAGCTGCAACGGCTGGTAGTGGCCGGGAGCAATGCCCGGCAGGCCGCGCAGGTCAAGGTGGCCGGGCTGCGCACGATGGTGGATTCCCTGGCGGGCCAGCAGAAGCGGGTCAAGCAGCTGCTGGACAAGTTCCACCCGCAGTCGCCGACCATCGGGGACACCATCACGCCCCGCATGCGCGAGGTACGAGACGAGGTCGACCGCCGGTTCGGCCCGTTCTCCGCCATCGGCTGCTACCGGCCCGGCAGCGACGGCGAGCATCCGCTCGGCCGGGCGTGCGACTTCATGCTCAGCTCCGGGGGCGTCATGCCGGCCGCTTCCTGGATCCAGCACGGTTACGACATCGCGGCGTGGGCCCAGGCGAACGCCTCCCGGCTCGGGATCCTGTACATCATCTACCGGCAGCGGATCTGGGACATCCGCAGCGGCTCTTCGGCCTGGGTCCCGATGGAGGACCGCGGCAGTATCACCGCGAACCATTACGACCACGTGCACATCTCGGTGTTCTAGGACGTCTCGCTGGTCCCGGACCGCAGTTGAGCGAAGGCCAGGTCGGCGTCGGCGGCGGCCTCGGGGCGGACATCGCGGGCCGTCCGCCCGCCGGCGATCTTGTGCCAGTTGGCGCGGGCGAGCACCCGCTGCACCGCGAGCACCTGGGCAGCCAGCAGCCGGGCCTCGATGCCCGGGCCGAGGGCGCCGGCCAGTGATTCCTCGTCGTCCAGCATGTACTGCGTGAGCCGTCCCGCCAGGCTCGGCGTGGTGAACACCAGCCGGTGAAACGCCACCACCCCGGGATGGTCGTTCAGGCCGGTGACGGGGTCATAGCAGTCGAGGCCGGCCCGGAAATGCCGGTGCAGCGCGGTGACCGGCGGGACGCCGGCCGGCCGGCCACGGACGATGCGCGCGGCTTCGCCCTGGTGATCGGCGAAGCGGTGCAGCACCAGGTCTTCCTTGGTGGGGAAGTACCGGAACAGGGTCGGCTTGGAGATCTCGGCCGCCGCGGCGATATCGGTGACCGAGACGTGGTCGAAGCCGCGCGCCAGGAACAGCGAGATCGCCACCTCGGCGATGACGTCGTGGGTGCGCGCCTTCTTGCGGGCCCGCAGCCCGGCCGGCTCGGTCATCTGGACAGCGTAACATTATTAACCGAGTTGCATTTTTAACTGAGTAACGTTTTGATGGGAACATGACGCAGACAGATGTCCTCGTGGTGGGGGCCGGCCCGACCGGCCTGACGCTCGCGTGTGATCTTGCCCGGCGCGGCGTCGCCGTTCGCATCATCGACCAGGCCCCGGAGTTCCCGTCCGGTTCCCGCGGCAAGGGGCTGAGCCCGCGCAGCCTGGAGGTGCTCGATGACCTCGGGGTGATCGACCGGATCCTGGCCTCCGGGGTCACCCACATGCTGTTCCGCAAGTACCGGGGGGCGGAGGTGATCGCCGAGACCGACCCCGAGGCCGGGCACGTGCCCACGCCGGACATCCCGTATCCGGTCGGCCTGATGATCCCCCAGTGGCGGGTCGAGCAGATCCTGCGCGAGCGGCTGGCCGGCTTTGGCGTCACCGTCGAGCTGGGCACCGGGCTGCGCGGCTTCCGCCAGCACGCCGGCGGCGTGACCGCCACGATCGGCGAGGCGCCGCTTGAGGCGCGCTACCTGGTCGGCTGCGATGGCGGCCGCAGCACCGTCCGCAAGGCACTGGGCCTGAGCCTGCGCGGCCAGACGCCTGACGTCCAGCTCATGGCCGTCGGCGATATCGAGGTCGACGGGCTCAGCCGCGACGCCTGGCACCAGTGGTTCGCCGGCGGCGGCGCGATCATGCTGTGCCCGCTTCCCGGCACGAACGCCTTCCAGGTGCAGGCGTCACACGAGCTCGACCAGGACGGCTCACCGCTGGAACCGACGCTGGAACGATTCCAGCAGACCTTCGACCGGGTCGCCGGCGTTCCGGGCGTGCGCCTGCACGACCTGGCGTGGCGCTCGACCTACCGGGTCCAGGTGCGCATGGTCGACCAGCTCCGGGCGGACCGGGTGTTCCTCGCCGGGGACGCCGCACACGTCCACCCCATCGCGGGCGGCCTCGGCATGAACAGCGGCATCCAGGACGCCTACAACCTGGGCTGGAAGCTGGGCCTGGTCCTGGCCGGCCACGCTGCGCCGGGCCTGCTCGGCACGTACGAGGAGGAACGGCTGCCGATCGCGAGCTGGCTGCTCGGCATCACCTCGGATCTGCTCGACGTCGTCCTCGACGCGATCAAGGAGACGGGCGGCGGCGTAGACGCCGTGGCCACATCCGAACTCACGCAGCTCAGGCTCCGGTACCCGTGGAGCCGACTCTCCCGCCGCACCGCGAGCCGGCCGGACGGACCGCAGCCCGGCGACCGGGCGCCCGACGCGCCGCTGCGCGACGCCGTCACCGGCTCGCCCGTCCGCCTCTTCGACCTGTTCCGCGGGCCGCACTTCACCCTGCTCGGCATCGGCGAACGCGGCGCCGCGGTGCCCGGCGATATCGGGCCGGACATCGTGAAATCCTACCGGGTCGGGCCGGGCAGCCTCCTCGACGCCGAAGGGCACGCGGCCCGCGCGTACGGCACCGACACCTTGGTCCTGGTCCGCCCGGACGGGTACATCGGGCTGGTCGCCGATCCAGCGGAGCCTGGAACGGTCGCCGAGTACCTCCGCTCTCTCTGAACGGCGCGAGACAGCCCGAGATATCGTGATATTCAAAGATTACGACGCTCTGGGCGGTGACGGCTGGCTGTGCCTGACATCCTGAGCCAGGGCGGTGATCGTGAGTCCGGCCCGTGGCCGCGCCGCATCGGGGGCGCTGTCGTGCTCGTACTCGTGGCCGTGGCCGTCATGCACTACCTGCCGCGGTCGCAGGGGACGCCGCGGCCGGCCCCGGTAGCCGCGACCGCCTCCCCATTGCCGCTGCCCCAGGGGGTGCAGGGGGTTTCCGGTGACCAGGCAGTGGTGGCCGAACCCGACGGGATCACGGGCCGGACCCTGCCCTGGCCTGGCCATCTGCGGCTGCCGGCGGCCGGAGCGCAGCCGATGTGGTTCTGGCCGGCCACCGGCCGGACCGCGCTGATCGGCGGCCTGCCGCGGCAGCGCTCTGGCTACCAGTTCATCCGCGCGGCGGGCGGCTGGGCGGTGCAGGCTGATCCGGTGACCCCGGCCGGCTGCGCCAGCTGCGCCGGTCCCCCGCGGGCGGTGTATTTCCTGGCCGACAGCGGGCAGTCCGCGACCCGGGTGGGGCTGGCGAACGCAGTCGCCCCGGGCGCCTCCGGCACGCTGTGGCTGACCAGCTACCCGTCACTTGCCGATCCGGGCACCATCGCGGGCACGGCGCGGGAAGTCAGCGCCACCGGACGGCAGGCCGGGTCGCCGGTCAGCCTGCCCGGCGGCTACCTGATCGAGCGGGGAACCGTCCGCGGTCTGCTGCTGGCGCCCGTGGCCCGGCTGCCGGGAGCGACGGCCGACCGGCTGTGGGACCCGGTCACGGCGAAGGCCGGCCGCTCCTTTGAGGGAGTGATCGCGGCCAGCGCCAGCCAGGTCGCCTGGGTGCCGCTCTGTACCGCGCGCTGCCGGGTGCACGTGCTGAACCTGGCCGACGACCGGCCGGAGTCGGTCCGGCTGCCCGCGTCGAGCTCGGTGGCCAATGCCGCCTTCAGCCCCGACGAGCGCCTCCTGGCGCTCCAGCTGGGCTTCAGCAGCGACTCAGCCGACGGCGCGCAGGCGGTGCGGCTGGAGCTGGTGTCGGTGGCCAGCGGCCGCCTGACGGTCGTCCCGCAGAGCTTTGTCAGCAGCAGCGCCCTGGTCGGTTTCGGGTGGCCCGCCGGCGGCGACAGCCTGGTGGCCGAGCTGAGCTTTACGACCAAGGTGCAGCTGGCGTCGTGGAGCCCGGGTGCCACCCGGCTGGCCATCGCGGTGCTCAGGCCCCAGCACAGCCCCGCCTCCCTGGTCATCGGGCAGTATGCCCACTAGCGCCGGCATGGCCCGTCACGGGGCAAAATAGAGGTATGGGTAGCGTGACTGGCGATCCCGCGGCGGACCGGCCGCGGGAGTGGCTGGCGATGCCCGGCGGCCGGATCCGGCCCGTCGTCTCCATTCCCGGACCCGGCGGCATCGCCGAATTGCTGGCCTACGGCGCCTGGCTGGCCCGCTTGCGGCCCACCTGCCGGTGCGGCCAGCCGCGCCTGGGTTCGGGCCGGACCTGCGGCAGCGCCGAGTGCATCGCCGAGCTCCGCGCCGAGGCCGGGCTCTAGCCCTCCGCCGCGGCCTGCTGCTGCCATCCGGCCCGGTCCAGCGCGTATTCCACGTCGCCGAACTCGTCGCCCTCGATGGGGTACGGCCAGGGCTGGCGGAAGGTCCGCGCCAGCTTCAGGCCCGCCTTCTCCATCACCCGCCGCGAGGCCTGGTTGACCGTCATCGTCTCCGCGATCACGCGCTGCACGCCGTACTCGGTGAAGCCCTTGCGGATCAGCGCGCGCGACCCCTCGGTGGCGTATCCCTTGCCCCAGGCTGACTTGCGCAGCCGGTAGCCGAGCTCGGCCTCGCCGGGCGCGGCGTGCTCACCGGGCCGGAAATGGAACCATCCCAGGAAGTCGCCGGTCTCCTTCTCGATGGCCGCCCAGAACCCGTAGCCCTCGAACCGCTGGTAATAACCGAGGAACGCGGGCAGGACCTCGTTCTCGATCTCCTCGCGGGACGTGGGTACCCCGCCGGTGACGAAGCGCATGACGTCGGGATCGGCATCCAGGCTCACCAGGTGGTCCGCATCGGCCATGGTGAACCGGCGCAGCACCAGCCGGTCTGTCTCAAGGAAAACGTGCATCGACCCGTCCTTCCGACACCGACACGCTACCCGCGTCCTAGCGTCGCGCCTCTGATATCGGGCGGGCCTCCGCGGTTCCCGGACGAGACTGCTCTCCCCCGCGGTTCTCGCGATGCCCGTCGACCTGGTGCGCCACGACATCCTCATGACGATGAAACCGCTTCCCCGGGAACGGATCACCTCGATCGTCGACGGCCTCTTCCTGCCGCTTGCCACCGGGATGCACCGCTGATTTCGCCTCGGCGGCCGCCGGTGTGAGCTCCGGTAATCTCGGGGCCATGGAACTCCACGTCGGCTGCGCGATGTGGAGTTACGCCCCCTGGCAGGGCCGCTACCTGCCGCATCCGCTGCCGCCGCGGGAGCGCCTCAGCGCGTACGCGACCTGGTGCAACGCCGTCGAGGGCAACACGACCTTCTACGCGACGCCGACCCTGGACACGGTGCGGTCCTGGGCGGGTCAGGTCGGCCCGGACTTCCGGTTCATCCTCAAGCTGCCGAAATCTGTCACCCACGAGCGTCGCCTGGCCGGCGTCGAGGTCCCGGTCCGCGCCTTCCTGGCCGCGATCGAGCCCCTCGGGGAACGTGCCCACACCCTCTGGGTTCAGCTGCCGCCGTCCTTCGGCCCCGGCGACCTCGGCGCGCTCGCTAGTTTCCTGCGCCGCCTGCCGCGCCAGTACCGGTACGGCGTCGAGGTGCGGCACCGCGACTTCTTCGACGATCCCCGCTCGGGGCAGCAGCTCGAGCGGGCTCTGGCCACCGTCGGCGCGGAGTGGGTGACCTTCGATACGACCGTCCTGTTCGGCAGCCCGCCGGTGAGTGACGCCGAACGGGAGGCCTGGACGAAAAAGCCGCGCCTGCCCCGCCGGTCGCGGGCCCTGACGTCCAGTCCCGTCGTCCGCTACATCGGCCGGGACGACCCGGCCCGGACCGCCGCGGGCTGGCAGCCCTGGGCCGAGGTGGTCGCGGGCTGGCTGCGTGAGGGGCGCTCCCCGACCGTGTTCATCCACACGCCCGACAACGTAGACGCGCTCGAGCTCGCACGCCGTTTCCACGACGACGTGCGAGCTCGTGTGCCCGAGGTCGAGCCGCTCCCTGAGCCGGTCCCCGCCGGGCCGCCGACCCTGTTCTGAGTCCGGCCCGGGCGAGCGCGTCAACGCTGGCGGTTACCGCTGCGACCGGCGCGGCCAGAACTTGATCCAGGCCACGATGGCGATGGCCACCAGCAGCCACGGGGAGAACAGGAGGTGCACGGCCAGGCCGAGGAGGCTCAGGGCCACGATGGCGATGACGACCAGGGCGATGATTCCAAGCATGGTGATCGGTCTCCTTCTTAAGTCCGCTGCCTGCGGGTCACGCTTTAAGACTGCCGCCAGGGGCGGCTCCGGTCGATCGGGATCAGCCCCGGTTCCCACCCTGAAGTGCGGCCTCCGGGGCCTCAGGGTGAACCCTGACGCTGGGGCCGCGCCGGTACTGTGATCGCGCTGCGCCCCGAACTCCTTCTGCCGCTCCTGCCAGCCGGCCGTCAGCCTGGCGGCTAGGATCGCGGCGTGATCACCGGGATGCACGCCATCGTGTTCTCGCCCGCGGCGGAGAAGGTTCGCGCCTTCTTCGCCGACGTCCTCGGCCTGCCGTCGGCCGATGCGGGCGGAGGCTGGCTTATCTTCGCCCTGCCCCCGGCCGAGCTGGCCGTGCATCCGGCCGCCGGCCCGACCCGGCACGAGCTGTACCTCATGTGTGACGACATCCAGGCCACCCTGGCCGAGCTCAGGGCCAAGGGGGTCGAGGTGGCACAGGAAGTGTCCGACCAAGGCTGGGGGCTCCTGGCGGCGATCCGCCTGCCGGACGGCTCGGAATGTGGCATCTACGAGCCGCGGCATCCGCTGCCGCCCCGGCCCCGATAAGCCCCGGCCCTGATAAGGAGAATCTGGCGTGGACATCGAGGACATGGACGTGGAAGATTTCCAGCACCAATGGCGTCAGGCCAGGCGTGAGTGGGAGCAGATCAACCAGCGCAAGCTCGAAGCCGAGGTGTCGGGCATGCCGCTGACCGAGACCGAGCACGCCAGCTGGGTCCAGGCGAAGGCACGGTTCGAGGCCTGCGAGCAGGCCTGGGACCAGATGTACCGGGCGGGCGTGGTCGTCGTGGTGGAAGGTGACGACGACGAGGAAGACGACGACCCGGCGTAACGCCGGCCGGCACCGGCCGGGACTCAGCCGGACGGCTTCTCCCAGACCGAGACGTGGTGGCGGCTCTCGCTGGTGAACGGCTCCCCCGCCCAGCCTTCCCAGCGGTCCCGCAGTCGCATCCCGGCCAGCTGCGCCATCAGGTCGAGCTCGGCCGGCCACACGTACCGGAACGGCATCGTGCGGTACTCGCCGCGGCCGTCGGTGAAGTCGACGTAGTGCCCGCGCATCGCCTGGGTAGCCACGTCGAAGGAGTAGGACACCCAGCGTTCCGGGCTGACGTGCCACGGCAGCACGTCCTGCCCCGGCGGGAGCCTGCGCAGGTCCGGGACCCGGGTCTCGATGACGAAGCAGCCGCCCGGCTCCAGGTGGGCCGCGGCATTGCGGAAGCAGGCCACCTGGGCGTCCTGGGTGGTCAGGTTCATGATCGTGTTGAAGACCAGGTACGCCAGCGAGAACGTGCCGTATACGGTGGCGGTGGCGAAGTCGCCGATGGTGACGCCGATGGCGTGGCCGCCCGGCTTGGCGAGCAGCCGGGCCACCATCGCCTCGGACAGGTCGATGCCGTGCACCTCGACGCCGCGGCGCGCCAGCGGCAGCGCGATACGCCCGGTGCCGATGCCGAACTCGAGCGCCCGCCGGTGACCCGAGCGGGCCGCGCGGCCCGCCAGCTCCGCTAGGAAATCAGCCGCCGCGTCCGCGGCCCCCGGCCCGTTGACGTCCGGCCCGTCATCGTAGGTCGCCGCGACCCGCTCGGGGAAATAGTCCTCGGGAACGTCCATTATCAGGACTCGACTGCGACGCCGCTGTCCGTCCCGGGCACGACCGCCGACCTGCGCGAGGCGACCAGGGACACCGCCGCGGCGGCCCCGGCGAGCGCCGCACCGCCGGCCGACGCGGCGACCAGCCACTTGGTCAGCCGGGGCAGCTCGTCCCACGACGCCAGGCTGGCGGCCACGTCCAGGGCATCGGACAGGGCGCCAGCGGCCACCCAGGTGGCGGCCTGACCGGGGTCGGCGGGCGGGCCCTGCAGGGCGGCCAGCGCGCCGAGGCCCAGGGCCAGGTCACGCGCGCCCAGGGCGCGGCCGAATACCCGGGCGGCCAGGTCACCGGACGACGCCCCGACCCACGGCCGGGCCGGGACCGAGGGCCAGGCCAGGGCGGTCGCGCCCAGCGCGACCCGGCCGGCCGCGACCAGCACGGCCCCCTGGCGCAGCAGCCCGGGGACTTCTGCCAGGGTTACTCTCGTTCGTTTGACGGGCGTACCAGGCTCGTCCAGAGGTGTAGGCACCGGACGATCATAGCCATGTGGCAGGCAATGCCGCCTGATGCCGTCACCTGGAGGCCCCGATGTCGTATGCCCCTGACCTGAGCCGGCTGCTCACGCCCGGCGCCCGGTACGCCGACCAGCACGACGAGTACGTGATCGAGCCGCACCCGCTCGGGGACGTCACGTTGCCCACCGGCGAGGTGGTCGGCTGTGACCCGCTGACCGCCGATGACGCCGAGCCCTTCACCGTCCGGGTTGCGCCGGGCGCCTACCCGCTGCGGGCCTGGGTTGCGGTCCTGTACCGGGATGGCGCCGAGCAGCAGCGCCGGGTGGCGGCCCTCCAGCTAGTCATCGGTGACAAGCCGGCGGCCTGGTGGGAGCCGGCCCTGGTGGCGGGAAACGATCCCTCGGTGCTCGGCGAGAACGAGTTCTTCGGGTACGGCGTGGACGCCGGCACGGGCACGCTGGCCGACATGACGGCCGTACGTGCCCTGGCCGGCTGGGATTACGAGCAGGTCGAAGACGTCTACATCCCGGCCGAGATCCCGCTGAGGCCAGTGCCAGGTGTCGCAGGCGCGGTCACCGACGAGCCGTCGGGGGCAAACGTCATCCTCGTCTCGTCCGGCTGGGGGGACGGGGCGTACCCGACGTTCGTCGGGTACGCCGCCCCGGGTGAGGTCAGCTCGTTCGTCACTGACTTCATGGTGGTCCCGGCGGGATGAGTTAGCCGCCCGCCCCTCAGGGCTGCCGGACCGCCTCGAGCTCGATCTCGATGCGGATTTCCCTGGAGACCAGGAGCCCGCCGCCGTCCAGCGGCAGGTTCCAGGTCAGGCCCCAGTCCTCGCGGTTGACGGTGCCCGCCGCGGTGAAGACCACCCGGTGTCCGCCCCACGGGTCGGCGGTGTAGCCGAGGTACTCGGCCTGCAGGGTGACCGGCCGGGTGATCCCGTGCAGCGTCAGCTCGCCGGCCAGCGCTCCCCTGGTGCCCTGCCAGCCGGACGCGCGGGCCGAGAACGTGGCGGCGGGATAGTGCTCGACGTCGAAGAAGTCCGCGGAGCGCAGGTGCTCGTCGCGGGCCTCGTTGCCGGATTCCACCGTGGTCGTGTCGATGGTGACGTCGACCATGGTGTCACCGGGCTCCTCGGCCACCTGGATCACGCCGGTCAGGCCGGTGAACCGGCCGCGGACCTTGGTGAGCATAAAGTGGCGGCCGATGAAGGCGAGCTCAGTGTGACCGGGATCGATCTGCCACCGGCCCGCGGCCGGGAGTTCCGCGCCGTCGATCTGCCGGGTGACGGCCGGCCCGGCTTCGGTGTGAGTCATGAGATTCTCCTCGTAATAAATGTGCGTGCGTACGCACATAGTATATGTGCTCACGCACGCACGCAACTGGTAAAATGAGGCACATGACGGAAGAGGCTGCGACCAGCGCCGGTGGGGCGTCCAGGCCGGAGGATCCCGCGGTCGACGCGTGGCGCGGGCTGCTGGTGGCGCACAGCAGGCTGGTGCCCGCGGTCGAGGCGGACCTGCGGGCGGCCGGGCAGATCACGCTGTCCTGGTACGACGTCCTGCTCGAGCTGAACGCCGCGCCCGGCCGGCGGCTGCGGATGAGCGAGCTCGGCCAGCGGGTGGTGCTCAGCCGGACCCGGGTGAGCCGGATCATGGACGAGCTCGCCGCCGCCGGGCTGGCCGAGCGCCAGCCGGACCAGGCCGACGGCCGGTCCAGCTTCGCCGTCCTCACCCCTGCGGGCCGCGACGCGCTACGGCTTGCCTGGCCGGTCTACCGCGAGGCCATCCGCCGCCACCTGGCAGCCGGCCTGACCCCGGAGCAGTGCCGTGAACTGGCCACGCTCCTCGACCAGGTGATCAAGGCCGCCGACGCCGGCCTGCCGGTCGCGAGGCAAGCGACGGCGCCGATGGCACATCGAGCGTCATAGAGGGGGCTTTGATAAATCCCACATCGACCAGGCCAGCTCAGCGCGGCGTCTCGTAATCGAGGCCACCTACTCACTTTGACGGTCCAAGATCATGGAGGAACGGTCACCTGTAGGGCATGATGCGAAGTCCGGAAACATGAGCCGATCCCGCCGCCTGACCATCAAGGCAGCTCTTCAGCTCTGACCCACCCCAGGGTAATTACATGATCACCAGCAGCGCGCTCGTGCTTCGCGCGCCTGGCGGCGCGCGAAGCGGCCCCGGCTCCCCCGTGCCGTGATGCCCGGCCGGGGCCGGGCATCACGGCCGCAGCGCGGCTGTCACCTCGCGGACCAGCTTTTGCGCGTGATAGCCGACCACCAGCGCGATGACCAGCGCGACCGCCGGATCAAGCCAGTACCAGCCCCCGGCCGCCAAGATAACCGCACCGCTGACCGCCACCCCGGCCGCCGCCGCCGCGTCGGCCGCCGTGTCCAGCAGCACGGCCTTGACGTTCAGGTCGTCCCCGTCATCACCGCCGTCGGCATCACCGGCCAAAGCCAGCGCCCCGGCCAGCATGACCAGCGCCGCGATGCCGCTGGCGACTAGCACCGGCAAGCCCTGGACCTGCCGCGCGCCCGCCGCCAGTCGCGCAACGGCCGTCCCGGCGATGATCACGTTCAGCACCAGCAGCCAGCCCGCGTTCACCAGCGCCGCCCACTTGGTCGCATTCGGGTAACCAGACGGGCGGGCCAGGCTCGGCGGCCGCCCGGCCAGCCAGATCGCCAGCAGCGACACCCCGATCGCGCCCGCATCGGCCAGGTAATCCGCGCCCGCTGCCATGACCGCCAGTGAATGCGCTGCCAGCCCCGTCACCACCAGCACTGCCACCAGCGCCAGGTTCAGCACCAAGACGAGAATCAGCCGCCGCGCCCGAGACACGCACCGATCCTATGAGGGCCGGGCACAGCAGAGACTGCCCGAAGGCACATCGACACGGTCAGGAGGCCGCCTCGGCGGCCCGCTTGATGGCGGCCAGGGTGACCGGGATGCCGCGGCGGGCGGCCTCGGCGCGCTCGGCGATCTGGTTCTCGGCGTCGTCGCCGTACCGGTCGTGGAACCGGGTGATGCCGCCGGGCAGGAACTCCCACGACTCGGTGACCTGCGTGCCGCCGTCCACCGGGGTGAACGTGTAGCCCCACCGGACCCAGGCGCCGCCGACCACCCAGGCGAACTCACGGCCGCGATCCGCCGCCACGACCTCCGAACGCGTCTCCCAGGTCCGTCCGGGCAGCTCGTTGCGGCCGGTGAACCAGGCCCCGGCCCGGGGGCCGTCGCCGTCGTCCCACCAGCAGGCCCGGCAGACCGGGCTCCACTCCCCCATCCGGGTCACGTCGGCGACCATGTCGTACAGGTCTTCCGGCGAGCGGCTGACGACGACGGACTCGGAATACCGCAGGTTGCCCATGCCGGACAGGCTAGCGGCCGCCGAAGACGGGCGCGCGGCGCTCGATGACGGCGGCCAGCCCCTCCAGCGCGTCCGCCGAACCGGACAGCTCGGCCACCGTGCGGGCTTCCTCGGGCAGCTGGGCCTCGACCCGGGCGCCGAGGCCGGACCACACCAGCCGCTTGGCCGCGCCGAGGGCCCGGGTCGCGCCGCCGGCCAGCGACCGGGCCAGGGCCAGTGACTGCGCCTCCAGCTCGCCGTCGGGCACTACCCGGGTGATCAGGCCGATCTCGAGCGCCTCGGCCGCGGTGAGCACCGGGTTGGTCATGATGATGTCCAGTGCCTTGCGCAGCCCGACCAGCAGCGGCAGGGTCACCGACACGCCTGCGTCCGGCGCCATCCCGACCCGGGTCGCCCCGGCCAGGAACTTCGCCGACTCCCCCGCCACCACCAGGTCGCTGGCGCAGACCAGGCCGAACCCGCCGCCGCCCGCCGCGTACCCGTGCACCGACGCGATCACCGGCACCTGCAGCGACAGCAGGCCCTGCACGCAGGCCTGCAGCCAGGAGGTGGCCTGGCGCAGGTAGTCGGGCAGGTCGGCGCCCTTGCTGGCGAACGTCTTCACATCGCCGCCGGCGCAGAAGTTCGGGCCCTGCCCGGACAGCAGCAGAGCCCGCAGCCGGGGCTCGCCGTGCGCGGTCAGCACGGCGTCGTGCAGCGCCCGCAGGAAGTCGACGTTCATGCCGTTGGACGCCTCCGGCCGGTTCAGCCGCAGGTGCCCGACGCCGTCCGCGTCCAGGTCGAGCAGGACCAGACCGTCGCCGATCAGCCGCTCCGTCATGATGATTCCTCTCGGTCGCGGCCGGCGAACCGGCTGATGCCCGCGGCGGCGCCCCCGCCGCCCAGATGCTCGATGATGGCGTCGGTCTCCAGCGCGAGCCCGTCCCGCAGTGGCAGCCGCAGCCCGTCCCGCACCAGCCGCTTGGCCCGGGCCAGCGCGACCGCGTCCTTGTCCGCCAGGTTCGCGGCCAGCCCGGCGACGGCGGGCTCGAACTCAGCCGCCGGCACGGCCCGGTACACCAGGCCCCACTGCTGCGCCTGCGCCCCGGTGAGCCGGTCGCCGGACAGGATCAGGCCGAGCGCGCGCTGCGATCGGGCGATCCGCGGCAGCCGCTGGGAGCCGCCGCCGCCCGGGATCATGGCGAAGTTCAGGTGGTTGTCGGCCAGCACGGCGTCGTCCCGGGCGATAGCGATGTCGCAGGCCTGGATGAGCTCGAAGCCGCCGGCCATCGCGTAGCCCTCGACGGCGGCGATGACCGGCACCGGCAGCTCGCCGATCAGCTCGCAGGCGGCGCCGAACGTCTCGAACAGCGGGCGCAGCGCGGCCGGTCCCCCGGCCCGCAGCCGGGACACCTCACCGAAGTCGCCGCCCGCGCAGAAGTGGCCGCCCGCGCCGCGGATGACGATCACCCGCGCCCGCGCGGCGGCCTCACGCAGCGCGCCAACCAGCCCGGCGGCCAGCGCGACGGTGATGGCGTTGCGTGCCTGCGGCCGGTTCAGCACGATGTGTGCCACGCTGGCCTCGATCGTGGTCAGGACGGGCGGCGCCGGTTCCGGGGCGGTGCTCAATCGGGATGCTCCAGGTCCAGGTTTTTAAGACACATTAGACTACTGCGCGAGGAGCTGATCGGATGGACCTGGGACACCGGGACGCGCGGGTCATCGTCACTGGCGGCGGCGCGAACATCGGCCGCGGCATCGCCCTCGGCTTCGCCGCCGAGGGTGCGCGGGTGCTCGTCGCCGACATCGACGGCCCGCAGGCCGAGGCGGTCGCGGACGAGGCCAGGCGGGCGGGCGCCGCGGACGTGCGGTCGGCCGCGGCCGACCTGACCGCGCCGGACGCGGCGGCGGCGGTGGCCGGGCAGGCGGTCAGCGCCTGGGGCGGCGTCGACGTGCTGGTGAACAACGCCGGCTGGAGCCAGTCCGGGTTCTTCGCCGACCAGACCGACCGCGGATTGTGGCAGCGCACCATCGAGGTGAACCTGTTCACCGCCATCGCCTGCACCCAGGCCGTGCTCGGCCCGATGCGCGCGGGCGGCGGCGGCGCGGTGGTGTTCATCTCCAGCGACTCGGCCTTCGGCGCGATCCGGCAGGGCATCTACGGCAGCACCAAGGCCGGGCTGATCTCGCTGGCCCGCACGGTGGCCCGGGAGAACGGCCGGCACGGCATCCGGTCCAACGTGGTCGCGCCCGGCCTGGTCCTGCCGGACGAGGACGCGCCGCCC
>JAJKHX010000079.1 GCA_021154785.1 Nocardiopsis sp.
CGGTGCCGTGCGGCTTATCGGTGCCGTGCGGCTTGTCGGCGGCGCCTGGCGCGCCGGTGGCCGCGATCAGGGCCGCGCCCAGTCCGTCCATCAGGTAATGCGGGCTGAACGCGATCGCGGTTTCCTCACCGGTGAAGTCGGCGGCGACCGTCTCCCGGGCTCGCGCCTGTCCCTCGGTGCCGGCCTCGATCGTCACCTTGCCGTGGCCGAAAGAAAGCCGCACCGAGCTGCCCCGTTCCGCGACCAGGGCCACCCGCTTGACCGCCTCGGTGAGCGGGATGGCCGGCATGTCACCGCGGCTGCCGAAACCGTCCGGGAACCGGGACATGTACTTGATGTACTCCCCCGCGATCAGGCGGGTGGTCAGCCGCCGTCCGGCCGACTCGAAGCCGATCATCGCCTCGGCCGCGTGCAGTGAGTCCGCCCCGCCGGCCGCGGCCGCCCGGGCGGCCGCGCTCCCGAGCTCGCCGCGGATCATGACCCGGACGAGGACACCCGGTGCCATCATCCGGGCGGCGTCCGCCAGCGTCTTGGCCGGCACCAGCATCGTGCTGCGGGTGTCCGGGCGAGCGGGATTCCAGTCGAGCTCCCGGATAGCGAGCCGGTACCGGTCGGTCGCCACCAGCCGGATGGAGCCGCCGTCGATCTCGACGTTGACCCCGGTGATGACCGGCAGCGTGTCGTCGCGGCTGGCCGCCGGGGCGACCTGGCCGATCGCCGTGGCCAGCGCGCCGCCGTCGACGGTGCCCGCCAGCAGGGGCAGCTCGGGCAGCCGCGGGTACTCCTTGACCGGCAGGGTCACCAGGGTGAACGACGCCGGACCGCAGGTCACGATGACGTCGTCCTTCTCGTGGTCCACCTCGACCGGCAGCGAGGGCAGGCTCCTGGTGATCTCGGCCAGCAGCCGCCCGGGCACGAGCGCGATGCCGTCCTCGGTCACCTCGGCGTCCACCTGGATCCTGGCCGACACCTCGTAGTCGAAGCAGGACAGGGTCAGGCTGCCCGCCGAGGCCTCGAGCAGCATCCCGGACAAGATGGGCAGGACCGGCCGGGACGGCAGCGACCGTGCTACCCAGGCGACCGCCTCAGCCAGCGCGTCCCGCTCGATGATGATCCGCATTCGTGCCGCCTCCATCCCGCGTTGCCACCCTCCGCGGGGGCCCTCACATGCATACTCGCACGAGGCACCGACATTTCCGGGCCTGGCGAAAGTATGTGCGGAGGGGCACGATAAGCGCACTCTGAGGGGATGGCTCCCCCGTGCTTACAGCAGGCCGGGCGGAACCGAGTCCAGGGTGGCCTGGATGGCCTTGACCAGGGCCCGGGCCGATTCGGCGGTGAGCTCGACCGCGACCCGCGCCGACGGGCCGGCGCCGGGGTCGAGGAAGTCGATGTTGAGGGTGTGCTCCTACTGGGCGTGGACTGGGTGGTCGAAGTAGACGCTGGCGTCGGTCAGCCGGAACCAGCCGGCTGCCCCCTTGCCGCTGCCGCTGACCGGGACCTTCTCCGTGAGGTACGTGCACATGCCGGCTCCTCTCGCCGTCCGGGTGACTACAGGTAACGTCCGAAGAAGGCCCAGATCCGCTGCCAGGCGTCCACGGCCGCCTCGGGCCGGTAGCTGGTGCGGTCCACCTGCAGGAAGGCGTGCCCGGCGCCGTCGTAGGAGTGGAACTCGTACGTCTTGCCGTTCGCCTTCAGCGCGCTTTCGAGCGTGGCGACATGCTCAGGTGAGGGATGCTGGTCCTCGGCGCCGAACAGGCCGAGGAGCGGGCAGGACAGGTCCGGAGCCCGCTCGACCAGGGCCGGCGAGCCGTGCAGCGGATGACCCTCGGGCGGGGTTTCGACCACGAAGCCGCCGTAGCAGTCGACCGCCGCGTCGAGCGGCAGGCTGACCGCGGCCAGGAACGACTGGCGGCCGCCGGAGCAGTGGCCGATCACGCCGACCTTGCCGTTGGCGTTGCCCAGGCCGCGCAGGTACGCCGCCGCGCCCGCCACCTCGCCGACGATCCGCTCGTCGGGGACCGGGATCGCGCCGCCCGCGCGGGCGGCCGCCATCGCGTCGTCCGGATCCGCTCCGGGTGCCTCGCGGTGGTAGAGGTTCGGCATCACGGCGTTGAGGCCGCCGGCCGCGAGCGCCCGGGTGAACTCCTTGGTCTGGCGGTCGTAACCGGGCAGGTGGTGGATGACGACCACGCCACCCACGGGTCCGGCCTGCAGGGTCCGGGCGGAGTACGCCTCGATCGCGTCTCCGTTGTGCCCGGTGATGGTTACGGTCTCGGCCAGCATCGCGTCGTACATCGCCCGTCCCTCTCGTCGTCTACAGCCGGCAACATAATCGCACGGGGCAGCCGGCGTGCCTCGAGCCGGGAGTGAAAGACTTCCGGCATGACCTATGTTGCTGCCGGTGACCGTTATAGCAGGCATCCCTACCGCCGCTGCGGGCGCAGCGGGATCATGCTGCCCGAGGTATCGCTCGGGCTCTGGCAGAACTTCGGCGACGGCAAGCCGATCGAGGACCAGCGGGCGATCCTGCGCCGCGCGTTCGACCTCGGCGTCACGCACTTCGACCTGGCCAACAACTACGGGCCGCCGTACGGCAGCGCGGAGATCAACTTCGGCCGGATCATGCGGGAGGACCTGCGCCCGTACCGCGACGAGCTCATCATCTCCACCAAGGCCGGCTACGACATGTGGCCGGGCCCCTACGGCGATCACGGCTCGCGCAAGTACCTGCTGGCCAGCCTGGACCAGTCGCTGAGCCGGATGGGCCTGGAGTACGTGGACATCTTCTACTCGCACCGCTTCGACCCCGATACGCCGCTCGAGGAGACGATGGGCGCGCTGGACACCGCGGTCCGGTCGGGCCGGGCCCTGTACGCCGGCATCTCCTCCTATTCGGCGGAACGGACCATGGACGCGGTGTCGATCCTGCGGCAGCTGGGCACGCCGCTGCTGATCCACCAACCGTCGTACTCGATGCTGAACCGGTGGATCGAGGGCGGGCTGCTGGACGTGCTCAGCCGTGAGGGCGTGGGCTGCATCGCCTTCTCCCCGCTGGCCCAGGGCGTACTCACCGGCAAGTACCTGAATGGCGTGCCGTCCGGGTCGCGGGCCACCACCGAGAACGGCTCGCTGTCGTCCGACCAGATCACCGAGCCGACCCTGGCGCACGTCCGCGCCCTGGCCGGGATCGCCGCCGCCCGGGGCCAGTCGCTGGCCCAGCTCGCCCTGTCCTGGGCACTGCGGGACCAGCGGGTGACCTCGGTGCTCATCGGCGCCAGCAGCGTCACGCAACTGGAAGAGAACCTGGCCGCGGTCGCGAACACCACGTTCGCGGCCGGCGAACTGGACGCGATCGACGGCCACGCCGTCGAGGCCGGCATCAACATCTGGGCCGACTCCAGCGCCCACTAGCCCCGCAACGCCGGCGGCGGCCCGGCCGGGGCCGCCGGCGTTTCCGCGGAAACGCTTCGTGAATTTCCGCACAAGCCAGGTCGTGATTCAGTGGTTGTGGCGTTCTACCCTCTCTATCGGGTAGGGCGCCACTTTCATTGAATCGGTTTGGGGCGTTTGGTGCTAATGGGATTACTGGGGTCAGCTGCCGGGAGGGATGGCCTGTGCGAGGCGGGTGCGGCGCATAGACGGACGGGTGGGGCTAGGAGGCTAGGTAGCGGGCGAACCAGGCGAGGATCTTGGACCAGCCGTCGACGGCGGCTTCGGGGCGGTAGGCGGGGCGGTTCACCGAGAAGAAGGCGTGGCCGGCGCCCTCGTAGGTGTGGAACTCGTAGGTCTTCGCGTCCGGTTACGGGCGGTCAGATCCTACAGTGCGTCGTAGAGGGAAAGGAGAGCGGATATGACAGTGCCGACCCAGCCGGTGCGGATCCGCCCGGTCCGCTCGTCGGATCACCGGGCCGTGATGACCGTCATCGACGACTGGTGGGGTGGCCGCCACATGGCGGACATGCTGCCGCGCCTGTTCTTCGAGCATTTCACCGACACCAGCTTCGCGGCCGAGCGCGACGGCGAGCTGGCCGGGTTCCTGGTCGGGTTCCGGTCGCAGTCACGCCCGGCCGAGGCGTACATCCACTTCGTCGGCATCCATCCCGGGGAGCGCGGCCGCGGGCTGGGCCGGCAGCTGTACGAGCGTTTCTTCGCAGCCGTGCGGGCGCGGGGCTGCGCCGAGGTGCACGCGGTGACGTCGCCGGTGAACCGCGGCTCGATCGCGTTCCATCAGCGGATGGGTTTCGACATCGAGCCGGGCGAGGCCCGGGCGGACGGCGTCCCGGTGGCGGCCGGGTACGACGGCGACGGCCAGGACCGCGTGCGGTTCGTCCGGCGCCTGGACCCGGCGACCGGGTGATGGCCGTCAGGTACCTGGAGTGATGGTCATCCGGGCTTGCGGGCGCAGACGCGCTCGACGATGCCGAGCCTGAACCGTTCCGTCTCCTCGATTCCGAAGCCGAGTTCACGCACGTGGACAACGGGCCGACGGCGGAAGTGCTCGCCGGCCAGCGGGATGGTGATCCGTTCGTACAGCCACTGCACGGCGCGCAGAACAGATGTCGAGGCGGCCACGTGGTCGACCAGCAGCAGCCGGCCGCCGGGGCGCAGGACCCGGGCCATCTCGGCGACGGCCCGCCGGTCGTCCGGGATGGCGCACAGGCCGAGCGCGCACAGCACGGTGTCGAACGACTCGTCGGGAAAGTCGAGAGCCTGGGCGTCGCCCGGCCGCAGGTCGGCCTCCCGGCCGAGGTCAGCGGCGCGCTGGCGGGCGATGGCGAGCATGCCCGGCGACCAGTCCACGCCGGTCAGGCGGGTCCCGTCCGGGTAGAAGGGCAGGTTGCGGCCGGTGCCGACGGCGACCTCGAGCACCTCGCCGGCGGCCCGGCCGCAGGCCCAGGGGCGGCTGTCCCCGAACAGGTGCCGGTCCCAGAAGCTCATCGCGCGGTCGTACCGGGCGGCCTGCTTATCCCAGTAGGCGGAGCGCCGCCGGTTCACCTCTGTACTCACGGCACTCACCCTGGCATACCGAGGGCCGGCCCGGCCGCGGCGGGCCGGGCCGGCCCTCGGGCTGGTTTAGCGGTGCACGCGGGACAGCGGGCCCGCGCCGACCGGGAACTGGGCGGTGTTGAGGACCTGGATGCCGGCGTGCTGTTCCCCGTTGAACGGCGTCACGATCGGCTTTGTACCCGGCCCGTTGGGCTCGCAGCCCAGGTTGAACGGAACGTTGGGGTCGTTGAACCACAGCCCGAGGTGGAACTGGTGGGTCGGGGCGAACGTCGTGCTGCCGCCGGGCGACACCGAGAACGTCTCGCGGTCGAAAATGCCCCGGACCACGGCGTGGCCGACGCCGTGGCTGTCGGCGTCCACGTCGGTCTGGTACCACGAGACGCCGAAGGGCTTGTTCGGCTGCTCGATTACGAACAGGTCAAACTCGGCGTGGCTCGGCATGCCGGAGATGGTGACCTCCATGAGGTCGTTCTCATTCCCGGGGATGATGGTGACCAGGCCGCGGGCGTGCGGCAGGCAGGACGAGATGCCGGGCGACGGCACCATCGCGAACGTGAGCGGACGGCTGGCGGCGGTGTTCGCCGGGGTGGCCGACGCCGCGGTGAGGCTCAGCGCGCTGGCCGCCGCGACGGCGGCTGCCCCCGCAGCGGCCCAGGTCACGGCGCGGCGGCGCAGGTGCTTGGTGATGTTCATGAACTCTCCCCTGTGTCAGCGGCGGCGCCAGGGTGACGCGGCCGGTGTCGGGCAGGGGTACGCAACGCCGGGGTCGGCGGGTTCAGAGTATTTTCCGGGCTTTTAATTGAACCCTCAGCCGCGCCCGGTGCGTATCTCCTTCGAGACGTCTCTTTCAAGACGGCCGGCCGGACGGAGCGACGCGATGTGGGGAGCAGTGCGATCTCGCACCGCCGACGACGCGCTCGTGACCGAGATGTACCGCCAGTACCGGGTACCGCTGATGGCCTACGTGCTGCGGCTGACCGCGGGTGACCGGCAGCACGCCGAGGACGTCGTGCAGGAGACCATGGTCCGGGCCTGGCGCCAGGCGGCCAGGCTCGACCTGACCCAGCCGTCACTGATGCCGTGGCTGGCCACGGTGGCGCGGCGTATCGTCATCGACGACAGGCGCCGGAAGAGCGCCCGGCCGGCCGAGACGGGGGACGAGATGCTCGAGAACTCCCCCGCCGCTGACACCATGGAAGACCTGCTGCGGAAGATGATGGTGGCCGAGGCGCTGCAGTCGCTCACGCCGGCTCACCGCGAGGTGCTGAACGAGACGATCCTGCGCGACCGCACCGTCAACGACGCGGCCGAGGCCCTCGGGATCCCGGTCGGCACGGTCAAGTCACGCGTCTACTACGCGCTGAAGGCGCTCCGCGTGGTCCTGGCCGAGCGGGGGGTGGCGGCATGACCGCGCACACCGACGTCGGCGCCTACTCGATGGGCCTGCTCGAGGAGCCTGACCGGCGGGCGTTCGAGGACCACCTGGCCGGATGCGCGGCCTGCGCCGCCGAACTGGCCGAGCTGTCC